>JACRCU010000019.1 GCA_016218865.1 Deltaproteobacteria bacterium | reverse complement strand
TTTTTGTGCCGCTGGACGGGATGCACTTGCCAAAAGCGTCGCCACAGCCGGCCGTGGGGGTGCTGTCGCAGGCCAGCACGGTGAGCCACTGGCCTTGGGCCTCGGCGCTGCCGCCCGCCCAACAGCCGCCGATGCAGGTGCCGTCGTCGTTCTTGCCGGTGGCCTCGCACTCGGCCGTGCAGAGGAGCATCGACTTGCAGTCGCCGGAGCCGGTCTTGCCGTCTGCCATGCAAGTTAGGGATTGTACAGGGCATTGGCTAAAGGGATCGGCGCCGCCAGCGGCCAGCGCGCAGCTGGTCAGGGCCTCGAACTGGCCCTGGGCCGCCTTGCTCATGGCTCCGTAGCAGTCGAAGTAGCAGGACAAGCCCTTGGCCTTGCAGCCTTCCAGGCAGCCAAAGGCCGACGAGCAGCCCGACTTGCCGCTGGCACCGTTGGCCCCGCAGGACAACATCTTGGCAAAGCACTTGTCGCCCGCGCACTTGTCCATGCAGCCCGCCGTAGCATTGCCCGCGCAGACGCCCTTGGTGCAATAGGTCTCGACGCAGTCCAGGTACGGCTGCAGGGCGGCCTTGGCCTCGCTGGAGCCGCCGTCCAGGCACGGCTTGGCGCAGCCTTGGGCCCAGCTGCCGCCGCAGGCTACCGCCGTACACGTGACCAATTCGCTGCACAGCGGGTACTTTGCGGCCACGTCGCTGACGCCCGCGTCGCTTGACGAGTCGCTTGAAGTGTCGCTCGCCGTGTCACTTGCTGTGTCGCTTGCCGTGTCGCCGGCGGTGTCGCTGCCGCCCGCGGTGCCGTCGGTCAGCGCGTCGCTGGCCCCCGGGGCATCGCCGGTGGCGCCGTCGCCGCTCAAGCTGCCGTCGCCGCTGGTGCTGGAGCCGTCCGCCGAGGTGCCGACCTGCAGGGGCGGCGTGTCGTCGCTGCCGCAGGCGTTCTGGGTCGCGAGTGCGGCGAGGATGGCGAGGGTGGCGATGTGGGTGCGCGCCATGGGGCCTCCGGTGCCCAAAAGGGCTCCCACATCATCGGGAGTTTCGCCGATTCGTGCAAGGTTGCTGCGCGTCGGAGCTGGCGCGGCCCGACCATTGCGCAGCGGCAGCTGCGGCGTGTACCCTGTGTCGCCAGGGGCCGATGGCCCCGCGGAGTGGCGATGCAGCCCTGGGTTTCATGGTGTTTGGGCTGGGCGGCAGCGGTCGGCGTGCTCGCCGCGGCCGGCTGCTCGGGCACCGAAGAAGAGGCCAAACTCTCCAGCGCGGGTGTGGCCAGCGACAGCGATACCGGCAGTGGCAGTGATCTGGGCCAGGTCGACACTGCGACGACCAGCGGCGACGACGCCACCGCCGACACCGGCCCGCAGGTCAGCTGTGCTGGTTCGGCCTTGGTGGCCGGCTTCGCCGCCAAGGACCCCGAGTGCGCCTTCCTCAAGCAATGCTCGACCTTGGGCAAGTGCTACTGCGGCGACACCTGCGGCGCCGACAAGCAGCCCAAGTGCGACCCCAGCCTGTGCCCCGCCGCCGCCCCCAAGTGCTGGTGCGGGGAGCTCTGCAAAAGCGAAGGCAAGACGCCGCTCTGCAGCGAGGCCCAGTGCGCCGGCTACACGGGCCTGGAGTGCATCCAGAAGGACAGTTGCACCTACGTGAACAAAGAGCCGCCCAGCTGGTGCGGCTGCACCAAGATGGACCCCATCAAGAAGTGCTGGTGCAACAGCAAGTTGTGCACTGAGCCGCGCGAGGAGTGCCCGCCGCAGAAGTGCGTGGGCAAGCCGACCGACAAGTGCATCCTGGTGCCTGGCGACAAGCCCACCAGCTGCTGGTGCGACACGTGCGGCCTGGTCGGCGACACGCCCAAGTGCTTCTTCGTCCTCTGCCCCGGCGGCGGCTGAGCTCGCCAACCATGCGCGACCTTTGGCTCTATTTCGCCGTGGGCGTCGGCAGCGCCGCGGGCGGAATGGCTCGCTATGCGGTTGCGCGCAATCTGGCTGGCCGGCTGTGGCATGGCGTGCCCCTGGCCACGTGGTTCGTGAATTTCGCCGGGTCCGCCGTGTTCGGTGCGCTAGTGGCGCGGCAGGCCCACCGCCCCGTGGCCGACGTCGTGTACCTGGCGATCACCACCGGAATCCTGGGCGGATTCACCACCTACTCCACGTTCAACACCGAGTTGCTCCGGCAGCTACAGGCGGGGCGTATCGGCGACGCCATGGTGTACGCCGCCGTCACCGGCTCCACCTGCCTGCTCGGTGCGGGCCTGGCGTACTTCGCCTTCAGCCGGCCGTAGCGGGGCAGACCCGCAGGTCGCAACCCTACTGAACTGCGAATGTTTGCGTGATGCGGGCCGCGCCGCCCCGACCGGACGAACTCAGTGCGTCGCTACTGGCACTTGTTGACGAGGTTTTGCATGGACGCATCGTCGAAGCCGGCGTCGATGGCCTTTTGCGCGTAGCTCAGGCAGCTGGCCTTGTCGCCCTTGCCCCAGTAGGCCTTGGCGAGCACCGTAAGGGCCTTCTTGTAGCCGGACTTCAGCGCTTGCTTGGCGCTGCCGATCGAGCGGTCGTAGTCGCCGGCGCCCAGAGCTTCGCGGGCGTCGTCGTACAGGTCCTTGCTGCTCTTGCCTTCGGGCGCCGGGGCCTCCTTGGGCTTTTCTTCCTTGACCTTGACTTCCTTGGGCTTCTCTTCCTTTGGCTTGTCGACCTTCGCCGCCGGGTGGTCTTCCTTGGGCGGCGCGGCCTTGGTGGGCGCGGCGACTTTGGTCGACAGCTTCTTCTTGGCCATGTCGACGATCGAGTCGGCACCGTCGTACAGCGGCGTACCCTTGGGGGCCTTGCCGCGGACATCCGTGGCCAACTCCAGCGCCATGGCCGGATCGGTGTCGAGTTTCTTCTCGGCCTTGTCCAGGTCCTTCTTCAGCTCGACCAGGCGCGACACCTCGGCGTACTTTGCGGCGATCGGCGCGCTGCCGGGGTTCTGGAGCTTGGCCGCCTCGAGCATCGGCAGAGCCTGCTCGTACTTGCCTTCGGCCAGCTTGCCCTCCACGGTCTCCATCAGCGCCGACGCGTCGCCCGCCGCCTCTTTGCCGGGTTGGGCCTTGCCCTCTTCCTTGGCTGCCTCGGGCGCACCCTTCTCCTCGGCCTTGTTTTCCGGGGCATTCTCTTCGCCGGCCTTGGCTGCGGCCTTGTCGACCGCGGGCTTGTCGCTGCCGCCCTTGGCTGCCGGCTTGTCGGTGCTGCCGTCGGCACTGCCGGGCTTGTCGCCCTTGCCGAGCACGAGCACCACCACCACGGCGGCGATCGCCAGCACCGCCACCAAGCCGCCGATCATCACCCAGGTGCCCTTGCTGGGACCCGAACTGCCGCCACCGCTGCCGGCCGCCGGAGCCTTGGCGCCCGCAGCCAGGAACCGCAGGGTCACGTGGCCCAGTTCGAGCCGATCGCCCGAACGCAGCTCGGACTTGCTGTAGGGCTCGCCGTTCACCTTGATGCCGTTGGCCGAACCCAGGTCCAGAACCTGCCAGGTCCCGTCGGTCAGGCGCGTCAAGCGGGCATGTTCCTTGGAGATCGAGCGGTGATCGATGACCAGATCCGACGACTCGCGCACGCGGCCGACGATGATGGGCGTCTTGGTGATGCGCAGCTCCAAGCCGCGCAGGTTCTCGCTCTCGACCACCATTCGCGGCTGCTGACCATCCGGGATCGTCTGGGCAGGCGCCGCCGGCTCCTTGTTCAACATTGCCGAGATATCGGCCAGGTTGACGATGGCGGTCGCGCCCTCGGGGGTCTTGGACTTCAACGTGCCGCCAGCGCTGGCAGGCTGGGGCGGCGCCGCGGGCACGGCCATGCCGCCCGAACTCTCGTCGCGGAGCGCGGTGTCGCGCTTCTCTTCGCCGACCAATTCCAGCTTGTAGTCGCCGACTTCGACCACGTCGCCGGGCTGCACCTCGGTGCGCTCGCGGATCAGCAGGTTGTTCAGGCGGGTGCCGTAGGTGGCGTGAACGTTTTCCAGCCAGACGTGCCCGCCCTTGGACTGCAGCCGCGCGTGCTGGCGCGAAACATTGCGGTCCGACAGGCAAATCGCATTGGCCTCGTCGCGGCCGATGCTGTATTCGCCGTCCTTCAGCGAGACGTAGGTGGTGCGGCCTTCAAAGTCTTGAATCGACAGCTTGAGCATGGGCAGGGCCGGGCTCCTTGATTGCGGTGACCGCTTTGTGGGCCGCCTTGGGGGGCGGGCAGCGCGTCGGCGTGGGTGCCTTGCGTCGCCGTGACCAGCGGACGGTGCGGCAGCAGGATCGCTGCTCGCGGGTGCCATATTTGTATCGCGGATGCCTTGTCTCTCCGCCGGTTGGCGGCTATCCCGTTGTTCTGCGAATACCTCTTCCGCTGTGCGGAACTACCCTCTTACGGCCAACAGGCGAAACTGCGAAACGAACTCAAAGCAAAACGGTCAACACCGCGTCTTTCGATCGTAGCACGCGGCAACATGGGCGACAAGGATCCCGCAACGTGAGGGATTCCACCCTGTTGACGCGTGTCCGAGCGCCGCGATCTACCACTCGTCGGCGGTCCACTCGCCGGGCACTGCGTGCAGCCGCACCTCGCTCAGGCTCACCTGCAGGGGCAGGCGCTGCTCGACAATCGGCGGCTCGTCGAACAGCTCGCCATCGAGCGTATAGGGACCCTGTAGGGTCAACAACTTGCAGCTGGGCAGGTCGAGCATGCCGGCGACGGGCCGGTCGCTCATCATGGCCGGCAACAGCTTGACCACCGCCGCGGGTTGCAGGGCTTCGATGACCCGCACGGAAAACCCCGGCTGGTACAAGCTGCGGCGAATGGCCCGCGCCGCGCCGATCGCCAAGGTCAGGTCGACGGTGGCTGCGGCCACCCCGGTGTAGCGGGTCCAAAGCTGGTCGTCCACGCGCAGTTGCGACTCGTAGGGCCCGACTTTCCAGCCCTCGCGCCGCCACAGCTCGCTGCCAAAGGTGGCGCCCCGGCTCAGCTCGAACAGGAAACGCGCCAGCCCGTGGTAGCCAGCGCCAAAGCGCTCGTACAGCGCGATCGCGTGGTACGCCACCTCGGAGCCGAACACGAAGCCCAGCCGCGGCAGCACCGGACCTTGCGGACCTTGCCAGGCGACGTTGAGCAAGGGCAGCCTTCGCGCCGGCACCCGCGACAGCGGTGCACCCGAAAAGTAGCGCAGGAACTTCTCTAGAATCTCGTGTGGCGGGCCGTGGATTGCGCAGGTCCGGCCCACGATGTTCAGCGTGCCGCCGTTCAAGATCAGGAGGCGGGGCAGGGGGATGTCGCTGCCGGTGGCCAGCTCGGCCTCGCGGGTCAGGTCTACCAGGGCGTTGACGGTGTGGTGGACCGTGCCGTCGCCGCCAGCGATCGCCAAGACATTGGCTCCGCGCCGACACAGCAGCCGGCTCAGGGCCCGCCGCACCGAGGCGAGATCCCAGGTTTCGTCCCACGCGTCGTCGATGCCGAGCAGCGACTGCAGCCGGTGGCGTTGGCGCGCGGACTTGGACCGTCCGGCGCGGGGATTGAGCAGCAGGCCCACGCGCACCGGTTGGCCGGGCGAGCACGCGCGGCGGCGGGCATCGGCACCGGCCGGCGACAGGGCCAGGGACACGGGATCGTCGGATTTCGCCAGCGTCATATGCACCCCACCCGATTCGCGCGGGAACGCCTTCCCGGATCCGATTGGCAACTGGCGACGATCAGACGGGGACCCCGGTCCGGGCCCGGAGGTCTGCCGAGGTTTCCGAATCCGAGTTTGGACGGTTTGGGTATCCTTCCTGCGGGGCGCGACCTTGCGACGGCCACGCCTGTGCTGTGGATCGTGCCGCTTGCCGTGGCGAAAGGCCAGTGTCTGCCGGGCGCTCGCGGAGGCATCCGCCGCCTTGCGGCACGCACCCGACAACTGTACCCTTGTCGATTGGCCATGGCGCGTGGCGCACGCTGGGCCTTGGGCCGCAGCCACTGAAGCAAGAAAGGGGGCAGTTGGTGAGTACAGCAACTCTACTGCGTTTTGCAGGATTTCGGCGACACACGGCCGCCGCGACGGTGGCGGTGTCGACCTTGGCGATGCTGGCCTGCAGCAGCCCCGCAACCGCGCCCGCCGACAAGCCCGACACGAGCAGTGACACGGGGCAATTGTCCGACGCCCAGGCGGATGGGCAGGGCGTCGACACCATTGCGGGCGACGACTCCGTGGCGACGGACACCCTGGTCGGCGACGGCACCGGCCTGGAAGACACGCTGCCGGGCACGGACGACGCGACCAGCGGCGACGCCGATGCCGGCAAACCCGACACCAGCACCAAGGACGGCGGCGGCGACAGCACCGGCAGCCCGCAGATGTTCAAGAGCTTGCTGGTCAAGATCCTCGGCCCCACCGGTCGCGACTGGGGCCAGAGCGGCGGCGCGGCGATCCAGTTGACGGGCGCCGCCTTTGGCAGCCCAGAGTCGATCTCGTGGACGGATGCCAACGGTGGCACCGGCAAGATCACCCCCGGCGAGTACTGGAAGTCGGGCATTCTGACTCTCAAGCCCGGCGACAACCACTACACGGTCACCGCCACCAAGGGGACCGCCACGGTCTCGGATACCGTGCACATCGTCTACAACCCGGTCTTCCAATTCGACGGGCCGCCGGAGATCACGCCCAACGTCTTGTTCGTCAACGAGAACAGTAACGTAGTGGTGCGCTTCTCGGCGCCGGGCGCGGTGGCGGCGGCGGGCGCCAAGCCCATCATCGACCCGGCCACCATCACCCTGGTCGAGACCGACGAGCTCGGCCAGGCGCTGGGCGGCGGCGTGACGGCGCAGCTCAAGGACAGTGGCTCGGCGGGCGACTGCGACGATGTGCAGAAAGATGCCGTTTTCTCGGAGTGTGTGTCCGCCCAGTCGTCGTCCGCCAAGCGCCGCTACTTCCGCGTCAAGGCGCAGGTGGATGTGGGCGTGCAACAGTACACCGCCTACTCGCCCTTGGCGTCGATCGATGTGGTGCAGCGGTTCGACAAGGGCACCTGCAACGCCATCGTGAGCCTGCAAAAGAAGGCCAAGGACCAGTTCCTGGGCGCGGTGACCGGCGGTCAAACGCCCAAGGGCGCGCAGGTCGAGGTCGTCAACATGCTCAAGGCCGAGGCGACCGTGGCCGAGGCCGGGATCGCCGAAGACGGCGGCTACGGCGTGTGGATTCGCTACAAGTCCGGCCAGTTGGGTGCATTGAGCCTAGCTCCCGCCGGTGCGCGCGGTGCCAGCGGGCCGATCGACGCCGGGGCACTGGCGGGCAACAACGCGGTGGGCGCGCGGCGAGCCCTGTCGCTGGCGCCGAACCTGAACGAATTCTCCAAGACGGGCGGCGACGAGGCCGATACCGCCGGCACTAACCTGAAGAACAAGCAATGTCCGCCGTTTGCCGTCGATCAGGCCACCGGCGCCAACGCCTACCTCCACTTCTACCGCTCGATGTCCAGCTATGGCCTGGTGGCGATCTCGGGCCACGGCGACGCCCTGTTCGGCGGCATGGATCCGCAGGCCTACAAAGACCTGGGCTGGGAGCACCACGGTGCGCAAGAGGTCATCTGGTCGGGCGAGGCCGTCAACTGCTCGGCCCTGTCCAGCTCGACGGCCAGCTGCAGCCAGGCGGGCACCGGCTGCCCGGCCGGCGAGACCTGCGTCAAGACTTCGGTCTCGGGCGGCATTTGCGTCGACCACACCCAGGCCGACATCATGCGCGGCCGCGCCATCATCGGCGACACCACCTACGGCCTGACGCCCGAGCTGCTGCGCTTCCACATCCGCGACAACTTCGCGCAGAGCATCGTCTACTTGGGCGCTTGCCGCACGTTGTTCAATGGCACCCTGGCGCTGCAGCTGCGCTCGCTCGGCGCGGCCACGGTGGTCGGCTTCTCGGACTACGTGAGCGCACAGTACGCCGCCGACAAGGGGGGCAAGTTCTTCGACAACCTCATCAACGCCGGTGCGAGCTCGGCGTCGGCGCTGCCCACGGCCGACGTGGACCCGGTCTACGGCGGCAAGCTGCGGATGCTCGGTATCGACGAGTCGAACGTGAACAACTCGGCGCTGATCAACCCATCGTGGGACTCGGGCAACCTGACGGGCTGGAAGCCGGTGGGCGACGGCCGCGTCATTTCGCGCTTGGGCGTGACCATACCGGTGGCCGGCAAGTACATGGGCATCATCTCGACTGGTCTGGGCTTTACCACCCAGAACGGCTCGCTGTCGCAGCCCTTCTGCGTCGACGACGCCCAGAACCAGCTGTGCTTCTACTGGAAGTTCTACAGCGAAGAATTCAAGGAATACTGCGGCTCGTCGTTCATGGACACGTTCATGGCCACCCTGACCTCGGAGCTCGGCAAGAACACCATGGTCAATGTGTACATCGACTCGCTGTGCGACCCGGACTGCGGCGGCAAGGCACCCTGCGAGTGGGGCTCGCCGTCGTGCCAGTGCGGCAAGGACTACAAGGGCCTGAGCCAGTCCGACGTCAACTTCGACCAGGGCGGCGTGTGGATGACTCCGTGGCAGAAGACCTGCCAGGATGTGTCACCCTTGGCGGGCTCGAAGAAGAAGGTGGAGTTGCAGTTCTTCGCCACCGACAAGGGCGACTCGATTTTCGACACAGTCATCCTCCTGGATGAGGTCACCGTCAAGTAGTCCCGTCAACGAGTGCCGCGCCAGCAGCGGGCCGCATCGGCATGGCCCCGCAACCGAGCTCGCGCACATGGGAATGCAGAGGCGCTAGGCTACGAGCCGCCTCGCCGACGCCTTCGGACCCCGGCGACTCGCAGCGACCTGGCCGCCTCGTTGGAGGCAGCATGGTACGGATCGGAAAGGGCGGCCGGCGTTGGTCGACCATCGTGGCAGTGTGCGCCGCCCTGGGCATGGGCGCCTGCTCGACAGCACCGCAAAACAACAACACTGGCGGCAACACGCTCGGCGACACCACCGGCGGCAGCGACATTCAGCTGTTCGGCGACGCCACCAAGACCGACGCAGTGACCGGCGACGGCGGCAAGACCGACGGTACCTCGACCGGTGGCGCCGTGGTCACGCTGACCTTCGACGTGGACGACAGCGCCAACCAGACCTTTGGCGACGGCGAGATCGTGTGGACCGGTTCGTTCGCGTGGGACGACAAGACCAATACCATCGTGTATGCCACCAGTTGGCTGCCCACCGACGGGCCGTACCCGCCGCTCTACGACGATGGCCCGATCTCGGCCGGTGGCCACGAGCGCGAAGGCGCGGTCAAGGGCGACCACATCTTCACCACCCAGGTCAAGTTTGCCACCTCTGCCGACGTGACCCTGGAATACGGCGCGCTCAACGAGCTGGGCAACTGGATGTGGGTGGGCCCCAACGGCAAGCTGGCGCTGAAGAAGGGCCAGTCGGGCGTGGTGGCGGTGCCCGGCATGAAGCTGCCCAAGCACGGCAGCTTGGACATGAAGGTGACCCTGGACACGGCCAAGCTCAACGCCTGCTGCACCACCTGGAGCGGCAAGGACTATGCGCTGTATCTCAAGGGCACCATGAACATGTGGACGCCGATCCAGCTGCTGGACGACGGCCAGAAGGGCGACGAGAAAGCGGCAGACGGCATCGTCACTTACGTGCACAAGCTGAACCTGGGCACCCACGACGGTGGCCTGAACGCGGGCGAGGAAGTCCAGTTCATCTTCGTGGCGACCAAGGGCGACCAGACGCCCGACGCTGGTCAAGAGTACAAGAACAGCACCAAAGCCATTCTTGACGGCGTGGCCGCGTGGACCAACACCGGCGAAGGCGGCGCCTGGGAGTCGGTGCCCGTAGTCCTCAGCAAGGACAGCAAGGGCAAGGTCGACAACACCGCCATCGTGGTGCCCACGCCCAAGGGCGGCACCGGCGCCTGCACTCCGCCGTGCAACGACAACCAGACCTGCGAAGCCGGCGTGTGCAAGGACAAGGCGCCGACCACCTGCAACCCCGAGTGCAAGCTGTGGGAACAGTGCGTCAGCGGCGCCTGCGAGCCGGCCCCTGTCACGGTCACCGCCGTCGATCCCAGCAAGGGCGACACCGCTGGCGGTGCGGTCGTCACGGTCACGGGCACCCATTTTGCGCCCACGGCGACGGTGCAATTCGGCGGCGCGGATGCTACGGACATCATGGTCGAATTCGGCGGGACGACCTTGACCTGCAAGACGCCGCCGCACGCCGCGGGCTTGGTGGACGTGGTCGTCAAGAACGCCAACGGCCAGTCGGGCACCCTGACCGACGCCTTCAGCTACCAAGCGCCCGCCGCGCCCAGTGCCACGCTGGTGCCGTTGGGCTCGACCAATCTGGTCGCCGCCGGGCAGCAGTGGGACCTGAGCGCGCTGGTGGCCATCGGCACGGTCACCGCGGCCCCAGGGGTCACACCGGACCTGGCCGTGATGTTGGGTACGGGGGCCACGGGTACTGACCCCGACAAGGATGGCGGGCAGTGGACCTGGACGGCCGCGCAATACGGTGGCGAAGGCAAGGCCGGCGACGAACAGTGGAGCGCGCCGATGCCGGCGCTGGCCAAGGGCAACTGGCTGGCCGCGGCCAAGGTGGTTTACAAGACCACCACCGTCTTCAGCGCGACGCTGGCCGTGTCCGCAGTGGACCCGGCCGACCTGCCTGCCAGCCTGACCGGGTTGAATCCGACCTTTGCCAGCGTGCTGGGCGGATCCACCATCCTCATTCAGGGCAGCAACTTGGCCGCCGGCAGCACCGTCGAGTTCGTACCCAAGACGGGTGCCGCAGCGGCCGCCGTGAGCGTCGCCGCGGTTGCTGGCGGCCTGCAGGTCCAGGTGCCGGCGCTACCGCTGGGCTTGGCCACGGTGGCCGTCACGCCGCCCGGCAAGTCGGCGCTGGTGCTGACGGATGCGCTGACGGTGGCGCCGATCGCCACGCCCAAGCTGGCCGGCGACCCGGCCAAGAGCTTCGACAACGCCCTGAAAGTAGGCACCAACAGCCTCGCCACCGACTGGGGCGCCGGCAAGAACGAGCTCACGACCCTCTGGGTTGCCTACGACGCCGTGAACCTGTACGTGGGCATCGCCGGACAGTGCGAAAGCACCAACGCCATCGTCGCCTACTTGGACGTGGACTACGGTTCCAGCACCGGCGTCAAGGCGCCGTCGGCCCTCAGCGACAACAGCGGCGCCGTCGACGACGCCGTGTCCAATGCTCTGACGGTCGCCGACACGGCCATCGGCCTGGATTTTGCCTTTGCTTCCTTGGGTATGCAGTCGTTCTCGGACCCCGATTTGGGCAAGTCGACCGGAGCCGGCTGGCGCAGCCTGGCCAACGCGGCCGACCTGGGCTGGCTGGCCGGCGAGGTCAAGGCCACCGCGGGCGTGGGTCTGGAGGCGGCCATGCCGCTCAAGACCTTGTATCCCAATGGTATTCCCGCAGGCGGCGCGGTGCTCCGCATCCAGGTGGCGCTGGGCAACGGCAACGGGGGCTTCTTCTCGAACGCCTACCTGCCCGAGCACAAGGGCTCGACCGCCGGCCAGTTGGGCGAATTCGCCAGTGTCCCCGTGTACGTCGTGCAGCCATAGTCCAGGTTATCGCAAAAGAAAGGGCAGACTTGCGCGTTGTCCTGGTCGACAACTTCGACTCGTTCACCTTCAACTTGGTCGACCTGTTCGCCCGGGCCGCCGGGCAGCTGCAGCTGGGCCTGGACCTGCAGGTCCGGCGGCCGGACACCACGTCCGCGGCGGCGATCGAGCGCGACGGCTTCGACGCGGCGATCCTGTCGCCCGGACCCGGCGCCCCCGAAGAAGCCCAGCTTTGCCTGGACTTGCTGCGCATCTGGCGCGGTCGCAAGCCGGTATTCGGCGTGTGTCTGGGGCACCAAGCGATCGCGGTTGCGCTGGGGGCGCGGGTGGTGCGCTCGGACAAGCCCATCCACGGCAAGGTGTTCGCGGTCCACCACCGCGGCCAGGGCTGTCTGGCGGGCCTGCCGCAGCCGCTGCCGGCGATGCGCTACCACAGCCTGTCCGTGGCGCGCGCCGACTTGCCGTCGGGCGTAGAAGTCACCGCCGCGCTTGCCGACGGCACCGTAATGGCGCTCCGCGGCGACGGTTTCGAGGGCGTGCAATTCCATCCCGAGTCGATCGGCACACCCGATGGCCTGCAACTGGCTCTGAATGTTCTGCGCGGCTGGCGGGAGCGGCCGCGAGCGAGGTAGACGATGCCGAGTGGACCGCCCGACGTGGGCATGGGCAAAGTGATGGCGGTGGCGGGCTCGCTGCTGATGGCGATCACCATCGCCCGCGGACTGCGCGCGTGGTGGGCGCGGCGCAAACGGGCGCAGGCACGCGCCGCCGAAGGCAACAAGAACCCCAAGTGAAGGCTACAGATCGACGCCGATGCCGTGCCCGTGGTAGTCCACGTAGCCGATCGACAGCGTCCACAGGCCGCCCAGCGGCGTCTGCAGCGGGCTGCCTTCCCAGGCGGCGCGGAGCACCCAACCGTGGTCGCGCGCGCCGCGCCACGCCAGGCTGGCCTCGCCGCGGGCCACCAGTGCCACAGGATTGCTTTGCCAGCTGGCCAGTTGCGGGCCCACGCCCACGGCCAGCGACGGGATCCAGGTCAGGGCGTCCAGGGTCCAGCGGGCGTCGACGGTCGCCGCCGCCGCGTACTGGCGATCCAAGGCCGAGCGGGCCCGCAGCGCGCCGCCAAAAGCCCAGAAATCGCTGGCGTGGTGCAGCCACTGTCCGTCCAGCGCCAGCATTGGCCGCGTGACCGCTGACCCGCTGGCCACGCCCGCCGCCACGCTGCATTCGCGCTCGCCAGCGGTGGCCCAAGCGGGCCCGGGCAGGGCAATCGCCAGCAGAGCCGCAGCCCAATACAGCAGTCGGCTCATGCGCGCCCCTCGAGCTCGGCCCAGAACTCCGGCTCGGCCACGATGCGGATGGCGCCGCCCTGTTCCTGCAGCTTGCGCGCCTTCTTCAGCTTGCTCGACGGGGTCGGACTTTCCAGCTCGTCGCCGCCCACCACCAGCACCGTGGTGTCGGCGGTCACGCTGTCGCCGGCCAGGCCGCCGAGCTTGACTACGGTGGTTTGGGCGTCCGTGCGACGCATTCGCTGGAGCGCGCCGGTGAAGACCACCACTTGTCCCGCAAGCGGCCTCCCAACACCAGCTGCAGTTGGCGTCTCGTCGACCACCTCCACATGCTTCAGTAATCGGTCGATCAGCTCGGCTCTCTCGGCCAATCCGGCCACTACTTGGGCCGCAGTTTTCGACGCCAAGTGTCGCAGCCCAACTGCGTCAGCCACGCTTAGACGCCTAATCACGTCCAGGCCTCCGCGCGACACCAGTAGTTCTGCAGTCTGCTTGCCGAGCGAGGGTATGCCTAAGGCGCACAAGAACTTTGGAGTGGGTACGCGTCGTGCCTTCTCTACCTGGGCGAGCAGGTTCCTCGCCATCACGGCGCCCATCCGCGGCAGTTCTTGCAGATCGCCGGCTTGCAGCGTGTACAAGTCGGCCGGGTCCTGCACCAGCCCCGCTTCCATCACCAAGTCCACTACCTTGTCGCCAAAGCCCTCCAACTCCAGCATCTGGCAGTAGTGCAGCACGCTGCGGCGGCGGGCCGTGGTGCACTGATCGGGCTGGCTGCACGCGAGCACTTGTGTTTCGTTTCCGGTCACAACATCGGTGCTCTTCCGGATCTCGACAGGACTACCGCAACTCGGGCAGCTGGCCGGTGCTGCGATTCGTGGTTCGCCGCTACTTTCGATCACGCGTTCCACATGGGGAATTACCCCTCCGCGTCGAACCAGTTCCACGAGATCGCCAATTCGGAGTTCCAGCTTCTGCACCCGCGACCAATTGTGCAGGGTCGCGCGTGTGACGACTGCCCCGGTCAAATGAACCGGCTCCACGATCGCCACTGGCGTAATCGTTCCGGTCCGGGCGACGCTCCACTCGATCGCGCAAAGCTTGGTACGGCCCGAACCGAAGGCGAACTTCCAGGCAACCGCGCCCACCGGATGATGGGCAGTCTCGCCAAGCCACTGCGAGTCCGCGACGCTGTTCAAGCGAAATACGACTCCATCGGCTTCGTAGGGCCAGCTATCGCGTTCCCGGGCCGCCTGATCGAACGCTCTCGGCGCATCGGATGCTTGGATGGCTACGGCCGGGGCGGCGTCAAATCCAAGTTTCCCGAGGAGGGCAAACTTTTCAAACTCGGTTTCGAACACCGGACCGACTACATCGTATGCAAGGAACCGGAGCGACTTGGGCCCGATTTCCCCCTGTTCCTTTGCCTTTAGGATTCCTGCGGCCAGGTTACGCGGATTGGAGTACCGGCCTTCGAGGGGTCTGAATACATCGAGAGGCATGTACACTTCGCCGCGGACTTCCAAAGCGTGATTCACTTCGAATCTTAGCCGGGCAGGAACATCCGGAATCGACCGGACGTTAGCTGTTACGTCTTCGCCCACCAAGCCGTCTCCTCGCGTTGCGGCCAAGTCAAGACGGCCGTCGGCGGCATAGCGAATCGAGCACGCAAGTCCATCAATCTTCGGCGTTGTGACGAGCACGGCCCGAGAGTTGATCCTCGTCCAGAGCACGAACCTAGCCTTTTGCTCCTGCCGCTCGCGGATCTTCCGTTCGCGCAGTGCCGGGGGGACGGTAGGGACTGCCACCTTGTTCTCCCCGGTGAGTTGCAGCCAATTGCCCTCAAGCCATTCCCAGAAGAACTCGTGTTCGTTCGTGCACTTGTTCAGGGACAGCATTGGCGTCTCGTGGCGCACCTTTCCCTCGGCGGCAGGTGCGCCAACCCGCTCCAGCACGGCGTTTTCGGGATCCAGCTGCCGCAGTCGGGCGACCAGCGCATCGTATTCCGCGTCGGAAATGACGGGAGCGTCGTGTAGGTAGTACTTGGCGTTGTGGAACTCGATGGCCTCAACGAGTTCTGGGATGCCAAGGGAGTCGGCTGTCTGGCCCGCAAAGGGAAACGTTGCTTGCGCCATGTGCTTTTCTCGAAGGTCGCCGCGCCGCCGCCGGCCACTTGACCGGGGCGAGCTTGTGCATTGGCACGAATCCTGCTAGCTTGCTGTCGGTTCCGGGTCGAAAGTGGCAGGTTTGCCGAGCCGCTGCGACGCCGTCCTCGTAGCTCAGCAGGATAGAGCGTTCGCCTCCTAAGCGAAAGGTCACAGGTTCGATTCCTGTCGGGGACGCCGGCTTGTGCGTTGATGGCGCAAGGCCTGGGTCGGCGTGCATCTTGCCGCCGCGCCGTGCGGAACCGCTCCCTCGCCCTCCGCGGAAATGCCGGCGGGCGCAGCCCCTCCCAACGGACGAGGATATGGAAAACAAACAAGAAGTTACCTACGATGCCGGCCCGATGCCCGATGACGCGCTGGAGTCGGCGCGGCAAGGTCCCACCCTGACCGAGACCGAGTTCGCCGACCTGCCGATTCCGGCGCCAATCCTGCGCGGTCTGGACGATCTGGGCTTTGCCCGCTGCACGCCGATCCAGTCCAAGACCCTGCCGTACTCGCTCGCGGGCCGCGACGTCGCTGGCCAGGCCCAGACCGGCACGGGCAAGACTGCGGCCTTTCTGATCACCATCTTCAAGGAACTGCTCGAGACCGACCGCAGCCACCCGACCGCCCCGCGCGCGGTGGTGGTGGCGCCGACCCGCGAGCTGGCCCTGCAGATCGCCAAGGACGCCGACAACGTGGGCAAGCACTGCCACTTCCGCACTGTCGCCGTATTCGGCGGCATGGACTGGGAGCGCCAGGCCAAGGTGCTGGAAGGCAAGGTCGATCTGGTTGTGGGCACGCCCGGCCGCATGATGGACTACATGCGCCGCAAGATGCTGGATCTGCAGCATGTTCAGGTCGCCGTCATCGACGAGGCCGACCGCATGTTCGACATGGGCTTCGTCGACGACATTCGCTACATCCTGCAGAACTGCGCCCGCGATCGGCAGACGCTGCTGTTCTCGGCCACCTTGAGCTACGACGTGATGACCTTGGCGAATCGCTACTTGCGCGATGTCGTCGAGATCAAGGTCGACCCGGAGCGCGTCGCCGCCGAGACCGTGGAACAGATCCTGTACCACGTGGCCGAGCGCGACAAGCTGCCGCTGCTGCTGGCGCTCTTGGAAAAGCACAAGCCACATCGCGCCCTAGTGTTCGTGAATACCAAGCGCGCCGGCGAGTGGCTGGACTTCAAGCTGTATCACAACGGCTGGGAGGCCCAGCTGATGAGCGGCGACGTCGCCCAGAAGAAGCGCATGAAGCTGGTCGAAGATTTTCGCGCTGGCGCCATCGAGGTCCTGGTGGCCACCGACGTGGCGGCGCGCGGCCTGCACGTGGACGACGTGGATCTGGTTGTGAATTACGACATCCCGACCGATGCCGAGGACTACGTGCACCGTATCGGCCGCACCGGTCGCGCGGGCCAGAGTGGACGGGCGATCACCCTGGCCGACGAGGGCTTGG
>JACRCU010000018.1 GCA_016218865.1 Deltaproteobacteria bacterium | reverse complement strand
GACGGCAACGAGTGCACCACCGACATGTGCAGCAGCAAGTTCTGCACCAACACGGCGATCGCGGGCTGCACGCCCTCCGGTGGCGGCGGCGGTGGCGGTGGCGGTGGCGGCGGCGAGGTCTGCGGCAACGGCTTCTGCGCACCCAGCGAGTCGTGCACCCTGTGTCCAGCCGACTGCGGTCCCTGCGGCGGTGGCGGCGGCGGCGGCGGTGGCGGTGGCGCGAGCAGTTGTGCGGGCGCATGCGGCGGTCCGGCCCCCAGCGGGCTCTGCTACTGCGATGACCTGTGCACGTCTTCGGGCGACTGCTGTAGCGACTACGCCGCCCAGTGCGGCGGTGGCGGTGGCGGAGGCGGTGGTGGCGGCGGCGCGGTGTGCGGCGATGGCCAATGCAGTGCGGCCACCGAGAGTTGCCTGAACTGTCCGGCCGACTGCGGCCCGTGTGGCGGTGGCGGCGGTGGCGGCGGTGGTGGCGGCGGCCCCAACAGCTGCGTGGGCTTCTGCGGCGATGCGGCGCCCAGCGGTGCGTGCTACTGCGACGACCTGTGTACGGAATACGGCGACTGCTGCGCCGACTTCGGCACGGCCTGCGGCGGCGGTGGCGGTGGCGGCGGTGGCGGCGGCTTGTGCGGCGCCAATCCGGCCAGCACCTGCAAGAACATGTGCGGCGGCCAGGGCAGCGGCGGCTGCTGGTGCGACCAGGCCTGTTTGAACCTGGGCGACTGCTGCAAGGATTTCGACTTCTGCGGCTGCCCGTAGCTGGGAGAACGCAGAGAACGAGCACAATTGGCACGCAAGTGAGCGTCGCGGCAAACAAGCTGCACGGCGCGTGCGTGCGCCCCGGCACCAGCGGGGCATGAGCGGCGACGGCGGGGATACCCGCCACGAGGAAAGGAATGCTTAATCAGCTCAAAGATATTGCGGCCAAGCAGGTCAGCAAGGTGCTGGCGTCGGACGCGACGCTGAAGGTCATCGCCAACCCGCAGCTGCAGCAGGCGCTAGTGGCGGCGATCAATTTGCGGGCCGAGGCGCGCGACTTGGTCGAGAAGCGGGTCAAGAACCTGGCCGCCAGCTTCGAGCTGGTCACCCGCGACGATGTGGCCAAGCTGCGGCGCTCGATTCGCGACCTGGAGGACAACCTTGCCGAAGTCCGCGACCAGCTCGACGAAGCCCAGCACGAACTGACCCGCGCGCGGGCGGTTGCCGATCAGGCTGAGGCGGCCCATGCCGCGGCAGCGCCCGAAGCTCCGGCGGCCAAGCCCAAGGCCAAGCCGCGCCGCACCAAGGCCGCCGAATAAGGAAGAAAAGATCGTGGCCAAACTGACCATCGTCACCTACCCCGACCCGATCCTCAGCGCGCGCTGCGCCGAGGTCACCCGCTTCGACGGCGAGCTGCACCAGCTGCTCGACGACATGTACGAGACCATGATCAAGGACGGTATCGGCCTCGCCGCCAACCAGGTGGGGTATTCGCTGCGGTTCTTCATCATGGACGTGCCGCTCGAGGGCGACAACCGCACTGGGCGCCTGGAGATCATCAACCCGCGCATCTTGGCGCGGCGCGGCGAGATCAAGTACGAAGAGGGCTGCCTGTCGTTCCCGGGCCTGTACGAAAACGTGAACCGGGCCGCAGAGATCGATCTCGCGTGGCAGGATCGCCACGGCGTGGAGCAAGCGGCGACCATGCGGGGCCTGGTGGCGATCTGCGCACAGCACGAGTTCGATCACCTGGAGGGCATCACCTTCGTCGATCGTCTGTCGCCTTTGAAAAAGCGCATCGCCCTGCGCGACTACACGCGCGCCCACCGCGACTTGATCGACGACAAGGCCTTCCGCGCCCAGTCCAAGGTTCGCCGTCCGCCGCAAACCATCAGCAATCCGTAGCCCGGACAAACGCAAGGTCGCCGTGCGCATCGTCTTCTTTGGCTCGCCGCCCTTTGCGGTGGCAGCGCTGTCGGCCCTGGTCGCAGCAAATCAGGACATCGTGGGCGTGGTCACCCAGCCCGACAAGCCCGCCGGGCGTGGCAACCAGCTGAAGCCGCCCGCCGTCAAAGTGTTTGCCCAAGCGGCCGGCCTCGACGTACTGCAGCCGGCCAAGGTGCGCGACGGAACTCTGGCGCAGTGGCTGCGCGAGCGGAGCCCCGACTTGGGGGTGGTCGCGGCGTATGGGCGCATCCTGACTCAAGAAGTCCTGGACGTGCCGGCGCTGGGGTGCGTGAACCTGCACGCCTCGCTGCTGCCGCGCTGGCGGGGTGCGTCGCCGATTGCGCGCGCGATTGCCGCGGGCGACCGCGCGTCGGGTGTATGCCTGATGCAAATGGACGCCGGACTGGACACTGGCGCAGTGCTGGACCGCGTGGTGGTGCCCATCGGCCCGGACGAGACCACGCCCCAGCTGGAAGAGCGCCTGGCCGCCGCCGGAGCCCAGCTGCTGGTGCGACGCCTGGCCGATCTGGAGGCGCGAAGCCTGGTTGCAGTGCCGCAGCCGAGCGAGGGCGTGTCCGTGGCGCCGCCCATCGACAAGCACGAAGGGCTGTTGGATTTCACCAAGCCTGCGAGCCACTTGCATGCCCAAGTGCGCGGCCTGCAGCCGTGGCCGGGTTGCTCGTTCGCCTGTGCGGCGGCGCCCGGCGAGCAGTGGAAGGTGGCGCCGGAGGATCTGCTCGTGGGCGACCACCGCGCCGAACCGGGCACCGTCGCGGCAACGGACCGCCAGCACGTGTGGATCGCTTGCGGCGAAGGGAGCTTGGGCGTGGCGTGGTTGCAGCGGCCCGGCAAGAACCGCGCTCCGGCGCCCGATGTGGTGCGCGGAGTTCGCCGCGGCCTGGGGGATGCGCTGTGGCAGACGACCTGACCCTGGGTGCGGTCGGCTGCGGCAACTTGGCCAAAGCCCTGATCGGCCGCTGGCTTGCGGCGGGCACGTTGCCGGCGGCGCGCATCGCGGCGTGCACGGCCCATGCCGAGTCGGCCGAGCAGGTGCGCGCGAGCCTGGGCATCGCCTGCTCGCTGGATCTGCGGACCGCGGCGCAGGCCCAGGTGGTGCTGTTGGCCTTCAAGCCGCAACAACGGGGCGACCTTCTGCCGCAACTGGCCGAACTTGCAGCGGAACGGCCCGAGACAATCTGGGTGTCGCTGCTGGCGGGAGTGCCGGTGGCCGAGCTGGAGCACCGCTTGGGGCCGCAGGCGAAGGTGGTGCGCTGGATGCCCAATACACCGGTGCGGCTCGGCCTGGGCGCCGTGGCGATGTGCACGGGCAGGCAAGTCGACGCAGCGGACCGGCAGACGGCGCTCGGCCTGCTGGAACCGCTGGGCCAGCACTACCTGCTGGACGAAGCGGCCTTCGATGCCTTCACGGCGGTGGCGGGCTGCGGCCCGGCCTACGTGTTCGCCCTGTGCGAGGCGCTGGAACACGCTGCTATGGCTGCGCAATTGCCAGCGGCGATGGCCACCGACCTGGTGCGCCAAACCCTGATTGGTGCGGCGGCGCTGTTGCAGCAGTCGGCGCTCACGGCGGGCGAACTGCGGGCGCAGGTCACCAGCAAGGGCGGCATGACCGAGGCAGCGCTGGCGCGCCTCCAGGCTGGCGGTTGGGCCGACCTGATGACCGCCGCGGTGGCCGCCGCCCAACAGCGCGCCCGGGCCCTGGCCGACACCAAACCGTCTTGATTTCGCGCGCAGTTGCCGGCAGCTGGCCACTTGACCAGGGTTCCGGCAAGCGCAAAGATGGTTGCATGGGTGCCGCCGGCCACACCACGCACACTTGGAACGGGTACTTGCGGTTCTGCGCAGTCGCTGGCCTGTTTGCGGCGCTGCTTGCCGTCGGCTGCTCTGCGACCACGCCGGGCAGCGGGGCCAAGTCCGCAGGCGATGCCCAGACTGCCAGCGACGCCTCGATCGCTGTCGACGCCCAGAGCCCGGCCGAAGAGATCGCGCGAACCGGCGGGACTGCAGTCCAGGCTGACGCGGACCGTGCCGCCAGCGACGTCGCCCAGGCTGACGCCGCCGCGCCGAGCGACGGAAGCGCCGACCAGAGCGCAGCGGACCACGCCGCTCCGGCTGCCGATGCCCCCCAAGACGACGCGGCCAACGGCGCCGCAGCGGACCTGAGCGCAACCGACGCGGCCGCCGAAGTTGTCAGCCAAGACGCCCAGTTCGCCGACACGAGCGCGGATGCCCCAGGCGCAGTGGGCGCCGGGACGCCGGACAGCGCCGCCGCCGACAGCGCAGGGGATGCCGCCGCCGACACTGCAGGCGGCAGCGCGGACGCCGCGGCTGCCGACGCCGGCGGACCGGTGCTGCCACCTGGGGCGCCCAGCGACACCAACCTCATCGTCACCGCGGTGGGCGTGGTAGAGGGGCTGGGCGGTACCGTCTCGGTCATGCTGGACGACAATGGCCAGTACTCCGGCCCGCAAACCGGCAACCCTAGCGAACAAACCGCACCCACGGCGCTGGCGAGCAAGAGCGGCAACCTC
Organism: Deltaproteobacteria bacterium; assembly: GCA_016218865.1. Lineage (GTDB taxonomy): Bacteria > Myxococcota_A > UBA9042 > UBA9042 > UBA9042 > SXRM01. Next base: position 4,345 of record JACRCU010000018.1, on the reverse strand, counting down.
CCGGTCACGTTCTACCTGCACGCCGAGCCGGGCGCCTGGCAAGTCCTGGTGTGGGTGCAGAATGCCACGGGCTACCTGGTGGCCGGCGGCATGACCTGTGCCGACGGCGCGCCCGCACCGGTGCTGGTCAAGGCCGGCGCCGTGACCCAAGTCAGCGTCGATGTCGCGGCGGTGTTCGGCCCGGGCGGCGTGAGCAAGCTGTGCGGAACGAGCGCCAAGACCTACGACGCGCCGCTCACCCAGGTGGACGTAGTGTTCACGCCGCCGACCAAGGACGGAGCCGCCCACTTCATGCAGGGCCTGGTCGACGGCACGCGCCTGTGGGTGGCGGGTTCGCAAGACGGCTACGTCAGCTTCGATTTCCCAAGCGATCCCACCAAGTCGCAGCCCATGGCCAATTGGAGCGTGATCGGCGGCCAGATGTGCAACCGCATGGTCAAGAACTACGACACGCTGTACTGCTCTAGCCGCAACGGCTACTTGCACGTGGCCAAGCTCAGCCCCAACGGCAGTGTGGGCGCCCTGGACAAGGTGTGGCTGTCGTACAACGGCAATTTGGGCAGCGAAGGCATGGCCGTGGTCGACGGTCACGTGTACATCGCCGCACACCGCAAGGGCATTTGGCGGGTCGACACCAGCTTGGGCAGCAAGATCGTCGAGGTCGCGCCGCCGGCGGGCGCCGATATCTGGGATCTCCGGCCGCTGGACGCCACGCACTTGGCCGTGTCGAGCAGTCTGGGCCTGCACGTGCTGAATCTGTCGGCGGTGGGCACGCCCGCCTCGCCGTGGGGCGCCTTTGCGCCGACGCCGGGTGTGGCCGGCCACTTGCACGTCGACGGAACGCGGGTGTGGGTCGGCGATCTTTCGGGCTTTCTGCACCTGTACGAACTGGCCGCTTTGGATCAGCCGCAGCTGGTGGGGTCGACCGCGGTGGCGTCGTCGGTCTACGGGGTGTGGGCACAGGGCGACCACGCCTATGCCGCGGCAGGCCACTACCTGGTCGCCGTGGATGCGCCGGCCGCCGCTAGTGGCCCGTTGCTGGTGCGCGCCGCGTCGCACAGCCCCAAGTTCGCCTTGGACGTGGACCCGCTGAACAGCACGACCTTGCTGGCATCCGAGTTTCAGGCCGTGCGCCGGCTGCACATCGCGCCGGACAAGGGTCAGGACGGACCAGTGCTGCTGACACAGCAGGCCGTGTACGCGGCCCCCGCGGCGCTGAACAGCAAAATCCTTGGCAGTCTGCGGGTCTACAATGCCGGTCAGGTGGCGGCCTCGGTCGTCAAGGTCGAGGTCGAAGAAGCGCCCGGGAGTGGCGCCCAGCTCAAGACGGGCCCCTGGCTGGTGCCGCCGGGCAAGCTGACCACGATTCCCATCGCGATGACCAAGGTCAAGAAGGGCGTGGTGGACCACAAGATCACCCTGTATGTGGATCCGCCGCTGGCCGCCCCCTTGACGGTGCCCCTGGTCGAGACCAGTTGGCTGCACGCGGGCGACCCGCTGCCCCAGCTCAGCTACAACGACGTACAAGGCAAGGAGTGGAACATCAACGCCACCTTGGCCGGCAAGGTGGGGGTGGTGGTCATCGCCGCGCACTCGTGCCCGGTGGGCTTCATGGCGCTGGCGACCGCGGCGCGCCACCTGAAACCGTGGATCGACTCAGGGCAATTGGCCGTGGTCGGCATCAACCCGTGGGACACTGGCGCCGCGCCCGAGGTGTCCATCCTGGAGTTGCCGTTCCCGGTGCTGCACTCGCCGCTGACGACCAAGGACGGCCACGACTGGTCCGATGTGCTCGACGTCACCCTGGGACAGCCGATTCCCTACGGGCCACCGATGCCGATCGTCTATGTGGTGGGCAAGAACGGCAAGATCGCCATGGCCCAATGGGGCTACGCGCCGCTGCTGCTCGCCAAGGTCATCGAAGAAGAGCTGGCGAAGCCGTAGCGGAATCGAGCGACGCCGCGCGGCGGGCACCGGCTCCGGCTACCCGCGCCGCACCGGCTGGCCCAGGCCGGTTTGCTGCAACTGGCCGTCCCACATGATCACGTTGCCGCGCAAAAGGGTGGCGACGGGGCGGCCGTGGATGGTCTGGCCGTCAAAGGGCGTCCAGCCGCAGCGCGTGGCCTGATCGGCGTCGCGAATGGTCCACGTCTGCGCCGGGTCGACCAGACAGAAGTCGGCATCGAAGCCCACGGCGATCTGGCCCTTGCCGGCGATGCCGTAGACGCGCGCCGGACCGCTGCAGCAGAGCTCCACGAGCCGCGGCAAGCTCAAACGCCCCTGGTGCACGTGCTCCAGCAGCAGCGGCAGCAGCGTCTGCACGCCGGGCATGCCAGAAGGCGACTGCGGATAGGGCAAGGCCTTCTCGGCCAGCGTGTGCGGGGCGTGGTCCGAACCCACCACGTCGACCACCCCGCTCGCCACGGCCTGCCAGAGCGCCCGGCGGTGCTCGTCGCCGCGGATCGGCGGGTTCATCTGGGCGCGGGTACCCAGGCGCTGGTAGCAGTCCGGCGCCGCCAGCGTCAGGTGCTGCGGCGTGACCTCGACCGTAGCGAACTGCTTGTGTTCGCCCAAGAAAGCCAGCTCTTCCGCGGTAGTGACGTGCAAGACGTGGATGGGCCGGCCGGTCGCCTCGGCCAGGGCCACAATGCGCTGGGTGGCCCGCAGCGCGGTCTCGGCGTCGCGCCACACCGGATGTGTCGCAGGATTGCCCTGCACGGCCAGCGGCTTGCGCTCTTGCAGGCGGGCGTCGTCCTCGGCGTGGATGGCGACCCGGCGCTCGCCAGCCCGCAGCACCTGCTCCAGTACGCGGTCGTCGGCCACCAGCAGCGAGCCCGTGGAGCTGCCCATGAAGACCTTGACGCCGGCGCAGCCGGGCAGCTGCTCCAGCTGGGCCAGCTCGCCAAGGTTGTCGCCCGTGGCGCCGACGAAGAAGGCGTAGTCGCACGAGCAGCGCCCCACCGCGGCCGCCAGCTTGGCCTGCAGCGCTTCGCGGCTGACGATGGGCGGCTGGGTGTTCGGCATGTCGAAGATGCAGGTGACGCCACCCAAAATCGCCGCGGCCGTGCCGCTTTCCAGGTCTTCCTTGTGCGGCGTCCCGGGCTCGCGAAAGTGGACCTGCGTGTCGATGATGCCGGGCAAAAGCCAGTGTCCGCGGCCGTCGACGGTGCGGCTGGCCGCTGGCAAGGGCGCGTCGGAACTACAGATTTCGGCGACCTTGCCGTCGCGGCAGGCGACATGCACATCCGACAGGCCGGTCGGCAACACCGCCCGCACCCCGCCCACGACCAGATCGAACGGCTCAGACATGCTCACCCCTTGCCGCAGCCAGCGCACGGCCGACCTGGCCCACCAGCGCCGGACCGCGCAGCACCAGACCGGTCCACACCTGCACCAGGCTCGCCCCGGCCTGCAGGCGCTCGACCGCCCGCTCGGCGCTGACTACCCCGCCCGAGGCGACCAAAGGCAGCACGCACCCACTCTGAACAACTAGCTTTTGCACCTGCAGCGCCAGCGGTGCCAGCGGCATGCCCGACAGGCCGCCCGCCTCGTCGCCTGCGGCGCCCAGGTCGACCGGTCGCGAGACGGTGGTGTTGGTGAGCACCAACGCGTCGGCCGGCAAGTGCTGCACCAAGCGGGCCAAATCGGCGGACTCCATGTCGGGCGCCAGCTTGACCCACACCGGCACCGATCGCGCCGCCGCAGACCTGGCGGCCGCGCGGGTGGCCTCCAGCAGCGCCTGCAGGTGCTCGACAGTCTGCAAAGCCCGGAGATCCGGCGTATTCGGCGAACTGACGTTCAGCACCAGCAGATCGGCATACGGCGCAAGGAGAGTCGCTGCCAAGGCGTAGTCAGCGGCAGCTTGGTCCAGCGGCGTCTGCTTGTTCTTGCCCAGATTCACCGCAAGCAGCGGCGGCGAGCCCAGCGGATGGTCGCGGCGGTACCGCTCCAGACGGCGCGCCACAGCCCTGGCACCGTCGCTGGGGAAGCCCATCCGGTTGACGAGTGCTCCGGCCGCCAAGCGGCGGAACACCCGCGGCCGCGGATTGCCCGGCTGCGGCAGCGGCGTGACGGTGCCCACTTCGATGTGGCCGAAGCCGAGGAGTGCCAACCCTTCTAGCGCAACGGCGTTTTTGTCGTAGCCAGCGGCGAGTCCGACCCGGTTGACAAACGTCAAGTCACCCAGGCGCAGCGGCATCGGCGGCGGCGGCGGCAAGCTGTGCGCCAACCACAGGCGCGCAATGTGGATACGTCCAGCCAGGGCGAGCAGCCAGAGCGCCGCCTGGTGGGCGAATTCGGCGGGCAGCTGGCGCAGGGCCCACGTCAGCGCGCGCCACAGCCATGG
>JACRCU010000108.1 GCA_016218865.1 Deltaproteobacteria bacterium | reverse complement strand
CCACGCCGACAGCAGCAGCGTGAACACCGTGCCCATCTTGTTCAGCAGCGCCGCCCGCGACGCCATTGTGTACTTGATGCCGCCCAGCCACAGCAGCATCGACAGGTAGGTGCCCACCAGCGTCGCCGGTATCGCCGCACGCCAGGCCGGCTGGGGCCGAAACAGGCTGAAGCTGCGGCCGATTTTGCCGGTCAGCCCGTCCCACACCACGATGGCCACCGCGCCCACCACCAGGCGAAAGGTGGTCGCTTCCAGCAGGTCCGACCGGTTCAGCGCCGGCTTGGCCACCACCACTGCCAGCGCCGTGGTCGCCACGCCGCCCAGGCAAAGGGCTGCGCCGCCCAGGTCAAGATGCTCAAGGGCCGAGCGACCTTGCCACGCCACCACCGCCAGCCCCAGCACCACCAGCGGCGCGCCCAGCAGCAACCCGCCGCGCAGCTCCTCGCCGATCAGCAGCGCCGACATCACCATCACGATCGGCGAGTAGATGCAGTCGGTGACCGCCGCCACGCTGGGCCCCACCCTCTGCAACCCGGCCAAGAACAAGGTGTCGGCGATCGACAGGCCCAGCACGGCGCTGCCGGCGAGCCGCAGCCAGTCCTCGGTCGACCGCTGGGTGTCCCAGCCGTGGCCCAGCAGCGCCATGGTCGCCAGCAGCAGCGCCGACGCCAGGACATTCTTGAACAGGTTCAGAGCCTTTGCATCCACCGGCCCGACGCGGCGGAACAGCATCACCGCCGTGGCCCAGCAGGCCGCGCAGCTCAGCGCCATCACTTCGCCGATGCCGACTTGAGGCATGCTCTGGATCACGGCTGCAACCAGCCTTCGTCCAGCAGCGCCCGCCGCACCTGACCCGCGGCGCCGAACTGCGCATCCCTGTAGCGTTTGGCCAATTCGCCCAGCCAGTCGCGCGGCGCCCCCAGCCGGCCCAGGCTCTTGACGGCCGCGGCGCGGGCAAAACCCGAGGCGGTCTCGGCATCCACCAGCTCGCGGAGCTGCGCCAGCACGTCGGCCCGCTCGCCGCCAGTGGTCTTGGCCAGGCAAGCCAGCGCCTCTACCGCCTGCCAGGCCGGGCGCTTGGCGTCGGCCGTCGCTGGGCTGAGCTCAGCTTTCAGTAGCGCCCATGCGGACTTGTGAATCGCCTCGTCGGCACTGCCGCACAGCGCATCTACCAACCCCTGCGAGCAGGCGGCGCGCACTTCCTTGTTCAAGTCCGTGCGGCGCAGAAGCTCTACCACTTCAGGGGCTTGCGGGGTCAGACCGGCCACGGCTCGGCACGCCGTCACCTGCTCGGCCACTTCGCCGCGGGCCAACCGGTCGCTCAGGGTCGCCACGTAGGCGGCCGGCTGGCTGGCCAGCACCTGCAAAGCCGCGACGCGCACGGGCAATTCCGCAGACTTGGCGCGCTCGTTCGCCAGCTCCAGCAGCCCTTTGCGCCCGGCCTCGGCGGCGGGCTGGGTCAGCAGCGTCAACAACACCACCTGCACTTGCGGATGCCGCTCGCGCCGCGCCGCCGCCAGCAACTGCGGGTGGGTGTTCTGCAATTGCGCGGTCGTCAGCTGCGCCGCCAGCATGCGCACCACCGGGCTGGCGTCGCCCAAAAAGCGCAGACCCAGCGCGGCGTAATCGGCCACCAGACCGGCCCGCACCTTCAGCCGCTGCCGGGCCGTGGCGTAGCGGCGGTAGGCTGGGCAATACGGGTCCACGTCGACCGGACCCACGTCGCAGGCGGCGGTGGCGCGCAAGTACCCGTCCAGCTTGCCGAAGTCCAGCGGAGGCGCGTCGTCGGCGATGCCCGCTTCCAGCTCAGCGGTGGCCGGCAGGGGCAAGTCCGCGGCCGGCGCCGTGCCCTTCGTTTCGGCGGTGCTCGGCATGGGCTGCGGCGGTTCTTGGGGGCGGCACGCCGGTGCCAGAGCAGCGAGCGCCAGGCTCGCCAGGACTATTCGTAGACCATCCACAGCGGCCCCGGAAACAGCCAGCTCAGGGCCGACTGCAGGCGATCACGCCAGTTTTCCCAATTGTGGCCGTCGCGGGCCTCTTCGAAGCGCACGTCCAGGCCGATGCCCTGCAAGAACGGCACCATCGAGCGGTTCTCGTAGATCAGCGACTCGTAGGTGCCGCACGACAGGTAGGCGCGATCACACGGCCGGCCGGGGGCCTCGCGGAAGGCGTTGACGAACTCGACCACCCGGTCGAAGGCCGGCCCGCGGGTGTGCTGGCCGATGTCCGTGAAGGCAAAACTGCCCGACTGCAAAAGCAACTTGCCGAACACGCCCGGGTAGTGCCAAGCGGTGCTCAGGCTGGCCACGCCGCCAAAGCTGGCGCCCATCAAGCACCGCTGCGCCGGCGTCTTGTACAGCGGGTAGTGCTCCTCCATGAACGGCACCACGTGCTCTACGATGTACGCCTGGTGCTGCGCCTGATCCGGATATTCCACCATGCGATTGCGCGGGTGGGTGAAGGCCACCACCATCGGCGCGACCTCCAGGCGGTGGATGAGGTTGTCGAGCACCACCTTCATCCGCGCGAATTTCAGGTAGTCGCCGCCGTCGTGCACCACCAGCAGCGGGTAGCGGCGCGACACGCGAAACCGCGCCGGGGTATACACCGTGATGTTGCGGGGTTCGCCCCAGGGCGTGTGCGGGATCACCAGCTCGTGCAGCGCACCTTCGCGGGCGTCCGGGTCCACTTCCACCCAGTCGGGCAGCTGATAACCTTCGCCGTGGCAAACGGAATTCGAGCCAAAGGGGTCGTGGGCCTGGCGCGCGTTGTGCGGATCGCGGACCCAGGTGCCCTTGCCGCCGCGCACCACCTCGAATTTGTACTCGAAGCGCGAGCGCGCCGGCACGTCCAGCACCACGTACCACAGATCGCTGCGGCCGATCCGCGTCATCGGCATATCCGACGGCAGGCCGAAGACGAAATGGCGCAAGCGTACGTCGTCGGCCTTGCCGCGGTACACAAAAGTGCCGGTGCGGCCTTCGATGATCGGGAACGAGTGCTGGGCCACGAAGGCGTCGACCGCGCGCGCGTCGTGGCTGGCTTGGCGTTCGAACTGGTGGATAGCGAGGGTCATCGGCAGCCTGGCCGCGATCGCGTGCGGCGCGCCCGGCAGTGTGGGCAAGTTCGCGCGGTGCCGCAACCTACCCGCAGAAAAT
>JACRCU010000107.1 GCA_016218865.1 Deltaproteobacteria bacterium | reverse complement strand
CCGGTCGCCACGCCGGGCTGCTCGGTGCGGGTCGCCACCTCGGGCTCGTAGACGAAATTGCCAAGCATATCGTCCAGATCCGCCTCGGTGATCGTCATCGACGTGGCTTCTTCCTTGGCGACCTTGACCGCGACCTGACGGCAAATGTCCGCCATGCGCCGTTCCAGGCTGCGCACGCCGGCCTCGCGGGTGTAGTGCGAGATGACCTTGGCCATGATCGCGTCGCTCACCACGCACTGCTCGGCGGTCAGGCCGTGCTCCTTCAGCTGCTTGGGGAACAAGTGCTCCTTGGCAATGTGGAACTTCTCTTCGTGGGTGTAGCCCGACAACTCGATCACTTCCATGCGGTCCAGCAGCGGCGCCGGAATCGTGTCCAGCGAGTTGGCCGTGGCGATGAACAGCACCTTGCTCAGGTCAAAGGGCGTGTCCAAGTAGTGATCGGTAAATGCGTTGTTCTGCTCGGGATCCAACACCTCCAGCAAGGCGGCGGTGGGATCGCCGCGCCAGTCGTGGGTCAGCTTGTCGACTTCGTCCAGGATCATCACGGGGTTGCGCGACTCGGCCTTCTTCAGGCTCATGATGATCTTGCCGGGCAGGGCGCCGATGTAGGTACGGCGGTGACCGCGGATCTCGGCTTCGTCGCGCACGCCGCCCAGGCTCATGCGCTGGAATTTGCGGCCCAGCGCCTGCGCCACCGAGTGACCGAGCGAGGTCTTGCCCACGCCGGGAGGCCCGACCAGGCACAGCACCGGCCCGCGCATGTCCTGCTTCAGCTTGCTGACCGCCAGGTACTCGATGATGCGCTTCTTGACCTTGTCCAGGCCGTAGTGGCGCTCGTCGAGCACGCGCTGGGCGTTGTTCAGGTCCCAGTTGTCGTCGCTCAGGGTCTGCCAGGGCATGTCGGCAAACCACTCCAGGTAGGTGCGCGCCACCGTGTACTCCGGCGAGCCCTGCTGGATGTTGCGCAGGCGCTTGAGCTCCTTGTTGGCGATTTTCTGGGCGTCTTCGGGCAGCTTGGCCTTGACCAGCCGCTCTTCCAGCTCGCCCAGCTCGTCGCCTTCGTTGCCCTCCAGCTCGCCCAGCTCTTTTTGGATGGCCTTCAACTGCTTGCGCAGCACGTACTCGCGCTGGCTCTTGTTCAGGTCGCCCTTGACCTCGCTGTTGATGCGCTGGCTGATGCGCAGCACTTCGATTTGCTGGATCACCAGTTGCAGGGTCTTGGTCAGCATCTCTTGCAGGGTCGCGGCCTGCAGCACGTCGACCTTCTCTTCCACCGACACCGACAGGTGCGTCATCAGCAGGTAGACCAGCCGCGACGGGTGCTCGAAGTTCTCTTGCAGATCCGAGGCGCTGATCGGGTTGTCGGGCACCATGCCCACCAGCTCGACCGCCGAGTCGCGGATGTTGTGCACCAGCCCGGCGATCTGCGGGTCGTTCTCGGCCTTTTCGGGCAGGACTTCCACGTTGGCCTGCAGGAACGGATCCTCCTGCTCGAACGAGTGGATGCGGAACCGCTCCAGGCCGCGGATGACCACGTGGTAGGTCTCGGCGCCGTTGCGCAGCACCTTGATCAGCTGACCCGTGCAGCCGGCCCAATACAGGTCGTCTGGCTTGGGGTTGTCCACGCCCTTGTCTTTTTGCGCAACCACGCCCACCACGGTCTGGCGGCGATCGCCCAAGCCTTCAAGAAGCTTGATGCTTTTGCCGCGCCCGATGACCACGGGCATCACCGCGCCGGGGAACAGCACAGCGTTGCGCAGAGCCAGAATCGGCATCGATTGCAGGTTGATACCGTTGAGGGTGCTGTCCGAACTCATGTATTCCTCGCGCGTCGGTTGCAGGTAGCAGGTCGGCGCGCCGCCGCCCTACGTTGAGGATAGCCAAGCACGCGCCAAAGGGAAGTCAAGGGAACCGCCCCTGACAACGCGATCAGGTCGCCGCACCCGCGGCCGCGCCGTCGCCGCTGGCCTGGGCCGCGCTGGTCCAGATACTGGCTTCGCACTCAATCAGTTGCGGGCTGGCAAGGGTCAGGCGTGACAGGTGTGTCAGGGCCAGCGCGGCAGCCGGCCAACCCATGGTTCGCAGGGCGTCGACGGCGGCCAGAACGCCTTGCAGATCCTGCGACTGCGCGCAGAGTGCCCCGCGCAGGGCCGTGTGGGCCTCGGCCAGGTCCTCGCGCTGCAGTTCGGCGAGCAGCTCGAAGCTGGCGGCCGGGTCGGCGCGGCCCAAGCACGCGAGCAGAGTCTGGCACGAGGCTTGCGGCAGCGGCTCGCCCAGGTACCGCCAGGTTTCCAGGGCGGTTGCCGCGGTTGTGGCCGCCTGGTCGCGCTCGCCGGCCCACGCCAGGTCCACCGCGTGCGCCAAGGTGGCGGCGGCCTGCTCGCGCGGCGACGACTCGGCCAAGGCCAAAAGGTCTGCCAGCAGCGGCCCGGCCGTGCCATCGCCGAGCCAGGTGCCCAGCTGGGCTTGCACCAGGCCTGCGGCGAACTGGGTGGCGTGCGACGGCTCGCCGGTCAGGGCCCGCGCCAACGCCGCCTGGGTGCCCGGCAGGTCCAGCCGCGCACTCGCCTGCCGCGCCCGGAACAGGGCCAGCCGCACGGCGAGCTTGTCGGGCAGCTCGCTGTGGGCCAGCTGTGCCACCGCGGCGTCCACGGCCGCAAACTCGCCCAGCGTCCACTGCAATTCCGCCAGGGTCAGCTGCACCTCGGCCACCCCCAGGCGCTCGCCGGCACGATGTAACTCTTGAACTGTTTTGGTCAATTCCTGGCAGGCCCGCCGCACTTGACCGCTGCGCGCCAGCGCCGGACCCAGGTTTGCCTGCAGGGGCAGCGCCGCCGCCACCTGGCCCGCCGCGGCAAATTCGCCAATCAGGTCGTGCAGGTGCTGCAGGGCCTCGGCCGCCGGCGCGCCGTCCAGATCCAACAGTAGCGCTGCTTGGCGCGCGCGCAACTGGCCGAGCAGGTCGCCGCAGGCATGGGCCAGCTCGGCGCTGGAGGCAAAACTCTGGCGGGCCATCGCGGTGTCGCCGCGATCGCGGAGCACGTGGCCCAGGTTGAGGCGCGCCGAGGCCCGCACGCGCGGATCGTCGGCGGCGTCGGCGGCGCGGCAGGCGTCGCGCAAAGTGGCGGCGGCCTCGGTCAATTCGCCCCCGTTGCGCTGCTCGGAGCCAAGGACCACCAGCACTTGCGCCGCCAGCGCCGGCTTGCCGCTGGCGACGAAGCCTTGGCCGGCGCGCAACAGCAATTCCAGAGCTTGCTGCTGGGCTTGCCGCCGGTGCTCGGGTTTCGCCGCCCGCGGCAGCAGCCGCGCCACGTTGGCCGCCGCCAGGGCCGCTCCCAAGACGTCGCGGCGCTGCTCCTGCGCGTCCAGAACGGCGCGATGGGTGGCCAAGGCTTCGGGCAGTTGGCCCAATTGCTCTTGCAGCACGCCCAATTCACCGCGGGCGGCCAGCGCCTCGGCCGGTCGATCGAAGCTCTCGGCGTGGGCGATCGCCTGGTCCAGGGTGCCGGCCGCACCGTCCAGGTCGCCGGCGGCCGCTTGGCAACGCGACTGGAGAATCATGGACTTGACGGCGTAGTCGTGGGCGCCGGCCGCGGCAAAGGCGGCGCGGGCGGCCTGAGCCAAGCGCGCGCCCTGGCCCGGTTGACCGGCCTGCAGGGCCTGCCGCGCCTGGGCAAACAACTGGGAAGGTGTGGGCAAAGGCGGCATGGCGCGAGCCTAGCAGATGGTTCGGCCAAGTTGCACGCTGCGGCGAACAAAGGTAAGCAGTGCGGCATGGAGGCGACGATGCAAAGCAAGAGGGCATGGGCGGGGGCGGTGGCGATGGTGGCGGCGATCGCATGGAGCGGCTGTTCGAGCTCGGCGACCAGCGCGACCCCAGCAAGCGATGCGGCGAGCGACCCAAAGGCCGATACCGTCACCGATACGGCAACGGGCGACGCGGGCGCGGGCGATGCCGCGGCGGCCGATGGGGCTGACAGCGACGCCGCCGACAGTGCCGACACGGGTGCGGGCGACGCCATCGCGGCCGATGCGATGCCGGACGACACCGGGACCCAGGACGCAACTGCGGATGCTGCCAGCGATACCGTGGTGCCGGTCGAGGCCAATGGCAAGTGGACCCTGGTCGCCTCGGACGCGCCGTCGGTGCTCCACGGCATCTGGGGCAGTGGCCCGAACGACATCTGGGCCGTGGGCGAGCAGGGCACCATCGTCCACTACACCGAAGCCGGCTGGCACAAAGCGGATTCGCCGACCATCGCCTGGCTGCACGGCGTCTGGGGCAGCGGCCCGAACGACGTGTGGGCGGTGGGCGAGTCGCAGACCATCGTCCACTTCGACGGCAAGAGCTGGACCAAGGTACCTACGGCCAATGGGGGAGCGTTGCAGGCGATCAGCGGCACCTCGGCGGTCGACGTGTGGGCCGTGGGCGACGCGGGCCTGCAGATGCGCTGGGACGGCAAGACCTGGACTACGGCGACCGTGTCGCAAGAGCCCTTCCTGTATGGGGTCTTCGCCCTCAACTCGACCGACATCTGGTTCTGCGGCGGCGGCGGGGTCATCTGGCACCACGACGGCAAGACCGCCAAGAAGATCCCCAGCGGCGTCACGACCGGCATCGAAGGCATCTGG
>JACRCU010000106.1 GCA_016218865.1 Deltaproteobacteria bacterium | reverse complement strand
GGCGGCGCGGCGATCGGCGGTCTGGACGAGCTGAAGGGCTGGCTGGAGCGGCAACGGCAGGCGCTGTCGGCCGAGGCGCGCAACTACGGTCTGCCCCTGCCGCGCGGGGTGCTGTTGGTGGGCGTGCAAGGCTGCGGCAAGTCGCTGACGGCCAAGGCGACTGCCGCCATCCTGGGGCTGCCGCTGCTGCGCCTGGACCTGGGGCGCCTGCACGGCGGAGCCCACGGCCCCGACGAGAACCTGCGCCACGCGCTGGCGGTGGCCGAGGCGATGGCGCCGGTGGTGCTGTGGATCGACGAGATCGACAAGGCTTTTGCCGGGGCGGCGAGCGGCGCCTCCGAGTCGGGCGCGCGGGTGTTCGGCAGCATGCTGACCTGGCTGGGCGAGCAGCGCAGCGGCGTGTTCGTGGCGGCGACGGCCAACCGCCTGGCGCAGCTGCCGGCGGAGCTGATGCGCAAAGGCCGCTTCGACGAGACGTTTTTCGTCGACGTGCCCGATGCCGCCGCCCGCGCCGAGATCCTGGCGGTTGCCCTGCGCAGCAGCGGTCGCGATCCCGCGGACTTCGACCTGGAGCAGCTGGCCAAGGCGAGCGACCGCCTGACCGGCGCCGAGCTGGAGCAGGCGGTGTACGAGGGGCTGCAGCAGGCCTTTGCCCAGGCAAGACCGCCGCGCAGCGAGGATTTTGCCGCCGTGCTGGCCAAAATCGTGCCGTTCGTGGAAACTTACGACACCCAAGTTCGCGAGCTGCGCGGCTGGGCCCGGCGTCACTGCCGCAGCGCCAGTCGCGACCGCAGCCTGCACGAACTGTTCGCCGCCGCTCGTCAAAACCGGGTCGACGGCAAGTAGCGGCCCGGCCGCTTTGCCGCAATCCGCCACATCCGGGAGTGGGAGATGAACGACACCTTCGACATCGCTGTCATCGGCGCCGGCGCCTGGGGTACCGCGCTGGCCATCCACGCCGCGCGCTCCGGCAAGAAGACCGTGCTGTGGGCCTACGAGCCGCAGACGGTGCGCGACATCAATGAAGCCCGCGAAAACAAGACCTTCTTGCCCGGGGTGACCCTGCCGGCCAGCCTCAGCGCCACCGGCGATCTCGAACTGGCGGTGCGCCGCTCGCGGATCCTCCTCACGGTGGTGCCGACCCCGCATGTCGAGCGCATCTCGGCGCAGATCCTGCCGTTTTTGACGGACGATCACGCCATCGTCTCGTGCAGCAAGGGCATCGACAACACCTCGCTCGAGACGGTCAACGAGATCTTCGAGCGGGTTCTGCCGCGGCGCCTGCACCTGAACTTGGCCTACCTGTCTGGTCCGTCCTTCGCCGCCGAAGTGGCGGTCGGCAGCCCCACCGCGGTGACCATCGGCGCGCTGGATCGCAAGTTCGGGCGCTACCTGCAAAACGAGCTGTCGGCCGGGCACTTCCGCTGCTATGCCACCACCGACGTGGTCGGCGTGGAGATGGGCGGCGCGGTCAAGAACGTGATGGCGATCGCGGTGGGCGCGGCCGACGGCCTGGGTTTTGGCCACAACGCCCGCGCCGGCCTGATCACCCGCGGACTGGCCGAGATCACCCGTCTGGCGGTGCGCAAAGGGGCGAATCCCTTGACCTTGCAGGGTCTTGCTGGCATGGGCGACCTGGTGCTGACCTGCACCGGCGACCTGTCGCGCAACCGCACCGTGGGCCTGCGCCTGGGCCGCGGCGAGACCGTCGACCAGATCCTGGGCTCGATGAGCGCGGTGGCCGAGGGCGTGCTGACCAGCCGCAGCGCCCACCGCCTGGCCGAGAGCCTGGGCGTCGACGCGCCGATCATCGCCCACGCCTACCGGGTCGTGCACGAGGGCCTGGCGCCGCGCGCCGCACTCGAGAGCTTGATGTCGCGCCCGCTCAAAGACGAATTGGTTTTATAATCAACAGGTAGAATGATGTCGCCTTCTTCGCGTCCCCCTGAGCCCGCGGCTCGACCCGCGCTGCGCCCCCGCCCGCTCGCACTGCCCGACACCGACCGCTGGGTAGAGATCGGCCGCATCGGCCGGCCCCACGGCATCAAAGGGCAGCTGCACATCCAGGTGCACAACCCCGATTCGCCGCTGTGGCGGGCGGGACTGGTGCTGCGCGCCTGGAAAGCCGGGGCGCCGGCGCAAGCGCTGCGGCTCCTGGAGCTGCGGCCGGCGGGCGCCGATTTCGTGGCGACCTTCGAGGGTTTGCCCGATCGCAGCGCCGCCGAGCCGCTGACCCACTGCCTGCTACAGGTCGCCGAGGACGATCTGCCCGGCAAGGACGACGACGAGGTCTACCTGCACGAACTGCTGGGCGCGGCAGTGCACGACGCCGATACCGACGCCCAAGTCGGGACGATCTCTGGGTTCATCGAGACCAACCAGCTGCTGCTCGACATCCGGCTGCTGGCCGGCGGCACGGCGCTGGTCCCGGCCCAGGCCGACGCGGTGGTGGCCTTGGGGCGCGAGCCCGGCAAGGTGGTCATCGCCCACATCGAGGACTGGCGCTCGACCTAAATGAATGAAAATACGTATACCTTTGACCTGTTGACGCTGTTCCCGGCGCTGTTCGACGGCCTGCGCAGCGAGTCGCTGCTGGGCAAGGCGCTGCAGAGCGGCGCGCTGGACCTGCAGACCCACAACTGGCGGCAGTGGACCACCGATCGCCACAATACCGTGGACGATCTGCCGTTCGGCGGCGGTCCGGGCATGGTGCTGAAGCCGGATCCGATCGTGGCCTGCCTGCGCGAGCTGCGGCCGCAGCGCGATCCGCGCACGCCGGTGGTGCTGCTGTCGCCGGCCGGCCGGCTGTTCCGCCAGGATCTGGCCGAGCAGTGGGCGCAAGGTCCCGGCCTGATTCTGCTTTGCGGTCGCTACGAAGGCTTCGATGCGCGGGTCGAGCAGCACGTCGACCAGGTGGTGTCGATCGGCGACTACGTGCTCAACGGCGGCGAAGTGGCGGCAATGGCGATCATCGAGGCGGTGGCGCGGCTGCTGCCCGGCGTCATCGGCAATTCGGCGAGCTTGACTGAAGAATCGCATAGTTCCGGCCTGCTGGAGCACCCGCACTACACGCGGCCGCGCGAATTCGAGGGCGCAGCCGTGCCCGAGGTCCTGCTGAGCGGCAACCACGCCGAGATCGACCGCTGGCGCCGCCGCCAGAGCCTGCTGCGCACCAAGCTGCGCCGCCCCGAGCTTCTGCAAGGCCTGACAATCGATAAGAAAGATCGGGCATGGCTCGATGCCGAGTGGGCTCAGCTCCAGACGGCGGCCGCCGGGCAGGGCGGCGACAGGGATTGACACCGCTGGGTAGTGGGACACTTCTGGGTTGACAATTCGATGAAAATGGCTATCTTTCTCGCCCTCGTTCACCATCCGGTGCTGGATCGCTCCGGACGGGTGGTGACGACGGCATTGACCAACGTCGATGTGCACGATCTGGCCCGCTCCGGTCGAACCTTTGGTGTATCCCGCAGTTACGTAGTCACTCCGGTGGCTCTGCAGCAGCGGCTGGTGCACGAGATGGTCGGCCACTGGCAACAGGGCGCCGGTTCTGCCCATCTTCGGCGGGCCGAGGCGATGCAGCGCGTCAGCGCGATGCCCTCGCTCGATGCCGTCCGGACCGACATCACCCAGCGAACCGGCCGCGCGCCGGTGATCGCGGTGACGGCCGCACGCTGGCAGCCCGAGGGCATGAAACCCAGCATGCAACAGCCCGAGTCGTTTGCGCTTTGGCGGCAGAGGATCGCCACGGCCGGCGACGACGCCCAGCCCCTGCTGCTGGTGTTCGGCACCGGTTGGGGCCTGGCCCCAGAGGTGCTGCTGCAAGCCGACGTGCGGTTGCCGCCCGTTCGGCGCGACCCGCACCTGCTGGATGCCGAGGCGGGCGACGGTCCCTACAACCATCTTTCGGTGCGCGCGGCCGCGGCGATCATCCTGGATCGCTTGCTGGGAGACCGCGACGCACCGTGACCCCTCGTGCATGGTTCCGCCATGCATACCGTGTTGAGCGGCACGTACGGCCCCTTGCTCGCCCAGGGTGGGCAGCAAACCCGGACCTCTGTCCTCTCGCTGAGTTCGACCGCCACCGGCGAACCGGCCCGTGCGTCCTTCGGGGCGCGACCCTAGGAAAACTGATGCGTCAGCAGCTCCTCGATTACGTTCAGAACGCCCACATCCGCTTCGATCTGCCCGAGTTCAAGACCGGCGACACCGTCAAGGTCCACGGCCGCATCATCGAAGGCGAGAAGGAGCGTATCCAGGTCTACGAGGGCGTGGTCATCCGCCGCGCCGGCTCGGGCACCGACGCCTCGTTCACCGTCCGCAAGATCAGCAACGGCGTGGGCGTGGAGCGCGTGTTCCCGGTCCACTCGCCCCGCATCCTCAAGGTCGAGATCGTCTCGTCGGGCAAGGTCCGCCGCGCGCGCATCTACTACCTGCGCAACCT
>JACRCU010000101.1 GCA_016218865.1 Deltaproteobacteria bacterium | reverse complement strand
TCTGGCCGTCGCAGTCGTTGTCCTCGCCGTCGCAGCTGGTCTCGACCATCGCGTAGCAGCTGGGCGAGCTGCCGACGGTGGCGTCGCACTGGCACGAGGGGCTGCCCTCGGCGCAGGTCTTGCTCTTGTTGAACTCGACCTTGGGCACCTTGCTGTAGTCGCAACGCCAGATGCCGGCGACGCAAATCGTCGAAATGCTGCCCACGTCCGCGCCGCAGACGCCCACTTTCTCGCACTTGCTGTCCTGCACGCTGGTCAGGTTTTCGTCGGTCTTGCTGTTGCAGTTGTCGTCCAAGTTGTTGCAGGTCTCGGCCTTGCTCTGGTCGCCCTTGCCGCCCGGGTCGGTCGAGCAGATGGCCTTGGCCAAGGTGGTGCACTGCACCGTGCCAGCGCCGCAAGTGCCCACGCCGTCGCACGTTTCGCCCCACAGCTTGGCCTTGCCGCTGCCTTCCTCCAGGTACGGGAAGTCTTCGTCGGTCTGGCCGTCGCAGTCCTGGTCGTGGTCGTCGCAGGTCTCTTTCTTGGGGCGGTAGTCGCCGTAACAGCCCACGCACACGCCGATTTTGCCGTCGCCCAGGGGCTGGTAGGCCGCCTTGCCGCAGTCCAGGTCGTCGGGCTTGAAGTCGGTGGTCTTGGCGACGAAGTGTTTGCAGACCAGGTTGCCCTTTTGCAGGCCGCAGTCGCCATTGGGGTTGCCGCACTCCTTGTCTTCGGCGTCGGGGTTGCCCTCGTCGATCAGGCCGTCGCAGTCGTCGTCTTTGCCGTTGCACAGCTCGGTGCCGAACGGGTGGACGTTCGCATCGCCGTTGTCGCAGTCCACGTCGCCGTTGTACTTGTCGCCGTCCTTGTCGTCGCTGCACGGCACGTCGCCGTCGGCCGGGCAGGGGCCCTTGCCATCACCACACATTTGCTTAGCGCCCACATAGACTTGCGGATCATTGGGGGCGCAGTCCAGAGCGCCGGTCTTGCCGTCGCCGTCGGGATCCTCGGCCGAGCACGGGGTGACCACGCCGTCGCAATTGAAGTCCCACAGGCCCGCGGCCGGCGAGCAGTCCTGGTCGGGTGGGCAGCACTTCTCTTCTTCTTTCTTGATGTTGGGGTTGTATTCGGCGTGGAAGGCCGCGTACTTGTACGCGCAGGCCTGCTCCAGCTTGTTCGAGGCGCCGTCGCCATCCAGGTCGTCGGCTTCGCAGCCCTCGTCGGTCTGGCCGTTGCAGTCGTCGTCGGCCTTGTTGGCGCACTCTTCGGGCTTCTTTTGGCCGGCGGTCGAGCACACCAGGTTCTTCTGGTCGGGGCTGCACACGACGGCGCCGGGCTTGCCCTCGGCGTCGGTGGCGCAGGCGCCCAGGCCGCACTTGTCGCCCTTGGTCAGGCCGGTCTTGGTGCTGCCGTCGCCGTCGATGAAGGCCATGCCTTCGTCGACCTTGCCGTCGCAGTTGTTGTCGATGTCGTCGCACAATTCCGCCGCGCCGTGGAAGATGGCTGGGTTCTTCTCGGGAGCGATGCCGCCCACGGTGGGGCACTGCTTTTGCTCAATGCAGTCCGGGTCTTTGTCGCCGTCGGTGTCGAGGGCCGCCGCGTCGCCGCCCTGGCAGTCCTCGTCCACGCCGTTGTTGGCGTCCAGGCAGATGTCTTCGACCAGGAACGGGCTCGAGCGGGCGCCCTTGGGTGTGTTGCCGTGGGCCGCGTCGGGGGTGGGGTCGTCGTCGCAGTCGCACAGGGGCTTTTGCGCCTTGCACTCGGCGGTGCAGGCCGGCACGCCGTCGCCGTCTTGATCGCAGTTGTTCTTGGCCGTCACCGACATGAGGCGAATGGCCATTTCGGTCTTGGTGCTGGTGTTGATGACGCCGAACCAGGTGGCGCGGATGCCGCCGTTGCTGTCGCGGCCCAGGATGCGCAAAGTGGCCGACCCGGTCCAATCGGCCGAGGGGCTCATCTGTACGCGGAAAGCGGTGCTCGACAGCACCCAGCCGGCCGGCAGCGTGACCTGGAACTTGCCTTCGGAGCTGGACTTTGGCTTGACGATGGCGTTGGCGTCGGTGGGCGAGACCTTGGCGACGTCGAAATCGAGCAGGGTGATCGGCGCGTCGGTCTTGTCCGAAGTAATCGACAGATAAAGGTTGTCGTAGTCCGTGATGGTCTTGCCGCAGGCCGCCGAGCCCACGGCCAGGGCCACCGCCATCGCCAGCCACAGCCATCGCCGGGCCGGGCGAGCCAACCGTGCTTGGGTCATGGTGTTTTCCGTGCTGCTTTCCGCCTGGACGGACCACGGGGGCTGGTACATGGGGGCTCCTTGGGCAGGCAGGGTGGGGCCAGCCCACCAACTCGGTGCCACGACTGCGGCGAGGCCGAGCCTGATCCTGTTAGCATACCAACGTGCGGCCAGACTGCCAAAGGGTTGGGGGCCAAAAAGCCACGCCCACCAGCGCGGTGTCATCGCCGTGCCGGAGCGCCCTCCGCGCCGGGACCCATTGGGTTTCCGGTCAGGGGCTTGCTGGGCAAACAGCGGACCACGACGGCTGCGCCAGGGCCTCGGTCGGCCAGCTCGCGCACCAGCGGGCCCGCCAGGCCGGGTCCAAGGCGGCCTGTTGCTCTACCAGCGGCCGCAGCTGTGGCGCCACTTCGCCAAGGGCAACCGCGACTTCGGCCTCGCCGCCGGCCAGGACTTCGGCCAGGTTGTTGCGCAGCGCCGACAAGCGAAGACCGACCATCGCCTGGGGGTCGCCAATCTCGGGCAACTGCAGGCGAATCTCGGGAGCCGCTCGCCGGGCCAGCAGGACCACCGCCGCGCGCCGCAGCAGCAGGCTGTCCGACTGTACGGCGGTCCGCAGCAGCAGGGCGCCAGAGCGCTGCAAGCCCGACGCGCGCAGGGCCCACATGATCGCAAGATTGCGGGGGATCTCGCTGCTCGCCCACTGTAGCCGCTCGCCGCGGTCCAGCAGCAGCGCCCGCGCCGACGCCAGGCTGGGGTCGCTCGGGTTGCGGCCGACCAGCGCCCCCAAGGCCATGATCGGCGCTGCCCCCCCGTCGCGGCGCGGCGTCTGGATGCCAACCATGAGCGACGGCGCTGCCGCGGAACTTCCCTTGGCGCCTGTCACAAGTTGCGCCAGCTGCACCACCAGCGGATCGCCGCGGTTGATCAGCGGCAGGACGGCGGCTTCCACACCCGTCACCGCCGGCAGTTGCGCCAAGGCAGCCAGTTGCGCGGCCACCACGTCTTCGTCGCGATCGCTGCCCTCGGCCATCACATCGCGCAGCAGCTCGGCCGCCGCCGCCACCCCCGCCGAGCCCAGCGCCAGCGCCGTGTCGCGCCGCAGGACCAGGTTGGGGCTCTGCAGCAGGCTCTTGGCAAGACTGGGTGCAATCATGCGATGTTGCAGCGCCATCTCGCGCAAGGCCCGCACCTGGAGGGCCAGGTCGCCGCTGGCGAGGGCCTGGGCCATGTCGCCACTGGGTGGCAGCTTGTCCGGTCGGCCCAGGGCGCCGTCCAGGCTGGCGGTGCGCAGCCAGGCATCGTGGGCGCTGGAGCGCAGCCGCGCCAGGATCTCGCGTCGCGGGTGTTGCGGCGCCACGGCATCCAGCCAGCGCACCAACTCGGCCACCGAGCCGCGCGCCAGAGCCACAGTAATCAAGCGCTGGCCGGCACTTTCCAGCTCGTCGGCGTCGGCAGTCCGCACGACGATATCGCGCAAGGCCGCCTCCTCCTCCGCCACCTCGCCGGCCTTGCGGAACATCGCGGCCAGGCGCGCCGTGGCCCGGGTGTCGCCGCGCTCGGACTGAGCGGCACGCTTGAACAGGGCAGTGGCCCCGGCCACATCGCCGTAGCGCAGGTGCAGGTCGCCCAGCTTCAGCAGCCCGGCCGCGGACTGCCCCAGGCCGGCCAGCGCCTCTTCCAGGGTGGCCGCCAGATCGCGCCGTCCACGCGCCAGGCAGTGCTCAAGGGCCTGCTGCAGCAGCGGTTCTGCGGCGTCGGGGTCGGCGTTGCGCAGGTCGAGCAGGTACGCGACCACCTCTTCGTCGTGGCTGCGGCTCAGCTCCAAGCTGGCCAGCGCCGCCAGCAATTCGGGATCGGGGCCCAGCTTGCTGCGCAGGCGCGGCAGCAGCGTGGCCAGGGTCGAGGTGGGCACGCTGGCACCTTCGTCCAGCTGGGCGCTGGAGTCCAACCACAGCAGGGCCTTGCCCAGCGTCGGCTCCTGGTTCTGCAGTTCGGCCGCCAACTGATCCGTGCGCTGGGCCAGCACGTCGATGCGCCGCCACAACCCGACCAGGGCTTGACGTGCGTCGGCCGCGCGCCGCCGATCGGTCGGGGTGGCCGCGTCGCCCAGTTTGGTAAGGCCGAGCCACACGGCCTCGGCTTTGGGGTTGTTCTTCTCCAGTTCCGCTTGCTGGGCCTGCAGGCGCAGCACCCGCGGATCGCTCGGCGCCAGCGCCACCGCCCGCTCGATCGGCTCGCGCGACTCCACCACCATGCGATGGCCGATGAGCAACTGAGCTTGGCGAATCAGCCCTTCCAGCACCGGTTCGCCCTTGCCGGGCCGGCGCACCAGCACCGCCTGGGCACCGCGGCTGTCGCCGTGACTCAGCAGCCACTCGGCATAGGCCAACAAGTACTGGGGTTGTTGGCGACTGGCAATCAGCAACTGCTCGTATAGCGCCCGAATTCGCGTCGGGTCGTCGCCCAACCGTTGCTCCCGGTCGATCAGCGACTCGAGCATCTGGTCGTGGTTGGGCCACCGCCGCGCCATTTCGTCGATCAGCGCCCGCGCCGCCCGGGTGTCGCGCGCCGCGATGTGGGCGTCCAGCACCGACAGCAGCGGCATCGGATCCGCCGGCGCCAGCCGCACGACCTGATCGACCAAGGCGCGCAACTCGTCGCGCACGCCCAGGCGCTGCAACAACTGCATGAACGCCGCCTGCAGGGCGCGGTGTCCGGGGTAGCGCTGCCAGGCCTTGCGCAGGGTGGCGGTGGCGTCGTCGTCGCGGCCGAGTTCGACCATCAGCTGCGCGGCCACCACTTGCGCGTCGGGATCACTGGCCACGCTCAGTTCGTCGGCCACGTCGCCGGCTTTGCCCTGCAGTCGCGCAATCGTGGCGGCGCGCTCGTACAGGCCGCGACGAGTGCCGGCGGGTGTTTGCCCCAGGGCGGCCTCGACCACCACGCGCGCCGCTTCGGCGTCGCCAAGGGCCAACAGCGCGTCCGCGTAGCCCTCGCCGATCTGGCGCACCCACAGCGGCCGGCGGCGCGCGCCCTGCCAGGCCAGTTTCCACACCGGCAGCCCAAGCGGGTCGGTCGCAAGCAGCTGCCCCGCTTCGATCAATTGCGCGGGCGAGGCCTTGGCCAGCAGCAGGCGATCGACCATGTCGCGACCGCAGGCGGTTTCGCGGGCCGCCATTGCCGCGCGCAAAATGGCCAACAACTCGTCGACTTTGGGCGGAGTTCGCGTGGCGGCGGCCCGACAGCGCTCCACCAGGGCGACTTCCGCTGCCGGCGGCTTGGCGGTGCGCGGCGCCGGGCGGTGTTTCGCCCCGCCAGGAGCGGGCTTGCGCGCACTCCAGGCCTCGGCGGGCGCGGCCGGGTACAGCGGGGCCAGCAAAGCGACCCCGAATAGCAGGTGCACCAGTACCCTGGATTTGGTCGGCCGGCGGGTCGTGGCGTCTCGATGCACTCGGCCTCCTGGCGCCAAAGTAGCCGGCTGCGCCGGGGCTGGCAAGTTGGGCGGCGCCGCGGATTCCGCAACAGCTGGCAACCCTTGCCGTCTGTGCCTTGCCACCGCTCGCGGCCCCCGGGATACTGAACTTGGCGACGTAGCACCCAGCCCACCAAGGACGCCCAGTGGGGGGACGCACCAGCCGGCCGGGGGATTCGTGGCGCGTGTTCTACTGATACAACCGCCGCTGCTGCTCGCCAGCGACTTCATCGACTACCCCTACTTCACCAACCTGGGCGTGTGGCAGGCGGCGGCCGCGCTGCGCCAAGCTGGCCACGACCCGCAGGTGCTGGACGCGTTCTGTCAGCCCAATTCGGGCCTGCTTCTAGAGAGTTCGCCGCTGGTGCGCCTGGGCGTGCCCCTGTCGGGACTCCTGGCCAAGCTGCCGGCCCTCGCGCCCGACGTGGTGGTGATCGGCTACAGCCCGTGGCTGCGCGCCACCGCTGCGACCGCCGAATTGGCCAAACTCTGCAAGTCGTTGCGCGAGCGCTGGCCGGCGCCGATCGTCCTGGCCGACTGCGACGTGGGCGGCATGCACACCATCGCCTGGGACGCGACTGCCCTGGACGAAGTGGCCGCCGACTACGGGCTGCGCTTCGAGGCCGACGTGGCCCTGCCGGCGCTGGTTTCGACCCTGGCGAGCGGCGAAAAACCCAGCCAGCGTCTTCTGTTTGGTGCCCCCATCGGCGACGACCTGGACGGGCTGCCGCTGCCCGCCTACGACCTGGTGGACCGGATGGCCTACCAGCGCTTCTTGGACCGCTGCGGCCAGGCCAACCACAAGCAAGAGATTTTTGCCCTGGGCGCCGGGCTGTTGCCCGTCAAAACCTCGCGCGGCTGCAGCTTTGCCTGCAATTTCTGCACGTCGAACCCGTGGTCGCGCGAAGGGCTGCCCGGCAAGCCGTACCGCCGCATGGGCAAGGACTTGCTGGCCGAGCACGCCCGCCGCTGCCGCCAAGAGCTGGGCATCCACCGCTGGGTGGTCCTCGACGAGCTGGTCAACGTCCACTCTGGGCACTTCGACGCCCTGCTGGACGTGGCGGAACAGTACGAGCTGGAACTGGATTTTCCCAACGGGATGCGGGCCGATCGCCTGAGCGAGGCCCAGGTCGCGCGCATGGTCGGCCGAGTGCCGGTGCTGTCGATCTCGGCGGAGTCGGCGGTCGACCGCGTTGCCAACGACCTGATCGGCAAGCGCTTCGACCTGCAGGCCACCGAGCGGGTCGCCGAGTGGTGCCAGCGCCACGGCCTGCCGCTGGTGGTCCACTGGATGATCGGCCAGCCCAGCGAGACGCGGGCCGAGATCCTGCAAACCCTAGTGACGGCTTGGGATTTGTTCGAGCGCCTGGGCGCGCGGCCGCTGCTGCAGTTCGCCACGCCGATCCTGGGCACGCGCCTGCACGCCACCGTCACCGAACAGGGGCGGTGGGTGACCCGCGAAGATCGCGACATAGGTCCGCTTTTCCAGGGCAAGCCGCTGCTGCGCGGGCCGGACTGGACGCCGCACGACCTGGCCATGGCCAAGAAGGTCTTCGAGACCAAGCTCGAGGCCTGGGCGCCGCGCAAGGTCATCGTCAACACCACCTACATCTGCAACAACCATTGCGTATTCTGCGCCACCGGCAATCGCTCGGACTGGCACGGTCAGGCCGACGAGCAGGTGGCGTTCCTCGCCGAGCGACGCAAACAAGGCTTCGATCTCTGCGACTTCGACGGCGGCGAGCCGACCACCAACCCCGAGTTGTTCCGCCTCATCCGCGCCGCCCGCCAGCTGGGCTACCGGGCCGTCAACCTCACCACCAACGGACGGCTGTTGTCGAATCCCAAGAACGCCGAGAAAATCGTGCGTTCGGGCCTCACCAGCCTGCTGGTATCGCTGCACGGTCCCAACCCCGACGTCCACGACCGCAACGTGCAAGTGCGCGGCGCCTTTGTGCAAACCACCGCCGGGATTCGCAACGCCCGCCCGCTCTGCGAGAAGCTGGGCATCGACTTTGGCGTCAACGTGACCCTGACCACCATCAACACGCCGTTCCTGATGGAGTACGGTGACTTGCTGATGGACATGGGCGTCAAGAGCTGCAACATCCAGTTCCTGACGCCGTTTGGCCGCGCCAGCGCCGAGTGCCAGCCTGACCCGGCCGAAGCCGCCCACCAGGCCATGGCGCTCATCGACCGCTACGGCAAGGACATCCGCTTCCAGGTCATCAACTTGCCGATGTGCTTCATGCCCGGCTACGAGGAGTACGGCCTGAGCGACATCGGCAAGCTGCAGCGGCACATGCTGTTCGTCTCGATGGACGACGTGAATCTGTTCGACTACCTGCAGTCGCGACGCCGCCACGAAGACAAGTGCAAGAACTGCCTGTATTCGATTGCGTGCGAGGGCTTCTACTACTGGCCCGACCAGTGGCACGACGAGGCTCGCCAGAAGTTCGGCGACTGATCGCTATAGGAAATCCCGACTTTCGTTGGGCTGCCACGGCCAGCCGGGCGGATCGGGGGCGGCGAAGCTTAGCCGCTCGGCCCGCGTCGGATGATCGATCTCCAGGCGCCGCGCCAGCAGCGCAATACTCTGATCGGCAAGAGGTTCCTTGGCGCCGTAGCGCAGATCGCCCAGCACCGGCCAGCCGCGACTGGCCAGCTGTACGCGGATCTGGTGCTTGCGCCCGCTGTGCAGATCGACCTCGAGCCAGCTGCGGTCGCCGCGCCGGTCCAGGGTCCGGTAGTCCAGCGACGCCGGCTGGCCGCTGGCCACCACCCGGCTGCCGCGCTCGTCGCTCTGCAGCTGGTCGCGCAGCTCCGCCGCGGGCGGCTCGGGCTGGCCCAACACCACCACTTCGTAGCGCTTCACCGTGGTCCGGTTGCGGAACTGTTCGGAAAGGCGCGCCGCGGCCTTGCTCGTGCGGGCCAGCACCACCACGCCGCGCGCCGGCCGGTCCAGGCGGTGGACCAGGCCCACGAAGACCTCGCCCGGCTTGGCATACTCCCGCTTGATCCAGTGCTTGGCCATGGTCAGCAGGTCGATGTCGCCGCTCGCGTCGGCCTGGACGGGCAGCCCGGCCGGCTTGTAGACCACCAGCAGGTGGTTGTCGACGTACAGAATCTGCATGGGCTTCCCGACTTGCGCAATCGCGCGCGAATCCTAGCAGGTTTGCGCCGATTCCGCCGCGCCGGTATGCTGTGGGCCGCTCTGTTCCGCCGCCGAGGACGCCACGCGCTACCGCCCGACCACCCGCAACTTCTGGAACGTGCTCTGGATCGTCGCCCTGGGCGCGCTGCTGGGCTCGGCGTGCACCCGCACCAACTCCATGGCGGTCTCGGTCTGCCGCGACCCGGTCACCAAGCTCTGCGTCGCCTGCCCAGAGACCGGGATCTGCGTCGACCCGGTGTCGTGCAAGATCATCGAGTGCCACGCCGACATCGCCTTTGGCCAGGGCGACGCCACACCCACCGGCGATGCGGGCACAAGCGATGCGGGCACCGCCGATTCGGGCAGCAGCGGCGACGGCAAGAGCTTGGACAGCGACGCCGGCGGCGTGAGCGATGCGGCGAGTCCCGAAGTCTTGGACAGCGGCGCGGATGTGCCGCCCGACAACGGCCCCGACCTGGCGGTGTGCAGCCCGGGGCAAAGCCGCTGCGAAGGCAGCGCCATCCAGAACTGCATGGGCGGCCAGTGGCAGACGGTGGCGGCCTGCAACGCCGACTTGACCTGCGAGAACGCCGCGTGCGTGTGCAAGAATTCGTGCAGCGTCGCCAGCCTGATCGAGTGCGTGCCCGGCGCCGCGGCGGTGCACACCTGCACCAAGACCCAGTCCGGATGCCTGGTTTGGAGCGACGCGGTCGCCTGTCCCGCCGGTCAAGCGTGCAACCTGGGCCAATGCCAGACGGTGTCGACCGGCTGCAACCCGGCGTGCGTCGCCGGCCAGGTCTGCCAGAACGGCCTCTGCGTCCCCGGCGGCGGCGGCGCGCTGACCTGCTCGCAACTGGCGGCGTGTATTGGTAATTGTCCGGAGGCGGACCCGAACTGCCCCAACAACTGCAAGGCCCAGGGCAGCGCCTCGGGGCTGTCGCTGTTGAACGCGTACCAAGGGTGCCTCAAGGCAGTATGCAAGTCGCTGGCTGATCAGGGGAAATTCAACGAGACCATGCTCTGCGTCTACTCCAACTGCTTCAGCGAGCAGCAGGCGTGCATCGGTTCGGGCAGCGGCGACTGCAAGAAGACCTCAGACTGCATGGCCACTTGCGGCAGCTCGGCCACCTGCAGCACCAACTGCAACGCCGCGGCCAGCCAACAGGGCGCCAAGGACTACTACGGCCTGCTCACCTGCATCGACAACCAGTGCGGTGCGCTCAGCGGCCAGGCCCAGCTCACCTGCGCGCAGAACGGCTGCAAAAGCTTGTGGGACAGCTGCTACCCGTCGACGCCGGTGCTCTACACCAGCTGTCTGCAAGTTGCCAATTGCCAAGCCAAGTGCGGTGGCGACCTGGCCTGCGCCAAGGCCTGCAAGGCCGCCGCCAGCCCGGAAGCCCAGGCCGCGGTCGACGCGTTCATCACCTGCCGCGACACGAAGTGCGGCGGGTATTGCGGCGGCTCCAATACGACCAACTGCATGCAGTGCGTGCAGATCTACTGCCCCAACCAGCTCGACGCTTGTTCCTACTAGGGCGCGGCCCTACACTGCGCGCCGAGCAGCGGGTGGCCAGGTGGCCGCTGGCTGGGGCTTCGGCCCGCCAACCAGAGGAAAGTCCGGGCTCCACAGGGCAGGGTGCCGGCCAACAGCCGGCGGGGGCGACCCCAGGGAACAGTGCCACAGAAAGCAATCCGCGCCCCCGGTTTCGGCCCGCGGCGCAAGGGTGAAAGCGTGCGGTAAGAGCGCACGGTCTGCGGCGGCAACGTCGCTTTCGGCAAACCCCACCTGGAGCAAGATCAAATGGCAGGCGCAGCGGGCGCAAGTCCGCCGGAGGGTGACCCGCCCGAGCTTGCTGGTCGATCGCTCGAGGGCGCAAGCAATTGCGTTCCCAGATGAATGGTCACCACCGCCCTGCCGGCGACGGCGCGGCGGAACAGAACCCGGCTTATCGCCGCCCGCTGCTCGCTCCTATCCCTTTTCTTCGCGGAGTTCGCGATGCCACCCCAAACCTTCGCCCGGCCTGCTCGCCTGCACGGCCAGGTGCCGCTGCTGGGCGACAAGTCGATCTCGCACCGCGCCCTGCTGTTTTCGGCCCTGGCGACCGGCACCACCCGCGTGGTCGGGCTGTCGAGCGGCGGCGATGTGGCCAGCACTTCGCGCTGCTTGGCGCAGTTGGGCGTGACGATCGCGCGCGACGGCGAGGCTGTGGTCGTTCGCGGGAGCCGCGACTGGCGCTCGCCCGACCGCGACCTCGACTGCGGCAACTCGGGAACCACCATGCGCCTGATGTTGGGCGCCCTGGCCGGCCAGCCCGGCCTGCAGGCCCGGCTGGTCGGCGACGCCTCGCTGACCCGGCGACCGATGCGGCGTGTCAGCGAGCCGCTGAGCCGGATGGGGGCGGACATTGCGTTGTCGCCGGCCGGGACGGCGCCTCTGACGGTGCGCGGCCGGCCCTTGCACGGCGCCGACCTCGCGCTGGCGGTGGCCAGTGCCCAGGTGAAAACCGCCATCCTGTTGGCCGGCTTGCGGGCCCAGGGCCCGACCCGAGTGGCCGAGCCGCTGCCCAGCCGCGACCACAGCGAGCGCGCCCTGCGGGCCATGGGGGCGGCGCTGCAACAGGTGGACGGCGCGTGGCAAATCGAGCCCGGCGAGCTGCGCCCCATGGGCGAGTGGCGCATCCCGGGCGACCCGTCCTCGGCCGCCTTTGCCGCGGTGGCCGCGCTGCTGCACCCCAACGCCGAGCTGCAAGTGCCTCAGCTGTGTGGCAATCCGACCCGGCTGGGCTGGCTACGCGTGCTGGAGCGCATGGGCGGGCGCTGCGAGGCGGAGGATCGGGAGCCCGTGGCCGGCGAGCCGACCCTCTGCCTGCGCTGCCGGTCGAGCTCGCTGCGCGCGACCACCGTGACGGCCAAGGAAGTGCCGGCGTTGATTGATGAAGTGCCGATTCTGGCGGTCGCCGCGGCCGCGGCCGAGGGCACCACGCACTTCTGCGAAGTCGGCGAACTGCGCCACAAAGAGAGCGACCGGCTGGCGGAAACCCTAGCGTTGCTGAAGGCTTTGGGAGTCGAGGCGAGCAGCGAGGGCGACGACCTGGTCGTCTGTGGCCGCGGTGCCGCCAGCCATTGGAGCCGCGCCGCCTTGGCCTTCGACGCCGGTCTGGATCACCGCATGGCGATGAGCGCGGCGGTGGCTGGTTTGGTGGGGCCGGCCGCGGTCACCGTGGTCGACACGCAGGCGATCGCGACCTCGTGGCCCGACTTCATTCCAATCTTTCAGGGACTTGCCCAGAGCTGAGCGCGGCTTCGATCGCCGCACTCGCCGCGCTGAACTCCGCGCTGAGCTGCCGAAGCGATCGTCCAGCGACCAGCGGCTCAGCGCCGGCGCCGCTGCTGGCGGCCGCGCTGCGACATGCGACCGCGATCCAGTGGGTTGCCCTGCAGTGTCAGCGTGCCGTCTTCTTCGCGGCGCACGTGCGAGAGCGCAAAGCGGAGGGCGATGCTGTCTTCCAGGTCGTGGCGCTCCTCGCTCTGGGCAAACAGCGTGCTGATCGGCTGGCGGTCGTTGCGCAGCTCTTCGAACGACGGCATGGCCATGATGTTCGGATCGGGGCCCTTGGCGCGGTTGCCGTTGACCAGCCGGTCGAGATCGACGTCGTTGCGGTCGCGGTGGCGCTGCTGGCGGCGGTTGTCGATACCGTAGATGATCGCGACCGGGTCGTGGGTCGGTTGGATATCTTCGGCGTTGGCGGGCATGCACAGGGCCTGCAGCAATTCGTCGCGGTTCATGCGGTTGCCGCGGTTGTCGCCCGGCCGCTCCTGGGCGTCGTAGCGACTCGGCACCTTCTTGGCGGGCTTGGCGCGCGGCGCCGGAGCCTCTTTCGCGGGGACTTCGCGTGTGCGTTCGCGGGGCTGTCGCTCGTGACGAGCCTCGCTGGGGGGCGGAGGGCTGTCGCCGCTCGCCTCGGCCACCGGCGGGGCGGCCCGGCGCGGCGACGGCGCGACCCAGCCCAGTTCAGCCGGCCAGGCTCGGCCCGCGCGCAGGCCTTCGACCAAGGTGGCCTGGT
>JACRCU010000114.1 GCA_016218865.1 Deltaproteobacteria bacterium | reverse complement strand
GCGCGCTGATGGCACTGAAGCCAAAGAAGTCGCTGGTTTTCCAGGTCAGGCCGGCCTGCTGCAGCAGCGCGTGGACCTGCTCGGCCCGCGGCAAGTGCGCCCACCAGCCGGCCTCGCTGGCGTTGTCGGTGCGGAGCAGGCTGTGCTCGGTGGTCACGGGGGTTGCGGCACTGCTGCGGGCCACGGCCTTCAGTCGGCGCTCGATGCGGCTGGCCTCGGGGCCGCGGCTGGCATTCCAGGCCAGGTACGCACCCTCGACGAACAGCGCGGCAGAAAGGAACCCCAGGATCGCAAACAGGGAATACGTGAGATCCATGGCGCCCTCCTACTCGTAGAGGCGGCGCGGGTCGAACAACTCGTTCGGCACCACGATGCCGGACACCCGCAGACGCTCCAGGAACTTGGGCCGGATGCCGGTGGCGCGGAAGTGGCCGAGCACGGTGCCGTCGGGCGAGATGCCGACCTGCTCGAAGCAGAAAATCTCCTGCGTCGTGATCATGTCGCTTTCCATGCCGGTAATCTCTTGCACACTGACGATCTTGCGCTTGCCGTCGGACAGCCGCTGGATCTGCACCAGCGCCGTCAGGGCCGAGGCGATCTGCTGGCGCATCGACTTGGCCGGCAAGTTCAGGCCCGCCATGCCGATCATGATCTCCAGCCGGGCCAGCGCGTCGCGCGGGGTGTTGGCGTGGATGGTGCCCATCGAGCCCTCGTGGCCGGTGTTCATCGCCCACAGCATGTCGATCGCCTCGGCGCCGCGGAGCTCGCCCAGGATGATGCGGTTGGGCCGCATGCGCAGGCTGTTGCGCACCAGGAGCCGCTGCGGAACTTCGCCCTTGCCCTCGATGTTCGGCGGGCGCGTCTCCAGGCGCACCACGTGGGGCTGCTGCAGCTGCAGCTCGGCCGCGTCTTCGATGGTGATGATGCGCTCGGTCGCCGGGATGTAGCGCGACATGGCGTTCAGCAGCGTGGTCTTGCCGGTGCCGGTACCGCCCGAGATCAGCACGTTGCACTTGGCCTGCACCAGCCCAGCCAGCAGCTCGGCCATCTCGGGCGTCAGGGTCTTCAGCCGCACCAGATCTTCCATCTGCAGCGGAATCACAGAGAAACGCCGGATCGACAGCGCCGGCCCGTCGACCGCCAGCGGCTTGATGATGGCGTTGACGCGCGAGCCGTCGGGCAGGCGGGCGTCGACCATCGGGCTCGACTCGTCCACCCGGCGACCCACCGTCGAGACGATCTTGTCAATGATCTTCATCAGGTGCGCATCGGACTCGAAGTGCACGTCGGTCAGTTCCAGCTGGCCGGCGCGCTCGACGTACACCTGCTTGTAGGTATTGACCAAGATGTCGGAGATGGTCGGATCGGCCAGCAGCGGCTCCAGCGGGCCCAGGCCCAGCACCTCGTGCTGGATGTCGGACTGCAGCGAGCGCCGCTCCATCTCGTTCAGCGGCACCGACTCCTCGCCCAGCAGCCGCTCGACCGCGGACTCCAACTCGGCCCGCACTTGCTCGGGCGTCATGGTCTCCATGGCACGCAAGTCGATGCGATCCAACAGCTTCTTGTGGATACGCGATCGCAGGTCGTGGTAGCGGCGGATATCGCCGGCCAAGGCACCGCGCACGATGGCGGGTGCCATCTCCACGTCGCCCGAAATGGCTTGGACTTGTCCGGATTGCAGTTGTGCGCGCAGTGACATGGTCCCCTCCTTGGGCGCCGGCGACGGGTGCGGCGTGCGCTGCCGCCGCCGCTGGCGCGCTGGCTAGTGGTGGTGCCACAACCCGCTGAGCCAGCTGTGTTTCTTGGCCTCCTGCCGCTCGAGCAGCTCGATGGCCATGCCGTCGAGCGCCTTGGCCACGGGGTCGCGCGGGGCGAAGGCCGCCAGAGGCATACCCTGGTTGACCGCCGCCGAGACCGCCGCATAGCTGTTGGGCACCGTGGTCCACACCTTGGCGCCCACGGCCAGCTCAATGTCTTCGTTGGTGATCTCGCCGCCCTTCTGGTAGCGATTGACCACGATGCGCAGCCGATCGGTGCCGTAGCCGAGCCCGCGCAGGGCTTCGTACGAGCGCTTGGCGTCGCGGATGAACGGCAGCGTCTGCTGCATAACCAGATAGATATAGTCAGCGCAGTCCAAGGCCTTTACGCTCACGGCGTCCAGGCTGCGGCCCATGTCCAAGATGACGAATTCGTAGCGGTGGGCCGCCAGCCGAATCAGCACATCCACTTGATCCGGGCGCACTTGCGCGGCGCGCTCCAGGTCCTCTGGGGCCGCCAACACCGAGTAGGTGGGCAGCACTTCGCACATCGACGCCTGCAGGAACGCCCCGTCCAGACGCGCCATGTTGTCGCTGACGACATCGGCCAGGTTGCTCTGCGGCATCCGGTCGGTGACGAACAGCGCCGCGTCGCCGAACTGCAGGTTCAGGTCGATCAGCGCGGTCTTGGCGCCCGCCTTGCCCAGGGCATAGCCCAGGTTGGTGGCCAAGAAGGTCGACCCGCTGCCGCCCTTGCCGGCCATGAACGCCACCACTTTGCGCTTCTCTTGCGGCGTCGGCACGTGCACCACCTGGTGCTCGATGTGGTTGACGGCATCGCGCAGCGCCTCGGGCGACACAGGCAGCTTCAACACGTCGCGGACGCCGGTGCGCATCGCCGCAATCAGGAAGCCTGGCTCCACGTTGCTCGACAGCAGCACCACCGGCAGCGCGCCGCGGTCCGACAGCACCTGTTCCAGACGCGCCAGATCGGTCTCGGTCTGACACACACTGTGGATGACCAGCAAGTCGAACTGGTTGCGATCCAGCACGCTCGACAGGGTCTGCAGGCCGCCGTCGAACAGCGACAGCGTGCGGCGGGTGGCGTCGTTCAGGTCCAGGATCTGGCGGACTTCCTCCATCTGGGTCTGGTCGAGCGCCAGCACACCGATACGCTCGGCCTGCGGCGGTGGAACGTTGCCGCTGACCGGCCGGCCTGTGGTCTGGCCGACGGCCGCCGTGGCCTCGCTGCCGTGGTTGTTGCCTTTGTGGTCGTTTTCTTTGGCGGGCGTCATGGTAGTGCCTCCTGCGGGCGTGGCGCGTTGCGGGTCAGCGTCCGCCGCCGATCCCGCCGACTGTGCCGGCTGCCGGCTTGGGCGGATCCTCAAAGGACTTGTAGTAGCGGTTCATCAGCGCCTCGGCGGCGCGGCCGTCCATGCCTTCGGGCTCGTCGTGTTCGTTGCGCAGCAGCGGGTGCAGCGTCTGGTGGCGCTGGGCGTTGCGCACCGACTCGCCCCAGTGGGCGTCCAGGTGCGGGGTCAGCGCGCAGCCACTCAGACCTGCGGTCAGCGCCATCGCGAGCAGCAAAGGCCAGAAGATAGTTCGCGAAATGCTCTTCAGCTTGGTGTCCATGGTATCCTCCCGTGTGGTCCCCCAGGGCAGCGCTTGGCCGCTGGGATGCCGGTGTGGCTACTTGGCGGGAGCGGCCTTGCTCGGCTCGCGCTTGCCCTTGTCGTCCGGCCGGTCGTCCTTCTTGTTCTTGTCGGCGTCCTTGTCGTCGTCGTGGTGGCCTTCCAGCTTGCCGCCCAGCAAGAAGCGGGCGCGGCCGGGCTCCACGAAGTGGTCGGTCGGCAGCTGCGGCGCGTGGGCCAGTGGGCGGGCCAGCCGCGGCGTCACCACGATCAGCAACTCGGTCTTGTTCTTCTGGAAGTCGCTGCTGCGGAACAGCGGCCCCAACAGCGGCAGTTCGCCCAGGATCGGGAAGCGCTGGATGCTGGAGCGGTAGCTGTCTTGCAGCAGTCCGCCGATGGCCAGCGACTGGCCTTCGCGCAGCTGCACGGTGGTCGACACCGAGCGCGTGGTCAGCGTGGGCACCACGACCGACGCTCCCAGCGCTGTGTTGGCCACCGGCGAGAAGCTGACCAGCGACGAAACGGCAGAGGTGACGCGCAGATGCACGGTGCCGTTGTCGAGCACGGTAGGGACGAAGCGCAGCTCGACACCGAACTGCTTGGACTGCAGCACCGTGGTTCCGCCGGGTTGTGGCACGGGGATCATGATCTCGCCGCCGGCCAGGAAGCTGCCTTCTTGGCCGCTGGGATGCCGGTGTGGCTACTTGGCGGGAG
>JACRCU010000113.1 GCA_016218865.1 Deltaproteobacteria bacterium | reverse complement strand
AGGCCGCCAGTTCCGCATGTCGGCCTCGACCAAGGACACCGATGCCCTGTTCTGGGACGGCCAAGTAACCGTGACCCTGACCGTATTCGACAAGGCCGGCCTGCCCTACAGCACGGCCGCCGGCACGGACAAGGGCACCGACAAAGTGGTGCTGCGCGTGGCGCCGTGGCTGCAGAACGGCAACCTGTCGGAATTCGACAAGTGGCTGTCCCTGAGCTGGGGCAACCAGGCCGACGCGGCGACCTTCAACGACGACCTGATCAAGGCCCAGACCGCGGTCGGCGACAAGGTAACCTACGAGAAGTACACCTACTACAGCGATCAGTGGACCCAGGACTGGTACCAGACCGGCACGGTGCAAATCCCGGGTCCCGGCGGCAGCGTGCGCGGCATGCGCGTCTACAACGCCCGCCCCTACAGCAACGGCCCCAAGACGCTGCCGATCAATATCCTAAAGAACAAGTTCCTGGGCCCGGACCGCATCGCGATCAAGGTCTACAAGAAGGACAACTTCGGCACGTCGTTCGATTCGCACGGCAACCACGACCTGCTGCCAGCGTTCACCAACGGCAAGGCCAGCTACCCGCTGGGCCGCATCATCACCGGCTCGGGCGTCCTTCCCGAGACCATGGACTTCTACGAAGCCCAGCGCGTGCAGGCTCCGGTGGTGGTGGTCGACACGACCTGGCTGGCGGTCGGCCACGTGGACGAATACTTGAGCTACGCCCCGGCCAAGACGGCCCGCGGCTGGAAGCTGCTGTACGCCAACGACAAGCTGGCGATCGATATGTTCACCAAGCTGCAGCAGGACGGCCACGGCGCCGTGGAGCTGTTTGTCGGCCGCGACGTTGAGCGCAAGGGCAAGGCGGTGGCGAAGCAGCCGACCGTCGACTCGGTGCTGGCCGACGTGGACTTGATGGAGTCGTCGCAGGCGGCCCACGTCAAGACGGACGCTGGCGTGGAAGTGGTCAAGGGCATCGTTGGGCTGACCGAAGACGAGCTGGTCTCGGTGCCGTTCCTGACCGAAGACTGGAGCAAGAACGAGATGATCGCCTGGCAGCCCGGCACGGTGAACTCGATGTTCATCTACGACCACATGATGGTGCCGAACACCTACGGTCCCATCGTCAATGGCGCCGACGTGTTCGCCAAGGATCTGCAAGACCGCCTGGGCAGCGACAAGCTGGGCCTGGGCAGCGATGGCAAGGGCCTGAAAATCCACCTGATCGACGACTGGTACGGCTACCACCTGCTGATGGGCGAAGTGCACTGCGGCACCAACCCCGAGATGCCGCCGTCGCCCAAGCTGACCTGGTGGAAGGTCGTTCACTAGATCGCGTCGCACCAACGGAACCGGAGGAATGATGAAGACTTTTGTGATGAAGGTGGGTGCACTCGCGCTGGGTAGCCTGTTCGCGACCACCGCCATGGCGGCGCCCAACGGGGCGGTCCACAGCGGCGGCCTGCTGCTCAAGCCCGACCAGTTGCCGGCCGCGGCCCGTGCGGCGCTGACCGATGCCTACCACGCCGAAAAGGCCCAGCACCCCGAGCGTTTCGACGCGGTGGCCGCGGTGCGCGACTGCACGGCCGAAGGCTACGTGGGCAAGCGCAACCCCAAGCCGCAGTGCATGCCCGAGTTGCACAAGCTGGGCCGCGAGTACGGCCTGGCGATGCTGGCGAGCCTGGTGTTCGAAGCGCCGCGCACCCGCGACGGCCACGTGCCCTACGGCACGGCGGTGGAGCAGCAGGCCTACGTGAAGGCGGTGCTGGAGGCCGTGGGACGGTTCCGCCTGCCCCAGGCCGCGCCGGTGCTCTACGCCAGCCTGATGCAAGGCAACGCCGCGCACTGGCAGTCGGCGGCCGACGCCCTGGGTCGCCTGGGCGGCGATGCCGAGGCGCGCGCGCTGGTCGACCTGGCCACCACCGCCAACCCGCGCCAGCTCGCGGCCATCAGCGGCCTGGGCGAGTGCAAGCGCAGCGAAGCCGTGGCGGCACTGGCCTCGCTGCTGGGCAAGCACCCGCAGGGGGAGCAACTGGCCATGGTGGCGGACTCGCTCGGGCGGGTCGCGTCGGCGTGGGCGTGGCAGGCCATGGGTCCGAGCAAGGCGGCCATGGCGGTGGAAGTCCGCACCACGGCAGCCAAAGCCGCGGTGCAGGCGCTGGCGACCTATAGCGATGCCACCAGCCTGGAGCAGGTGCGGCAGGCGCTGTGGATGGCCGAGCACCCCGAGACCGTGGCCATGCTGCAAGCGGCCGGCCAGAGCGCGCCCGCCGACGTGCGCCTGCGTCTGGAAGCATTGGCCCGTCGCTACCAGACCTACATGGCGCGCCGGTAGCCATCGCAACCACGGTGCCCACCTACGCCATGCGTTGGCTCTGCGCGGTCGCGGCTTTGGCGATCGGAGCGCCCAACGTGTGGGCTCAGACCCGGCCGACGGGCGAGGTCAAGACCGGCGAGCGGGTGCTTGGCGAAGAGGCGGATCCAGCAGCCGAGCGCCGCGTCGACTTCCTGAGCGGCGGCGCCCTGACAGCGGCCAAGTCCGGTACCGGCCAAGCCGTTGCGGCACCCAACCCTCCCGCGTGGCTCGGCCACTGGCTGCGGCGCTTCCGCGAGGCCGCGCAACCGCAGCTGGTGGCGCGCTTCCCCTTGAACCACCCGCTGACGGTGCGCGAGGCCAAGGTGCTGACTCTGCAGCGCCGGGCCAGCTCCGAGGTACAGCAGCCGGTGGCGCTGGCGTGGAGCGAATTGCTGTGCCCGGTGGCCGCCAAGCCCATGCTGCGGTTGGATGTGCACGCCCAGCCCCTGTGGCTGTTCGAAGACGGCCGCCTGGACCTGGGCTTGGAGTTGATCTGCCGCAAGTCCGGCCAGGTGGTGGCACGCGCGGTGCGGCTGGTGGCCGAGACCGACGCACTGGGTAGGGTCACGGCCGTGTACGGCGTGCGGTTGGAGGGCGACCAGGCGACCCTGAGCCCGCCGGCCGGCGACGCTCGCCCCGTGTGGCCACTGGAGCCGGCGGAGCTGACGCAGCGGCGCCCTGCGTGGCAGCTGGAGCAGCGCCTGGGCTGGCTGGTACAGCTACAGTGGCTGCCGCGCCTGCGCTGGACCGTGGACGAGGGGCTGCCCCAGCTCGAGTCCTTTGGCGACGACGAGGCCATGGAGCTGGGCAAGCTGCCGGTGCGGCTGCTGTTGGTGTTCGACCCGCGCGGGGCGCCGTGGGCCCGCTTGATGGTCCACGGTACGCCGCTGGCGCGCACCAACGCGGTTCGCCAGCCGCTGGCGCGGGAGTCGGCCGACACTATGCAACTAGGTGATCATCCTGGTCTTTGGCTGACCCAGCGGCTCGCACTGCAGGGCGACGACCACGGCGCCAGGCTGGCCACCGTCCAGTTCTGGCACCTGAGCGAAGCCGGCGTGCAGCCCTGGCCCGCGCCCCTGCCGATGCTGGACCTGGAGGGGCTGTGGCAGTGCCACGCCGTATTGGACCAGAAGCGGCTGCGGTGTTCGTTTCTGGCGGCCGGTGCGGCGGTGCAGGTGCAGGTGCCGGACCGGACGCTCAAGCCCGACTTCAAGTCCCGGCAGTTCGCCGACGACGCGAGCGAGTAGCCCATGCGGCGGGATGGCTGGACGACGCTGCACGCGCTGCCGCTGCTGCTGGCGGGCCTGTTGGGGGCTTGGCCGGTGCTGGCCGACGAGCCGCAGCAGGCCGTGCAGGACTGGCAGGCACCGGCGGGCACGCACGTCCTCGTTACTCCAGGCGATCCTGTGACCCTGCAGCTGCAGCGTGGCGACCAGAACCTGCGGGTGCTGGTGGCGCGGCGGCCCACCGACAGTCTGCCGCCAGGGGTCCATGCCCTGCCCTCCCTGATTTGGTTCACCGATCCGCGCCAACCCGCCCCCGAGTGGCAGCCCGTGCTCGACAGCCTGGCCCAGGCGCTGCGGCAAAGGGACCACGGGCAGTTTCGCGATCCGCCGCGGCGGCCGACGCCGCAGCACCCGCCGCCCCCGCCGGTGCTGGTCGGTCTGACCTGGCTGCTGCTGGCTCTGGCCGCCGCCGCCCTGCCCTGGGCGCTGTGGCGGGCGATGCGAACCCTGCGCAACCACCTGCCGGCCTGGGAGATCGCCGGCGGACTGGCGCTGATGTTGCTGCCGCGGGTTCTGGCGCCGCACCGCATGGTGATGGTGCATTTTGGCTACCTGCACGTGGATCAGGCGCGCACACTGGCCGAGCTGCCGCGCTATGGCCCGGCGACGACGCTGCTCGACCACGCCTGGTTCGCGCTGACCGGGGCGCACCACGCGGCGGTCCAGTGGCTGCATGTGGGCCTGGGGACGTTGACCGTGCTGCCCATCGCGGCGATGGCGCTGCGCCTGGGGGGGCCCGTTGCCGCGCGCTGGGCGGCGATTCTGCTGGCGCTGGCGCCGTTTTCGTGGCTGGACCACGGCTCCGAGTCGATGCTCGTGCCCGCGCTGCTGGCGTGGTGGTCGGCGCTGGTGCTGGTGGGCGAGTTCGTCGCAGGGCGCAAGGCGTGGGCGCTGGCCGGGGCCGCGGTGCTGCTGACCCTGTGCGGACTGTGCCGCCCCGATGCCCTGCTGGTCGCCCTGCCGACGGCGTTGCTGGTGGCTTGGCCGGGCCGAGCCGATCGGCGGCTGTGGGGGGCGCTGGCCGCGCTGGCGCTGACGGTGGGGCTGCTGTGGCTGCCGGACCTCGCCTATTTGCGCGGGCGGACTGCGGAAGACGTGGCGATGGGCAACCTGCCGCGCCTGGACGAAGGGTTGGCGGATCTACCGCGGCGCTTCCTGCACGGCTGGCTGCCACTGGACCCGCGCTGGTTTCCGGCGGGCGCCACGCTGCTGGCCACCGTGGGTCTGACACTCGATAACCGCGGGCCGCTGCTGCGGTTGTGGGCGGCGGCCCTGCTGTGGGCGCTGCCGATGTTCGTCGACTTCAACGATACGTCCAAGTTGCGCCTACATGCCCCATCCGCAATGTTGATTTTGCTGGCTGCGGCGGTGGTTGCGGCGCGACTGCAGGTTCAGGCTCGGCAGGGATTGGCCGTGGTGGTTGGCGGCGGCCTGTTGGTGGGCAGCGCCTTGGCCACCGCCCCGGCGGTACTGGCTCCGCAGCTTTCGGACGCCAGCGAAGTGGTGATGGCCCAGGCGGCCCGACTGGCCCGCGACGGGCAGCCCACGGCGCTGGTCGTCCGCAGCTACGTGGACGAGCCGGCGCGCGGCGTGCACCTGTTCTGGCCCGACTACCTGCTGGAGCCCGGCGATCGCTGGCTGTCGGTGCGCGACTGGCAAGCCGGGCAACTGCGGCCGGGCGAACGCGCGCTTGGGGTGGTGGACGTGCGGTGCTGGGCGCACCTGGCCGAGCAAAGCCCGCAACTGGGCAGCAACGGCCTGCATCCCGCCTGCCAGACGCTGCTGAGCGCGCGCGCGCCAATTCTGTGGCACGCCGCGGTGGCCAACGTGGGCGAGCGCGGGTTTGCGTGGTACGTGCCGGCCGAGCGCGCGCCGTCGTTTGCCCAGGTCGTGCTCGACCTAGGTCGCAAGCAGCAGTAGTGTAAGGACTATTGACAGGCGGTGCAGGTCGAGCCAGCACAGGTGGCGCCCTTGCCGCCGGCCGCCGTGCAGCAGTCGCCGCCATTCATACACTCAGCGTCGCACCAGCAGCCCAGGGCCGTGTTCTGTTTGCCGCAGAAGCCGTCGCACGGATGGGTCTTGCAGTCGCTGCTGCACGTCGTCGCCGTCTCGCTGGACTCGCAGACGCCGTTGCCGCACTTGGGCGTCACCTGGCACTGGCCGGTGCCGTTGTCGCACTGGCTGCCGGTGGGGCAGACGCCGCAGTTGCCGCCACAGCCGTCGGGGCCGCACTTCTTGCCGGTGCAGCTGGGTGTGCAGGTGCAGTAGGTGGCGTAGTCGGCGCAGCAGTCGCCGCTCGACTTGCACAGCTTGTCGCAGTAGCACAGGTTGCCGCTGGCGTCGACGGCGGTCAGGCCGCAGCGCCCCTTGCAACCCGCGGTGTTGACGGCGCAATCTGCGGGGCAGCTCTTGAAGTTCTCGGTGATCGAGCAGGTCCCGTTGCCGCAGCCGGGCAGCGTGCTGGGGCAGTCCTTGGGGCACAGCGCGGTCGTCTCGCCGTTCTCGCAGGTGCCGTTGCCGCAGACCGCCACGTTCTTGCAGTCCTTGGGGCAGCTTGCGGTGGTTTCCTTGCTGCTGCACTTGCCGTCGCCGCACACGTAGCCGGCCTTGGACACGCAGACGTTGACGTAGTCGCCTTTGATGTTCTGGACTTCCGTGCAGGTCCAGTCGGTGGGGCACACGTCGATGCACTCTTGCGGGCAGGTCTTCTTGTTGGAGCCCGAGGTGTGGCAGACGCCGATGGTGCAGTCCGCGTCGCCCGCGCAGACGCAGGCGGTCCCGCCCGGGCACTGGTTGGCGCAGTCCTTGGTGCAGCTGGCGGCCGACTCGCCCGCTTCGCAGACGCCGTTGCCGCACTTGGGGTTGGGGCAATCCCCCAAGCAGTTCAAGGTGTTCTCGCCGATCTCGCACACTCCGTTGCCGCAGACGGCGCTGGGGTCGACCAGGTCGGCGGTGGCGGTGTCCGCGTCGGGGGCCACGGCGGTGTCTTGCTCCACCGTATCGCTGGGTTCGGGTGTGTCGTCGACGGCGATGTCCTCGGCGACGGTATCCGGGGGTGCCTCGGCGTCGGTCTGCCCGCTCGCGTCTTCGCCGCCGCCAAGGTCGCTGCCAGCATCCTGGCCGCCGGTGGCGGTACCCTTGCAACTACCCTGAATGGTGGGGCCGCTGACGATTTCGATGCAGTACTGGCCCGCCGGACAGGCCACCACCAGCTGCCAAGTGCTGCCCTCGCAGGCGACCACCAGCGCGCCTTCGGACGACTGGAAGCAGGCCGTGCTGCCTGCGGCAAAGCTGCACGGTTGCCCAGGCTGGCCGCCGACGGGTGCCGGAGCTCCGCCGGTTGTGGCACTGCTGCCGCAGCCGGCCGCAGCGGCAGCCAGCGCGAGTGCAACAGCCCAGAGCCCAAGGAATCGAAGAGTTTGCGCGGGCATCGCGGGGCAGCCTCCCCTTACTTGGTGCGCCGGCAGCGGTTGTCCGTGCAGGCGGCCGCGGGTCCCAGCCAGCTAGGTGGGCACGCCGCCGCGCCCGCACAGGCCACGGTCAGACAGGCCTCGCCGCCGCACAGCCCGCTTTCGCAGCCGTTGTCCGTGGTTCCGGTGCACACGGCGGCCATGTCGGCGACCACATCCACGTGCGACTGGACCTGCGAGGTCTTTCCGTGGTCGTCTTGCACCGCCAGCAGGATGTCGTACGAGCCCGGCTTGTCGAACACGTGGGTCCACTCGGGCGCCCCTGTCTCGTAGATCGGCGTGCCGTCCGACACTTCGAAGCGGTAGCGGGCGATGCGCGCGCTCAGGTCGGGCCGATCCGCGACCAGCGCAACTGCGGTGGGCGCCGCCGACATCACCAGCGTCTGGCCCACGCGCACGGTCT
>JACRCU010000112.1 GCA_016218865.1 Deltaproteobacteria bacterium | reverse complement strand
GGTGCACGTCGCGGACTTCGAAGCCGGCGCGGTCGCGGGTCAGACCGCCCGGGCCCAGGGCCGAAAGGCGCCGCTTGTGCGTCACTTCGGACAGGGGGTTGGTCTGGTCCATGAACTGCGACAGCTGCGAGCTGCCAAAGTACTCGCGGACCACCGCGCTCATCGGCTTGGCGTTGATCAGCT
This sequence comes from Deltaproteobacteria bacterium, assembly GCA_016218865.1. GTDB lineage: Bacteria > Myxococcota_A > UBA9042 > UBA9042 > UBA9042 > SXRM01. The sequence goes on along the minus strand of JACRCU010000112.1, from coordinate 23,072 downwards.
CGTGCGGCATCGAGGTCTCGATGTCCTGCGCGATGCTCATCTTCTCCTTGATGGCCCGCTCCATGCGCACCAGGCCCACGCGGCACTGGTTCTCCATCAGCTCGCCCACCGCGCGCACGCGGCGATTGCCCAGGTGGTCGATGTCGTCGATCGAGTAACCCTGGCGCTGGTTTTTCAGGGCCAGCAAGTACGCGATGGTGCGCAGGATGTCGCTCTTGGTCAGCGTGTAGCACGGCGCCACCGGGGCCAGGCCCAGGCGGTCGCGGAGCTGCTCGTTGCCCTCGATCTTGATCTGCACCTGACGGTTGCCGCGCACGGGCATGATCAGCACCGAGCGCTGCTTGCTCACCTGGGCGGTCAGCACGCCGGTCGACAGGCGCTGCTCGGGGGCGTAGTGCATCGCACCCAGGTCCAGGCGCTGCCGCAGCAGCTCGTGGGCCTCGATCGCCACCTCGGCATTGGCGTCCACCGGCCGCACCACCACTTCGCAGCCGTCGAGCTCGACGGTGACCGGGCTGCCTTCGCCGAACGCCGCCTGCAGGGCCACCACCAGCTCGCCAGGCAGGGCCTGGGTCGGCTGGGCAAAGGCCTTGGCGTCGATCTTCCAGCTGACGCGCTTCTCGCTGCCGTCCTGGCCCTTGACCGCAAAGCCCAGCGCCCAGTCGGCCTGCTTGACCGTGTCGGCGGGGCGGCTCAGGTCCGCGACCGAGAACACGCTCGTCAGCTGATTGACCAGGGCCTGCGGCGACACGCGCGACAGGTCCGGGAAGGTGGTCTTGTCCAGCTTGACCTGGAACGTCTTGATCTTCGTGCCCGTGTTGTACAGGTGGAAGTCGAGCCGCCAGTTCTTGTAGTCGCCGCCGGGGGCCGACAGGTCGAAGCTGCGGTCGCGCCGCATCGACACGGTCTCCAAGCGGACCAGGCCTTGCTTCTTCAGGGCTTGCAGCGCATCGCGGTGGGCGAACTTGTACTCGACCTTCATGCGGCCGACGTCGCTCAGGTCGTAGCGCTGCTCGTTGAAGAACAGGTTGTTGAAGTAGTTGCGAGCCTGGTTGGCGCTCGGCGGGTCACCGGGCCGCAGGTGGTGGTAGATGTCCTCGATGGCCTGCTCGGCCGACGGCGTGCGCTTGCGCTTGAACACGTCGTCGATGTCCTTGGCCAGCGTGTCGCGCAGGTACGGTCCCACGTTGAAGCGGTCGATGAACAGCACGTCGAACTGCGTCACCCCGTGGCCCAGCAGCTTGGCGGCGTCGTCGATCGCCAGCGTGGCGTTGGCCTCGTAGACCACTTCGCCGGTGTTCTCGTCGATGATGTCCTGCGCCACCACCTTGCCGTCCAGCGCCTCCAGCGGCATCTCCAGACGGGCCAGGCCCGAGTCGCGCAGCTTCTTGATCATGCGCGGCGTGAACTTCTTGTTCCGCTCGAGCAGGATTTCGCCGCTCTCGGGGTGCTTGATCGACTCCGAGGTGCGCTGGCCTTCCAGCAGGTCGAAGTTCAGCGAGCGATAGGCCTTGACCTCGTCGCCGTGCTGCTCCAGGTGGATGGTCTCCACGTCGTAGTAGTAATTGAGCAGGTCTTCGACCGAGTAGCCCAGCGCCCGCAGCAGCACCGACACGTACAGCTTGCGGCGGCGGTCGATGCGCACCCACAGGATGTCCTTGTGATCGAACTCGAAGTCCAGCCACGAGCCGCGGTAGGGGATCACCCGCGCCGAGTAGATGCGCTTGCCGCTGGCGTGGGTGCGGCCCTTGTCGTGCTCGAACAGCACGCCGGGGCTGCGGTGCAGCTGGCTGACGATGACGCGCTCGCTGCCGTTGATGATGAAGGTGCCGGCGTCGGTCATCAGCGGGATTTCGCCGAAGTAGACTTCCTGCTCCTTGATGTCGCGCACGGTCTGCACGCCGGTCTCCGACACATCGAACACCACCAGGCGGATCAGCACCTTGATGGGCGAGGCGAAGGTCATGCCGCGCGCGCGGCACTCGGTCACGTCGTACTTGGGCTCTTCCAAGTGGTACGACACGAATTCGAGGCTCGCGGTCTTGTTGAAGTCCTGGATGGGGAACACCGACGAGAAGATCGCCTGGAGACCCACGTTCTCGCGCTGGCCGGCTGGCACGTTGCGCTGCAGGAACTTGTCGTAGGATTGACGCTGGACGTGGATGAGGTCGGGAACCCTGACCACTCGGTTGATACGCGAAAACGTTTTGCGAACCCGAAGGTCCATCGCAGTGCGTGCCATGCTTAACGGTCTCCTAATCCAGCGTGGGCGCCGCGCGAGGCGGTGCGCCGTGAATTGTGTGGCCCAACTCAGAGGGTGTGGCCTACTGAGGGGCGCGGCCCGGGCGGCGTCCAGCAGCGGAACGAGTCCGGGGTGCTGCGGGACGCAAAATCCCCCAAGGCGGCGGCAGAAAGCTGTCTTCTACCGCCGCCCCAGGGGCAGCTTCGGTGCCGGTCGCTCGCTGCGGCCGAATCGGCACAGCAGCGGGCGAGATGTCGAGGGGGCGAGCGGCTTTCCCTTGGCCTTTCCATTGGAAGAGCCGTGCCCTCTCTCCGAGCCGCGGCGGCCTTTCCCCAATGCGCGATCGGGGAGGCGCTCTGGCTGCTAACCGAGAACCTTACGCAAAGACAGCGAGATTACTTGATCTCGGCCTTGGCGCCGGCTTCTTCCAGCTTCTTCTTGATGCCTTCGGCATCGGCCTTGCTGACGGCTTCCTTGACGACGCCACCGGCCTTCTCGGCCAGATCCTTGGCCTCCTTGAGGCCCAGGGCGGTGATCTCGCGGATCGCCTTGATGACGTTGATCTTGTTGGCGCCGGCATCCAGGATGATGACGTCGAACTCGGTCTTCTCTTCCACCGCGGGGGCCGCGGCAGCGCCGCCACCGGCCGCAACGGCAACCGCCGCCACGGGGGCCGCAGCCTTCACGCCCCACTTCTCTTCCAGGGCCTTGATGACGTCGGCCAGCTCCATGATGGTCAGGCCCGACAGGTGGTTGATCAGATCTTCTTGAGAAATCGCCATGGTAGTGCTCCTGTTCACGTTGCAAGAGTTCTTCTTGCGGTTGGCGCCGTCGACCTGGCCCTCTGGGGTGGTTCTGTGCGGCGCCGGTCAGTTGCTTGGATCGAATCCCTGCTGTACCCAGCCCTTACGCGGCCGGCTCAAGCTGCTCTTTGCGCTGCGTGAGCACGTTCAGGAAGCCGCTGCCCACGCTGGACAACGTTCCCACGAACTTGCTCGGCACCGCCGAGAGCGTACCCAGGAACATCGCGCGCAGCTCGTCGCGGCCCGGCAGCTCCGAAAGGGACTTGACGCCGCTGGCGTCCAGAGCCTTTCCTTGCACCGCACCGCCTTTGACGACGAGTTTCGGCATGTCCTTGGCCACTTTGATCAGCGCCTTGGCCGGCCCCACGGGGTCGGTACCAAAAGCGATGAGCACGGGCCCTACCAGCTTGTCGCTGGCCACCTCGAGCGAGGTGCCACGAACCGACAAGCGAGCAAGGGTGTTCTTGACGACGCGAACCTTACCGCCGAATTTCCGGACTTCGTTGCGCAGAGTCTGCATTTCCGCAACAGAAATGCCCTGATTCTCTGCAATCACGACGCCTTCGATGCCGGCGAGTTCGTGCCGCAGGGTGTCGACCCGGTCTTGCTTTTGCTGCTTGTTCACGGGTAGACCTCCTTGCTACGCCTGAGATCGGAGCTGCCGGCACCGCGCCGTAGAGCTCCACGCTGGGATACGCTGCCCGCACCTTGCGGCCGGGCTGGTCCAACTGACCGCGATTCCTCGGGAACCGCAGAACAGGCAACCACGTTTTCTCCTGGCGCCTCCGCTGGACTTGTGCTCGCACGGGGCGGGCTGCCAGCTTCTCAGACGCTCCCCCGTCGTGCGGGGGAAGTCTGCCCGGCCTTTGGATGTCCGCCGGCCGGGCGCTTCGTCCGATTTGCATCGGAGCGAATGGGTTGCTCCCCTGGGTAGGGGAACGATTAGTGCGACGCCGCCGCGGTCGCCGCCACGGCCACCGCATCGACGCGGACGCCGGGCGAGTGGGTGGTGCTCACGGTCACCGCGCGGACGTAGGTGCCCTTGGCGGTGGCGGGCTTGAGCTTGACCAGCGCGTCCATCAGGGCGTGCACGTTCTCGCTCAGGGCGCCGACTTCAAAGGACTTCTTGCCCACGCCGGCGTGGATGATACCGGCCTTCTCGGCGCGGAACTCGATCTTGCCGGCCTTGGCGGCCTTGACTGCGGCGCCGACGTCCATCGTGACCGTGCCGACCTTGGGGTTCGGCATCAGGCCGCGGGGGCCGAGCAGCTTGCCGATCTTGCCGACCGTCACCATCATGTTGGGGGTGGCGATGCAAGTATCGAACTCGAACCAGCCTTCCTTGATCTTCTCGATCAGCTCGTCGCCACCGGCGTAGTCAGCGCCGGCATCCATGGCCTCGCGCTCCTTGTCGCCCTTGGCGAACACGAGCACGCGGTTGACCTTGCCGGTACCGTTGGGCAGCACCACCGCACCGCGGACCATCTGGTCGGCGTGCTTGGGGTTGATGCCCAGGTTGATGGCAACTTCCACGGTCTCGTCGCTCTTGGCGGCGAAGTTCTTGACGATGGCGATGGCCTCGTCGAGGCCGTAGCGCTTCTGGCGGTCGTAAGCGGCCGTGGCCGCCTGGAACCTTTTGCTTTGCTTGGACATGGCAAATCTCCTGCAGGGCTTGCGGCGTTAGCCGACGATGTCGATACCCATCGAGCGGGCGGTACCAGCGATGGTGTTCATCGCGCCGGCCGTGTCGACAGCGTAGAGGTCAGGCATCTTGATCTTGGCGATCTCTTCGACCTGCGCCTTGGTCACCTTGGCCACCTTGTCGCGGTTGGGCACCGACGAACCCTTCTCGATCTTGGCGTACTTCAGCAGCAGCCGCGACGCCGGGGGGGTCTTGGTGATGAAGGTGAAGGAGCGATCCGAGTAGATCGTGATCACCACCGGGATGATCATGCCCGCCTGCGACGCGGTTTCCGCGTTGTAAGCCTTGCAGAACTGCATGATGTTGACGCCGTGCTGACCGAGCGCCGGGCCGACCGGCGGCGACGGCGTGGCCTTGCCAGCCGGCAACTGCAGCTTGACGTAACCAGTAATCTTCTTAGCCATGAATCACCTGATCCGATGCGGACTTGCTTGTTCGCCGATCCGCATCGGCTCCTCTGTGTGCCGCTGTCTCGCGACCCGACACCGTGCTGCTTGCGGCAGAAGGACGACGCTTGCCGAACCCTGCCTCGCACCCATGCGACGGACCCCTGTCCGCCGCCCGTTGGCCTCGCCCTTGCGGGTCTAGCCGCCGATCTTTTCGACCTGCATGAAGCCCAATTCCACCGGCGTGGCGCGACCGAAGATCGACACCAGCACCTTGAGCTTCTGCTTGTCGGCCTGCACCTCGGCCACCGTGCCCGAGAAGCTGGCAAAAGGACCATCGATGACGCGGACTTCGGTGCCTTCGTCGAAGGTAACCACCGGCTTGGCCGCCACCTCGCCCTCGCGCATCTGATTCAGGATCCGCTCGACCTCGAAGTCGGGCGTGGGGCTCGGCCGCTTGGCCTTGTCCTTCTCGGTGCCCAGGAAGCCGATGATCCGCTCGCAGTTCTTGACCAGGTGCCACGACTCGTCGTTCAGCACCATCTCGACCAGCATGTAGCCCGGCACCAGCTTGCGCTTGCTCTCGCGGCGGACGCCCGAGCGCACTTCCACCACCGGCTCCATCGGCACTTCGATGCGACCGAACCACTCGCCCAAGCCGTTTTCCTGGATCTTGCGCTCCAGGTTGCGCTTGGCCATTTGCTCCGAACCCGTGTAGGTGTTGACGATGTACCAGCGCTTGCGCGGGGCGCGCGCGGCCGGGGCGGCATCGGTCGGATTGAGTTCAGGCGATTGCATGCTGCACCTTTGGGTCGGGAACTGTTTTGTGTCGCGACCTGCGCGGTCTGGCGGACACCTGGGCTGCATTACTGGGGTACGGCGTCGTACTCGGTTTCGAGTTCAGGCTCGCGGGCCGGCGCTGCGCCGGGCGGGCCAAGCCGCGGGCGGCAGGGCGCCGATTGTTTGCGGTGGAGCCAACCACCGCTTCCGGGCTCACAGTTCCGGATTCACTGGGCGCCTTGCGGCGCGGGTTTCCAAGTTTCGGCGCCTCTTTGGCGCATCGGGTTCGCTGGTGCAGGTTGGCGCGGCTGTCGCGGGCGCACACGGGTCGCCGGCAGTCCGCGCGACTACTTCCCTGCACCCAGCTAGATTCGGTACACAAGGCGCGTCACCGCCGAGAACACGGTGTCGAACGCCCACAGGCAGGCCGCCACCGCCACCGTGACGGTCACCACCACCACGGTCGAGAGCCGGACCTCGGGCCAGGTCGGCCAGGTCACCTTGCGCAGCTCGCCCGCCACTTCGTGGGCCAGCTCGAAGATCCGTTCGTTGCGCCACAGGTACATGCCGCCGGCGATGCCCACCGCGATGCCGAGCATGTTGCTCAGGCGGAATTCGCGGCCGATCAGGTGCATGTCCCAGTCCGGGCCAGCAAAGTCAAGAACTTGAGCGAACAGGCTGGCGGACACGAACCACAAGATCAGCGCCGCCGCGACAAAGGACAGGTTGACGATCCGTTCCTGGCTCACCGTGGACCTCCTGACCTCATGCGCCGTGCGCCGTGTACCCGCTCGATGGGCATCCGCTGGCGGCGTGCGGCCCGCTCGGGACCGCTGGTTCTCTGTGCATCCTCTGGGGGATGCGGGGGCAGGCCAGGCGGGATTTGAACCCACAACCCGCAGATTTGGAGTCTGCTGCTCTACCGTTGGAGCTACTGGCCTGTCTTGCGAAGCGCCGAGCGAACCCGGCGCAGCGCCTTGGCGAAGACCTTACTTGGTCTCCTTGTGTTCGGTGTGCTTGCGCTCGAAGCGGCAATACTTGCTGAACACAAGGCGACCGGGCTTGGTCTTCTTGTTCTTGGTCGTCGAGTAGCGCGACACGCCGGGGATCCCGCTGGAGCGGCAGCTCTGGCACTCGAGGTGAATGATACTGCGAATCGCCTTGGCCATTTTCTATCTCGTGCCGGCTGCCCGGCTGGCCCGCGCTGGGCCCTTCTCAGGATGCAAGGCGGGGTCGATGTTCGGCTGCTGCCTCCGTCGACCCCGCCCTAGCCCCTTTTCGTTTTCGCGTCGGCCGCTGCCGTTTCGCGTTGGCTGCTGCCGTTTTCGCGACTTCTGCCTTTTGTGCGGCCGCGTTTTCGGCGCGTCGCACGGGTCGCGAACATCCTCGCCGAAGGGCGAAGACTTACGACTTCACCTCGGCCACCACGCCGGCGCCGACGGTGCGGCCGCCCTCGCGGATGGCGAAGCGCATGCCCTTTTCCATCGCGACGGTCGAGATCAGCTTGACGATCAGGTCGACGCGGTCGCCCGGCTTGACCATCTCGATGCCCGGGAGCAGGTCGATGTCGCCGGTGATGTCGGCGGTGCCGAAGAAGAACTGCGGGCGGTAGCCCTTGAAGAACGGCTTGCTGCGGCCGCCTTCGTCCTTGCTCAGCACGTACACGTTGGCGACGAACTCCTTGTGGGGAGTGACGCTGCCGGGCTTGCACAGCGACTGGCCGCGCTCGACGTCGTCGCGCTTGATGCCGCGGAGCAGGGCGCCCAGGTTGTCGCCAGCCTGACCCTGATCCACGATCTTGTGGAACATTTCGATGCCGGTGACGGTGCTCTTGATCGTGGGCTTGATGCCGACGATCTCGACTTCCTCGTTCAGCTTGATCACGCCGCGCTCGACACGGCCGTTGACCACGGTGCCACGGCCCGAGATCGTCATGACGTCTTCGACCGGCATCAGGAACGGCTTGTCGAACTCGCGGACGGGCTCGGGGATGAAGGTATCCAGAGCTTCCATCAGCGCGTCGATCGACTGGGTGCCGAACTTGCTGTCTTCGCCCTGCAGAGCGAGCAGCGCCGAGCCGCGGACGATCGGGGCGTTGTCGCCATCGTAGTCGTACTTGCTCAGCAGCTCGCGCAACTCCATGTCGACCAGGTCGACGAGCTCGCCGCTCGGATCGTCGGCGTAGGCGATGTCGCACTTGTTCAGGTACACCACGATCTTGGGCACGTTCACCTGACGGGCGAGCAGGATGTGCTCGCGGGTCTGGGGCATCGGGCCGTCGGTGGCGGCGCAGACCACGATCGCTCCGTCCATCTGGGCGGCGCCGGTGATCATGTTCTTGATGTAGTCGGCGTGGCCGGGGCAGTCGACGTGGGCGTAGTGGCGCTTGGCGGTCTCGTACTCCACGTGGGCGGTCGAGATCGTGATGCCGCGGGCCTTCTCTTCGGGGGTCTTGTCGATTTCGTCGAACGACTTGAACTTGCCGAGGCCCTTCTGCGCCTGGTGCTTGGTGATCGCCGCCGTCAGCGTGGTCTTGCCGTGGTCGACGTGGCCGATGGTGCCCACGTTGACGTGGGGCTTGGTGCGTTCAAATTTGGCCTTGGCCATGACTGCTGTCCTCCCGCCACGCCGGGTGGCGAATGCTTGCGAGAAACCCTGTGAAGTTGGGCACCCGGGCGGCGCATACGATCTCGAACGACATCGTCGGCGCGTCTGGGCGGGTTGTGCCCGGTTGGACCTCGAATCGCGCGCATTGCGCGACCGGAACGTTCGGCCTGTCTTACCCGGGCACCCCTTACGAGGACCATCCGTCTTGGACAATCCGCACTTTTGGTGCCTGGCGTCGGGGGCATCGCCGCGTGGGGCGACGGGCCGGTCTGCCCCTGGAGCCTACGATCGGATTTGAACCGACGACCTCTTCCTTACCAAGGAAGTGCTCTACCGACTGAGCTACATAGGCGTAGAAACTCGATTTTCAGGCGAAGGATTCGGTAGAACCTTCGATTCGTCCTTGGGACGGGCGACGCCCGCAGCAGCTGCGCGACGCGCGGTCGCGGCCTGGTGCGAGCGGGAAACGGGATTCGAACCCGCGACATTCAGCTTGGAAGGCTGACGCTCTACCAACTGAGCTATTCCCGCCAACTGTTCCATTCCTGCAGCCGTTGTATTCCGGCAGGGGAATGGTGCTCGCTAAGCTGCCCGCTTGCGCGGACTTGGCGACCCGCCTGCAGGCCTCGCGCCGCGCGGGCGCGGGAGGCAGACACGGGGGTGGAGGGTGGTGGATTCGAACCACCGTAGGCGTACGCCGGCAGATTTACAGTCTGCTCCCATTGGCCACTCGGGCAACCCTCCGAGAAGTCTGGTTCTTCCCGAGACATCTTCGATTTTCTTCTGGCCGCCGGCAGAGCTGGCGAAGGGACTTGAACCCGCAACCTGCTGATTACAAATCAGCTGCTCTGCCAATTGAGCTACACCAGCTGGGAATCACCGAGCAAGCTGGGAAAAACCGAGCAAGTTGGCGTCGGCCAGAATTTGGTCCCGGGGGGCTTGAACCGCCGAATCCGCGCACAGCGGATCCGTTCGGGGGGCGCCAATATACAGAACGCGAGACGGGCGGTCAAGGCCCTTTCGCGCGGAGCCTGCCAATCGGCTAGCTCGGCGGCGGCACCTGCTGGCGGGCCAGGTGCAGCGCCAGCGTGGCAAAGGCCGACACGTTCAGCGACTGCATCGGTCCCAGCCCCTCCAGCTTGACGAGCACGTCGCACTTCTTGCGGACCAGCGGCCGCAGACCGCTACCCTCGGCGCCCAGGACCAGCGCGGTGGCGGGCGTGAACTTGAATTTGGCCAGATCCTCGCAGCCGGGCTCCAGGGCGGTTCCGACCACGAACACCCCGCGTTCCTTCAGGATTTCCAGGGTCCGCGCCAGGTTGACCACCCGCACCACCGGCAGTGTGGCGGTGGCGGCGCGCGACACCCGCTCGACCAGACCGTTCACACCGGCCGCGCGATCTTGCGGCACGATCACCGCGGAAACGCCGAAAAATGCCGCAGAGCGCAGGATGGCGCCCAAGTTGCGCGGGTCGGTGATCGAGTCGAGCACCAGGATCAAGGTGCCGGGGGCGCAGCCATCTTCGGGCACGACCCGGTCCAGCTCGGCGTAGGCGAACTCGCTGACGCGGACTGCCACGCCCTGCGGATTGGCGGGATCGTTGTCGAACCACGGCACATTCTTTTCGGTAATCAGCACCTTGGCCGCATCGGCGGCGCCGCGCACCTGGGCAATCACCCGCGGATCCTGCGACCACAGCAGCACTTCTTGCACGCGCTGCGGGGCATGCTGGAGCAGACCCAGCACGGGGTGCAGGCCGGTGACCAGGTCGGGCGGCGGGCCGCCGCGATCGCTCGGCTCGGGCCGATCGCCGCCGGGGCGGTGCTTGGCGCTGTCGGCGTGGTAGACCGGCCGGTACTCGGGCTTGCGGTCGCCGCTCTGGGCCGGACCGCGGGGACCGGACTGGCCGCGGTCGCGCGGCGGGTCGCGGCGATCGTCGCGCCCAGACTCGCGAGGATTGTCGCGGTAGTGCGAGCTATCGGCCGGCGGCCGACCGGGGCGCTGTGCAGGGCGATCGAACCGGCTCGGGGGCTTGCTGCCAGGGGGCGGGGTGTCCATGGAGTTCCTTGTTTCCCTTGAGGTCGGGAGGCAGTCTAGCCGAGATCGGCCGCCGTCAGGGGCGCGCCGTTGCGGGCCGCGGCCACTGCCCGACCCAGCCGGCCGGCCAGACCGGCCACCGGCAGCTCCAGCTTGTCGCCGCTGTGGCGCAGCTTGACCTCGACGATGCCTTCGCCGGCGCGCTTGCCCACGATGACCTGCACCGGATAGCCGATGAGATCGGCGTCGGCGAACTTGATGCCCGGGCGCTCGTCGCGATCGTCCAGCACCGTTTCCACGCCCGCCGACTGCAAGTCGCGGTAAAGATTGGCGGCTGTCTCGGTGATCGGCGCTTCGCCGCCCAGGCCCAGCACGGCGCACTCCCACGGCGCGATCGACACCGGCCAGCGGATGCCGCGCGCGTCGTGGTTCTGCTCGATGGCCGCCGACAGGATGCGGGTGATGCCGATGCCGTAGCAACCCATCTCGAACACTTGCTCTTTGCCTTGCTCGTCCAAGAAGGTGGCGCTCATCGCCTTGCTGTACTTCTGGCCCAAGTAGAACACGTGGCCGACCTCGATACCCTTGAAGCTCTGCAGCGTTCCCTGGGGCTGGCAGCGCGGGCACGCATCGCCCTGCACGGCCATGCGCAGATCGGCGTAGCTCAGGTTCGCCAGATCGCGGGCCGGCACCACGTCGACCAAGTGCTGCTGCTTCTCGTTGGCGCCGCAGACGGCGCTGGCCAGGGCCTTGATCTCGAAGTCCGCGACAAAGCGCACCTTCTTGGCGTCGTAGCCGACGGGCAGCAGCGGTCCCAGGTAGCCGGGCGGCAGGCCGGTGGCCTTGGCGAACCACTCGGCTTCGGCCAGGTACACCGCGGTGGCGCCCAGGGCTTGCTTGACCTTGACCTCGTTGGCCTCGCGATCGCCGCGGACAAAGGCCACCGCCGGCAGGTCGTCGGCCATGTACAGCACCGCCTTGATCATGGCTTCGGGCTTGCAGCCGAGGACCTTGCAGACCTGTTCGATCGACTTGGCGCCGGGCGTCTCCACCGCGCGCGCCGCGCCGATGGCCGGGTCGATGGCGGCAAAGCCAAGATCCTGCAGCGGCGCCTTCTCCACGTTCGCGGCAAAATCGCAGCGGTCGCAGGCGACGATCGCGTCTTCGCCCGAGTCGGCCAGCACCTGGAACTCGTGGCTCATCGAGCCGCCGATGTTGCCGGTGTCGGCCTCGACCGGGCGGAAGCGCAGGCCCAGTCGCGAGAAGATCGCGTTGTAGGCCTCGTACATCCGCTTGTACGACTTGTGGGCGCCGGCCTGATCGGCATCGAAGCTGTAGGCGTCCTTCATAATGAATTCGCGGCCGCGCATCAGGCCAGCGCGCGGGCGGATCTCGTCGCGGAACTTGGTCTGAATCTGGTACAGGTTGACCGGCAACTGCTTGTACGAGCGCACGTCTTTGCGCACCAGGTCCACGATCACTTCCTCGTGGGTCGGCCCGATGCAGTAGTCGGCGTTCTTCCTGTCCTTGACGCGCAGGAGCTCGGGGCCGTACTTCTGCCAGCGGCCAGATTCCTGCCATAATTCAGCGGGTACCATCGCGGGCAAGAACACCTCTTGGGCGCCGGCCTTGTCCATCTCGTCGCGGACGATGCGCTTGACCTTCTCCATCGAGCGGACGCCCAGCGGCAGGAATGAGTAGATGCCCGCCGAGACGCGGCGGATGTAGCCAGCGCGGACCAAGTACTGGTGCGAGATGGTCTCGGCATCCTTGGGGGGCTCGCGCAGGGTGGGCAAGTGCAGCTGACTGGCGCGCATACAAAACCTCTTGAACACAGTTCGGAGTTGAGCGAATCGAAGGGGCGGGGGGCTAGGCGATGGTGTTGACAGCGTTTTCGATGACGCCGTCGCGGAGGTAGCGGATCACCTGCTGGGCGATCTGGATGCCCACGTTGTCCTGGGCCTCGCGGGGCGAGGCGCCGATGTGCGGGGTGCACAGGACATTGGGCAGCGCGAGCACGGGGTTGTCGGTCGGGGTCGGCTCCTGGGCGAACACGTCGATGGCGGCGTAGCCGATCTGGCCCGACTTCAGCGCCGCCACCAGATCGGCCTCGACGGCGATGTCGCCGCGGGCACAGTCGACGAACCACGCGCCCTTCTTCATCTTGGCGAAGGCCGCCTCGTCGAACATGTGGCGGGTGGCGTCGGCCAGCGGCACGTGGACGCTGACCGCGTCGCTTTTGTGGAGCAAGGTCTCGAAATCCACCAGGGTGGCGCCGAGTTCGCGGGCGCGCCGGTCAGTCGCCGCCGGATCGCACGCCAGCACGTGCATGCCCAGCGCCGCGGCCTTGCGCGAGACGATCGCGCCGATGGCGCCCAGACCGACCACGCCCAGGGTGCGCCCCTGCAGCTCGCCGCCCATGAACTTCGACTTCTCCCACTTGCCGGCCTTGGTCGAGGCATTGGCTTCGCACAGCTTGCGGGCGATGGCGAACAGCATGCCCAGGGCCAGCTCGGCGACGGCGTTGTTGTTGCCGCCGGGGGTGTTCATCACCAGCACTTTCTTGGCGGTGCAGGCGGGCACATCTACGTTGTCCACCCCGGCGCCGGCGCGGCCGATGACACGCAACCGCTTGGCATGGCTCAGGGTTTCGGCCTTCACCTTGGTCATCGAGCGGATCAGCAGCGCGTCGTACTCGGGCAGGATGGCGTGCAGCGAGGCGGCGTCCAGGCCCGTCTTCACGTCGACCCGCACGAAGAGTCCCGAGTGCTCCAGCAGGGCCACGCCCTCGGCCGCCAGGGGGTCGCTCACCAACGCTGTGAATTGATTCGCCATATTCCGCTCCGCCCGCCCACGCCGGGGCGCGGCCGGGGCACAAGGGTAAGCCCTTGCCGCCACAAGTCAAACCGCCCAGAAATCACGGGTGTTTGCAGTGACATGCGCGGCACGGGCCGGCCCACCTACAGCTGGCACTCCGGCGTGTCGCGCTTGTCGATGCCCAGGTACGGATTGAAGCAGTAATCCGTGGAGAAGCCGGTCTTTTTGGCTGCGTCCCACGCCGGCATACCGGCCGCCGCGCCGCCCAGGCGGTTGTACAGCAGCCCCGCCGGATCGTAGAAGGGCGTGCCGCGCGGCAGATCGTAGTAACTGGCAGAAAGTACGGTGGGATGCCAGGTCCACGCCCACGGCGGCCGGCCGAAATCGCCGTTGTCCAGGTCCGAAGCGAAGCGCGAGCCGATCGATTCGCCCAGGCCCGCCGGCCGACCGCTGGCCGCCGCGTACTTGAACTGGGTGTCGACGAACAGCCCGCTCGGCCCGGTCTCGTCGCGGTGCAGCCACCACGAATTGAGCAGCGGTCGCAGGGTGTAGGCGGCCGGCGCGCCCTCGCTGGTGGGCATGGGCGGGTCGCCCGCGGTCGCGGCCTGCGAATACAGCAACAACTTCAGGGTACTCTTGACGTAGTCGCTCGCCACGCACTGCTGGTCGCTCGACTCGCCGGCGTCGCTCCACAGGCAGCTCTGGTGGCTGGCGGCGGTCAGGTAGGCCGGGAAGTGCCGCGGACACTCGCCGGGATTGGGCGCGGTCGGCTGGCACTCGGGCGCCAGCTGGTCCGGCGGGAAGATCTGGTTGCGGCTCCAAAACGCCCGGACGTACTTGGACTTCTGCGGCCAGCCCGCCTCGGTCGCCACCCACAGCCACATCGGCTCGTCGGTCTTGGCCTTGAAGTAGGTCTGCAGCGCCACCGGCAGGCCGCTCTGGCGCTCGACCACCACCTGCGCGCCCGAGACGTCGTTGTGCACCGGCACGCCCGGCGCCACCCCTTTGCGCTCCGGCCAGTAGTAGGCGTAGGTCAGGTAGACGTGCGAGCGGGTCTCGACCGCCGCCCACACCACCTGGCCGCCCGCCACGAACTTGTTCAGGTTGCTCAGGTTGTCGGCGACCTGCCAATTGTTGTCGTAGTCCAGCGCCCGCAGCTGATCCGCCGAGGTGGCAAAGGCCTGCCGCACCAGCGGCGCAAAGCGCGCGGCCAGCTTCGCGTAACCTTGCGTATTCTCGGGGCCCTGCGTGTAGAAGCTCAGCTTGGTCTCGGCCAGCGGCACGCCCTGGGCCGACTGCACCAGCGGCCCCAGCACGATGTCGACGCGGCTGGCGAGCGGCGCCGGCTGCTTGGCCGCGATGGTCAGAGTCGCGCCGGTGACCGCGAAGGTGACCGGAATCGCGGTGCCGCCGGGACCAGTGACGGTGATGGTGTAGTTGCTGGCCGACACCGCCTTCAGCGCCGTGGAAAACGTAAGCTTGGCGGCAAATTGCGCCGGTACCTCGGCCGCGCCGTGGGTCGGGTCCGAGGCCAGCAGCACGAAGTCGACCATGCCCACGTCGGTGCCCGGCACGTCGCTCGGCGGCACGTCCGGTGCGGCGGTGTCCGCGACCGCGGCGTCGGGCTGCGCCGTGTCTGGCAGCGGTGCGTCCTGGGCCCCGCCGTCGCCTGCGGCCGTTTCACTTTGCTGGTTGCCGTCTTGCGCGGTGCTGTCCGGGCCCGCCACGTCGCCGTGGATCTGGACGTCGGTCTGGCTGCTGTCGCCCGCGTCGGCCGCGGCCACGGCGGCGCTCAGCGGCGGGTCTCCGCAAGCCAGCAGAACCAAAGCCAAGACTGCACTCCCCAACCCGATCTTCATCGTCTGCTCCGCTTGCACTGCACGTGGCTTTCTGCCACCTTGCGCCGGCCCGGTCGCTCGTCCGATCCGCCGCTGGCCACGCTGCACCATCCTACGGCATCTGCCGAATTCGGAACGAGACCTTGGCCAATTTCCGGGCTGGAACCGGGTCCCCGCCTGATTCTCGCCGGTTGCCCAACGTGTCCGGGAAACCATTCCCGCGCGCATCAGGATAGGGTTCTTATCATGCCCGTTTCCACTGCCCCGCTCCAGATGCCGCGCATGCCGCGCAAGCTGGCGCTGCGCTGGTTCGAGCTGCTCATGGCCGGCCGCCTGCTGCGGTCGCGGCGCAGTGCGCAACTTTCGCTGGTCACTACGCTTTCCATCGCCGGCATCGCACTGGGCGTGGCCGCCCTGATCGTGGTGCTGGCGGTGAACACCGGCTTCCAAACGGCGTTTCGCGACCGCATCCTGGCCAGCTATCCGCACATCGTGGTGATGCAGCGCGGCGTGGACCTGCGCGACTGGCGCACGGTGGCGGCCCGCTTGCGCAATGCCCCCGGGGTTCGCCATGCCGGCCCGGCTACGTACGACGACATGATGCTGAGCGCTGCCCAAGGCCGGGCTGGCGCCATCGTGCGCGGTGTCCAGCCCGACATCCTGGCCGATCTGCCCCCGGGTGCGCTGATCGCCGGCAAGCTCGACACCCGCGGCGAGCGCCCGCAGTGGTTCCTGACCGGCGACCAGCTGCAGCTCAAGCCCGGTATTGCCGGCGCCCGTCACTTGCTGGTGCTGGGTGCTGGCGACGCGGTGCGGCCGGTGCCGCTGCTGCCCGTGCCCGGCGCCCTGGGCTCGCTGGCGATCATCGACGCCGAGACCTGCTCCAAGGGCGCAAAAGTACAGGGTTCTATCTACCTCCGCCAAGGCGAGGGCATCGAGCCGATGCGCGCGATCGAGCGCGGCGGCTGCGGCGAACTGGCAACCTGGGAGGCCCTGGCCGGCGACTACTTGCTGACCTGGCAGAGCGGCGGCGTGCAGCTGCAGCAGAAGGTGACGCTCGGCGCGGGCAAGGCCGATGCCGTGGTGATCTGGGGCGACCATGCCAGCGTGGCGCCGACCATGCGCGACGATCTGGCGCCTACGGCGGCGGCGGTGGCGGTGGTGGGGCCGGCCGAGCGGCACCTGACCATCCTGGACCCGCAGGGGCGTCCCGTGGCTACGCCTGGGGAGTGGCTGGCGCTGCCGTCCGAGCTGCCGGCGGCGGCGCTGGGCGAGGGCCTGGCCAAGCGGCTGGCGGTCAAGGTGGGCGACGAGGTCCGCGCCGTAAGCCCGCTCCGCGGCTTGGATCGGGTGGGCGAGGGCAGCGAAGGCAGCGCGAGCGGCCGCTTCCGCGTGACGGCTATCCTGCGCACCGGCTTCCACGACCACGATCAGCGCTTGGCTCTGGTCGATTTTGCCGTGGCGCAGCGCTTCTTGGGCCGCGGCGACATCGCCCGCTGGGTTGAGGCGCGCGTCGACGATCCGATCCTGGCCACCCGCGAGCTGGACCGCTTCAAAGCCGCCGTAGAGCCAGCGGATTTGGGCGACCTGCTGGGCGACGCCCGCGAGCTGGACCGGCGCCTGGGCGAGCTGGCCAAGGGCGGCCCGGGCAGCCTGGACGTGCGCGAGCCGACCGACTCGCTCGCCGTCATCGACAACTGGGGCAGCGGCCTGCGCGCCATGCGCCAGACCCGCCCGCGCGTCCAGGGCCTGTACCGCGTCATCGACTGGGAAGAGATGAACCGCAACATCTTCGACGCGGCGCGCATGCAGAAGGTAGCGATGTCGTTGTTCCCCTTCATCATCGTCTTGGTGGCGGCGCTCAATGTGGTGGGTACCCAGGCGGTGATCGTGCACGAGCGCGCCCGCGACATCGCCATCCTGCGCGCCATGGGCAGCACCCGCCGGTCGGTGGCGTCGGTGTTCTTCGTGCAGGGCCTGGTGGTCGGGCTGGCGGGCACCCTCATCGGCCTGGCGGTGGGCGGCCTCGCCTGCTGGCTGCTGGACGTGGTGGGCTATCCCTTGGATCCGTCTGTGTATTTGATCAGCCGGCTGCCGGTGCAGGCCGAGCCGCAGGCGTTTGCCCTGGCCGGTGGCGCGGCGGTGGTGCTGGCCCTGGCTGCGGAGTGGCTGGCGGCGCAGCGCGCCTCGGTGCGGTCGCCGGTCGAGGCCCTGCGGCGGCTGGACGGCTGAGCCGGGCCGCGGGCACGAAACTGCCGACGCAGCTTCGGTTTTGCGATAATCGAATGTAACATTTTCGTCTTGGACCGCCGCGGCACCTTGCCAGCGACCCCTGGATGCGTGTATCACACCCGACTGGCTTGCCGCGGCTGGACGTGCCCCGCAAGCTTGTGGAATCGTAGAAAGAAGTTGTTGTTTCAAAGGGTTGCCCACCAGTGTCGATGTACGAGCCAGCGCCAATGACGGGGATCCCGGCCGGGATCGCCAGCGGTACTGTGGGCGAACGCCTGCAGCAGCGGCGCTTGGCCCGCGGCTTGGGCCTGGAAGCCGTCACCCGCGCGACCCGGCTGACCCGCACCGTGCTGGAAGCCCTGGAAGAAGACCGCTTCGACGATCTGCCGGCGCCGGTGTACGCGCGCGGATTCTTGAAGATCTACGCCACCTACCTCGAACTCGACACCGACGCGATGCTCGACGCCTACCAGAGCCAGCTGGCGGTGCGGCAAGCCCTGGCCGAAGAGCAGGCGGCCGCGGCGGCCTCGCCCGAGTACCTGCGCGATCGCGAGCCGCGCGGGCGGTCCCTGTCGCCGGCGTCGGCGCTGATGCTGGTGGCTACCGCGGCGATTGCGCTGGTGTTCATGTGGTCGGTCAGCAAGCGCCAGAAGCCCACGGTGGCGCGTCCCGAGATTCTGGCGCCGGCCGGCGGTACCGCTGCGACGGCGATCGGCCCGGCTGCCCCCGCTCCGGTGGCGCCGCGCAGCTCCGGACTGCCGCCGCTGCCTGGCCGCGAAGCCGAGACGCGCCGGTGACCGGCACAGCCCGGCGGCGCGAAACCGGCGCGGTGACCGCGTAAGCCTATGCCAAGTCAGCTGATTTCGCCTGCGGTCGTCCTGCGCGTGCAGCCCTACGCCGAAGCGGACCTGATCGTGGCCCTGCTCACCGCGCAGCGCGGCCGCCTGGACGTGCTGGCGCGCGGGGCCCGCTCCAGCCGCAAGCGCTTTGCCGGGATCCTGCGGCCGTTCTGCCAGCTGCAGGTGCTGGTCGACAGCAAGCGGCCGGGCAGTCTCCACAGCTTGACCGGTGCCGAGCTGGAGCGCGATTTGCTCGGCACCACCGTGGACTACGGGGCGCTGTGCCTGGCCAGCTACCTGTGCGAGCTCGCCGCCCACGTGGCCCAGCCCGAGCACGCCGACCCGCGGCTGCTGCGATGGCTGGTCACGACCGTGCCCTGGTGCGGTGAGCTGGCCCGCCCCGACGATCTGCCGGCCCTAAAAGTCGCGGCCGAGGCTGGGCTTTTGCGCGTGCTGGGTCTTCTGCCAGACCTGCTCCTGTGCGGTCGCTGCGGCGGCGACCTCCAGCCCGCCGGTCACTGGGAGCCCGACGGCCACGGCCTGCTGTGCACCCACTGCGCGCCGCACCAGCGCGACGCCACCCCCCACGCCGTGCTGGCCCAGCTGACCGCCTGTCTGGCCAGCTCCGAGCGCAGCGCCGCGTTGCAAATTCCGGCGACCGGGCGCAGCCTTTTGGAGGATCGGCTGCAGCGACTTTTGCGCCAGGCTGTCCCCCAGGCCGGCAAGGCCGAGCGGGCGCTCCGCAGCCACTTGCTCGGGCTCGACTAGAGTCCGCGAGGCCACCTGACGATGACGGAAACCATGCCTCTTGCCGGTACTTCGGCCTCTCCCCAGCTCCAGAGCCCGATCCGCCACACCGCCCGCCGGGTCCGCACGCCGGTGCCCGAGCAGGTCGACGTCGCCATCATCGGCTGCGGTCTGGGCGGTCTGCAGAGCGCGGTGCGACTGGCCCAGGCCGGGCTGAAGGTCGCCTGCTTCGATCAGCATTACGTGGCGGGCGGTTGCGCGACCATGTTCGAGCGGGGTCGCAGCGGCGAGCGCTGGCGCTTCGACGTGGGGCTCCACTACGTGGGCGACTGCGAGCCCGGCGGCATGATCCCCAAGTTGTTGCGCGGCGCCGGCATCACCGACATCCAGTTTCAGCCGATGGACCAGGACGGCTTCGACACGTTGGTGTTTCCGGGGCTGCGCTTCCGCGTGCCGCGCGGTCACGACGCCTATCGCGAGCGTCTGCTGCAGACCTTTCCGTCCGAGAAGTCGGGCATCGACCGCTACTGCCGCTTCGTCCGCGAGGTCGGCCAGATGGCCGGTCAGGCCGGGACGCGGCCGGGCCTGCGACCCCTTTTGCAGGTGGCACTGCACGGGCGGATGGTCGCGCGCTACCGCAAGGCCACGGTCAAGCAGCTGCTCGACGACTGCACCCGCGATCCCTTGCTCCGCGCGGTCTTGCTGGGCGAGTCGGGCGACTACGGGGTGCGGCCGTCGCAGGCTTCGGCCCTGCTCCACGCCGGCCTGGTCGACCACTACCTGCAGGGTGCCTATTACCCGGTGGGTGGCGGCCAGGTCCTCGCCGATCGCCTGTGCGAGCGCCTGGAGGAGCTGGGCGGAACCATCCACCTGCGCCGCGGCGTCAAGCGCATCACGGTCGAGGACGGCCGGGCGGTCGGCATCGAGTTGGAGGGGCACGGCGGCGTGCTCGGCCCACAAGTGCGGGCGCAGGCGGTACTTTCCAATGCCGACATCAAGAAGACCTGGCTGGAGCTGCTGGGGCGGGCTCACCTGCCGAGCGAAGCGCAGCGGCGTGCCGACCAGTGGGTGATGGGCGGAGCCCTGTGGATCAGCTTCTTTGGCGTGCAGGCGGACTTGCATGTGCCGCCGGGCAAGGCCACCAACTACTGGCAGTTCGACTCGACCGACGTCGACGACTTCTACGACCGTGCCGAGCGCCGCCAGGGCTACCAGCCCGCCGGCTGCTACCTGACCAGCGGCAGCCAAAAAGATCCGCAGACACCGGGGCATGCGCCGGCCGGCTGCACCACCGTCGAAGCCATGACCCTGGTGCCCGCCGCGCCCGAGGCCTGGGGCGTCACCGCCGCCGAGGTCGAGTCGGGCGAATACCGCAAGCGCGACGCCTACATGCAGGCCAAAGCCAGCATCGAGGCCGACATGTTGCGGCGGGTGGCGGCGCTGCTGCCGGCCACCGAAGGCAAGGTCGTGTTTGCCGAGAGTTCGACGCCCCTTACCCACTACCGCTTTGCCCGCGCCAGCGGCGGCACGGGCTACGGTCTGGCGGCCACGCCCGAGCAGTTTCTGGAGGGGCGTCCGGGCTACCGCGGGCCGATTCCCGGTCTGTACCAGTGCGGCGCCTCGACTCGCGCCGGCCACGGCATCGTCGGCGCCATGCGCTCGGGCGAGCTGGCGGCCAAGCGGGTCGCTGCCGACCTGGGTCGGGCGATTCCGTGACACTTTTTCAATCGCCCCCGCCAAGCGAGTGTGCGACACTGCTGGCGGCGCCCCGCCGCCCCGGTCCAGCGATGTCTCCTCTGTCCCGCCTGTTGTCCCTGATGCTTTTGCTCGCCGCCATGTGGCCCGCTGCCCGGCCGGCCCAGGCCCATCCGCCGGTGGCCAGTGCTGCCAGTGCGCGGATCGCCGGCCACTTGAGCGAGGCGGTCGAGGCCTGGCGCCGCGGCGATGCCAAGGACTTGGAGCGGGTCGCCCGCCACGCGCGCGCGCTCATCCAGGGCAGCCGCGTCGACGGCCGCTGGCGCGTGCAGATCGAGGTGCCGCCCGGCCGGCGCGTAGACGACCTGGACCTGCGCGATCTGGCTGATTTTGGCGGTGAAGTCGCGGTTCTGGGCCTGGATCTGGCCGACGTATGGCTGCCGCTGCGCGCGGTGGAACCCTGGCTGGCGCGCCATCCCGAAGTGGCGTTGGCCCAGCTGCCGCAACGCCCGTGGCCAGCCACCGGCCCCACCCAGAGCAAGGGTGCGAGCGATCTGCGGACCAGCGAAGTCGCCTGCCTGGCCGCCGACGGCAGCGGCACCGTGGTCGCGGTGGTCGACGAGGGCTTCGATGGCCTGAAAGAAGCGGTGGCCGCTGGCGAAGTGCCGAACGTGGTCGGCCCGGTGCTCAGCGGCGACGGCGCCCACGGCACCATGTGCTGCGAGGTCGTGGCCGACACGGCGCCCGGCGCGAGCATCTACCCGGTCAAGACCGGCACGGTGGCCGCCATCCAGAGCTTCGCCAAGGCGGTGACCGAGAAGGGCAACCCGAAGGGCGTTCAGGTGGTTAGCCACTCGGTCATCTGGCTGGGCATGAGCTTTGGCCGCCTCGAAGGCCGCCTGTGCGTAGTCACCGATGTGGTGCGCAGCGCTGGCGTCGACTGGGTCAACGCTTCGGGCAACTCGGGCGGCGGCAAGTTCTACCGCGCCGAGTTCGTCGACGCCGATGGCAACGGCTTGCACGAGTTCCAACCCGGCGTGGAGCGATTGGAATTCCAGTCCTGGCACGGCCAGATACAGATGACCCTCGACTGGGACGACTACGCCGAGCGGGCCGTCAACTTGGACCTGGAGCTTTGGTACCAGAACGACGGAACCTGGCAGAAGGTCGACGAAAGCAAGCTCAAACAAGGCAAGAACATCGCCCCGCTGGAGCAGGTGATCTACGACGTCGCCGCCGCCGGCAAGTACGCGCTGCAGGTGCGCGCCAAGAACGGCGTGCCCAACGGCATGAAACTGCGCATTGTGTCGATGGGTTATGGCAATGGCGCGCTTTCGGTCTGGCACCAGAACGGCAACGTGTACGACCCGGCCTCGTGCCAGGGTGTGCTCACCGTCGGCGCCATCTACGCCGGCCACTACGCCACCGGCCCGCTCGAAGGCTACAGCAGCTATGGGCCCACGCCCGACGACCGCCAAAAGCCCGAAGTGATGGCGCCGACCGGGGTTGCCACGACCCAGGGGGCGTTTTTTGGCACTTCCGCCGCCTGCCCACACGCTGCCGGCGTGGCCGCCGTGTGGATTGCCGCCACCGGCCGCACTCCCGCGGACGCGGTGCTCGACATGCGCGACACCGCCGCCGCCATGGGCGAGTCCCACCCCGACGCTGCCTATGGCTGGGGCCGCCTGGTTCTGGATCCGGCCGCGCTGGGCTACGAGTGCACGGCGACGAGTTTGGGCGCCGACGCCACCTGCGTCACCGCCTGCGGCAGCGTCGGCACGCGCACCTGCGGCGACGGCTGCCAGTGGAACGCCTGTCAGACCGGCAAAGAGACCTGCAACGGCCAGGACGACGACTGCGATGGCACCACCGACCGCGGCCCCGGCGGTGCGCTGCTCCCCGGCTGTGGCCCCAGCGACGCCAAGATCGGTAGCGACGGCGCGGGGTTGGATGCCACAGGCAGCGCAGGCACCGGCGACACTGCGGTGAGCGGCACGGCGGTGCGGGGCAGCGGGGGGTGCAGTAGTGCGCGCGCGCAAGAGTCCAGGAATCTTGCCATCTTGGCTGGCATATTGGCCGTCTGGTTTGCCTTGCGGCGGAGTCGGGCCGGCCGGCGTAGCGTAACCTGACACCGGAAAGACAGCGCCTGGCCCTGCCCGCACTTGCTGCTGGTGATCAAGTCGCCCATGCAAGCTGGGCTGCGGCTGTGACCTGCCCGTGTGATACTGGCGTCCAAAACATTGGATACCGGAGAGAATCTACGTCGCGGCGCGGCGAGTCGCTGTAGGCGCTCGCTTGCGCCCCACCCAGAGGACAGGGCCGCCCGCAAAAAACCCATGCGGTCGG
>JACRCU010000104.1 GCA_016218865.1 Deltaproteobacteria bacterium | reverse complement strand
GGGCTCCCCGTTTGGCTCGACCTTGGGCTCCACCTCCGGCTCGACCCTGGGTTCCACCTTGGGCGCGACCCTGGGGTTTTCGTCGGGCGGCGGGGCGACGATGTCGGGCGCGTCGGGCTCGGGCTCCGGCGCACCGGCAAAGCAGGCAGGCGTGACCGCGATGTCGCTGGAACAGCTCTGCAGGGCCGCGCGCACCTTGCTCTCGGCATCCAGGGTCTGCATCTGCAGGTTGCTGAGGTTGGCGGCGTACTCGATCTTCTCGATCGAACAGGTCTTCTTGGTCTTGCCGTTGTACAGGAACAGGTGCAGCTCCAGCGAACTGGGGCGCTTGCTGACCAGCCCGAACAGCAGGTGGGTCGCGCCGACCTGGCGGGCAAACATGCTCCCGGAGTTCTTGAAGATCTTCTCGCCAAAATTGCCCTTGTTGGCCATGTCCTTGATGTCGTCCGCGCTCACCCCTACGGCGATCTCGTCTTGCGGCGCCACCTCGATCTGCAAAACCGCGCGCACCGACAGCGGCTTGCCCTTTACCGCAACCGCCTGGCCCCAGGGAGCCGCATTGCTTTTGCGCACTTGCAGGTAGTGGGTGCCCGTCAGCAGGTCCTTGGCGGTCGCGGGCGCGGTGCCGATTTTCACGCCGTCGACGTAGACCTCGGCGTTCTCCTCGCGGCACTCCACCTGCACGTCGGTGCGCGGCTTGGCTTCCAAGGCCAGGCGAGTCTTTTCGACGAATACCTTCAGATCCTTGTGCTTGCGCGCATCCACCACCAGGCTGGGCTGGATGACCAGTGCCTTGGTCAGCCACTCGCCGGCCGTCTTTTGGTCACCGGCGTCGTGGGCCAGGCTCGCCAGCGCCACGTAGGCATCGCTGAGCTTGGAAAAGTCGACCAGCTCGACGAAATTCTGCTCGTAGCGGTCGGCGGCGGCGGTGATCAACTTGGTGGCGTCGGCCGAGTTTTCGGAGCTCTCGGCCAGCATGTCGCGGGCGGCGGCCATCAGCTTGTCGGCCTTCTCCAAAGCCTTGACCGCCGGGCTAGCCGGGCGATCGCGCTGTGCGCCACTGCCGCTGCCGCCGCCCACGGCCTTGCCCGTTTCGGTAGCCTTGGCCGGGATCATCTTGACGTAGCCGGCCGCGTCGAGCATCTGCCGCAGGTACTCTTCGATGCGCTGCACGGACAGGGCGCCGACCTCGCCGCGCTTGACGAAGTGGATGATACCCAGGGCATTCTTCTCTTCGTCGGCCCAGGCCTGCGCGCCCACGCTCGACCCGGCGGGCAGCGCGGCCGTCAGCCAGCACAGCGGCAACAACAGGGCCACCGCCACCGGGCGCAGGATGGTCCTGACGCGGGCAAGGGCGGCCCTAGAGGGGGGCATGGTGGCGCCGGCGCGGGCGGCTTGGATCGCGAACATCAGAAAAACCCCATGCAAGATAATGCCTTGCACCATCACAGGTGGGCTCGGAGCGGCGCATGTGCGGCGCGCGCTGCCGGCTCGATCCTGTAGTTTGCCTCAATTGCACAGCAGATCAAAACCTCTGGCCGGTTTGCTGGGCAATTCCGTGACGCAGCGGCGGCCGTCACGGCTGGCCGCGCGCCACCACCACCAACCCCACGGGTACCTCCACGGCCGTGGTCACCTGTGCCGTGGCACCGGACAGCGGCGCCGCCAGCATGGCCGACGAGCCGCCGTCCAGGTTCAGCGCGTCGCGCAGGCCCGGCCCGCCCACCGGCTCCGATAGCGCCAAGGACCGCGCAAATTCGTCAATGCCCATCACACTTTCTGTCACCGCCAGCACCACGCGGCCCAGCGAGTCGCTGCCGATGGCCACCCGCCGCGCCAGGTCGGTTCGGCGAAAGCGCGGTCGCTCGCCCGCCACCAGCAGGCGCGGTCCGCACTCGACCGCGAACTCCAAATCGGGCGGCGCGTGGAAGGTGCGCGCGTGGTCGACCGATGGGCGCCCGCCGGCGATCGCGAACACACCGTGGTCGACCAGCCGCAAATGCGCGAGCTCGCGGCCGCCGCTGACCAGAAGCCCCAGCGGCCGGTACTCCGGGTCGAAGTAGCCGGCATTGATGGCAGCCAAAGCCTTGCTGTGGCTACGGAATTCCTCGGCCGACGCCAGCTTCTTGCCCAGCGCGGTCGCCAACACCACCCGCAGCTCGTGGCGCCGCAAGTCCAGGCGCAGCAAATGGATCACCACACTGGCGCGGTCGCTGCCCAGCGGCACCTCGGTGCGGGCGTACTCCAGGCCGCTGGGCTCGCGTTGCCAGCGCAGGGGCCGCATCGACTGGGGATGGCGACAGGCCGCCAGCGCCGCCAGCCCGAGCGAGCTAGCCAGCAGCGACCGGCGACTGTGGGGTGGCATCAGAGCAAGCTGGCGATGGCGTCGCGCAGCTTCTGCAGCTGCTCTTCGGGCTTGAAGCCGGTGTCGTAGAACCGCACCACGCCCTGGCGGTCGACGAGGAAGGTCGCCGGCATCGAGTAGACGTTGAACTTGCCCATCAGCTCGTTCTCGGCGTCCGCGATGATGCCCCAGGGCGCTTCGAAGCCCTTGGCAAATTCGAGCGAGCGGCCTTCTTCGCGGTCGACGCCGATGCTGATGACCTGGAAACCCTTGGCCTTGTGTTCTTTTTGCAGATTGACCAGCTCGGGGAACTCCTTCTTGCACGGGCCGCACCACGACGCAAAGAAGTTGACCAAGGTGACCTTGCCCTTGAACTGCGCCGAGTCGATCTCTTGACCGTTCGAGTCCTTGGCCTTGAACGCCGGCACCGGCTTGCCGACCATGTCGGTGTCGCCGCCCTTCAAATCGCTCGCGCTGACCTTGCCTTGCGCCACGTCCTTGTCGGCGCAGCAGCGGAAGCCGGTGGTCTGGTTGCGGTTGCCCACGCCGAAGCTGGCCGACCGCTGGTTGCAGGCGGCGCGCTCGCCCGAATTGTTGTGGCCGCCCATCAGGCCGGCGGTTTCTTTGGTGACCCCCGACCACTCGCCCATGTTGCCGGCCAGGTCGAACAGGCCCGACGGCGTGCGGCAATTGGCCTTGGCGCCGGTCTTTTGCGCCTTGCCTTTGTACTTGTCTTCCTGGTCGACGCAGGTGCCGGCCTCGTAGAACGTGCCGTAGGGGTACATGTTGCCTTCGACGTCGTCGTCGGCGAACTGCTGGTTGTTGTTGTTGTCGACCTGCAGGGCGCCGGCACAGGCCGAGACCCACTCCTCTTCGCTGCACAGGCGCTTGCCAGCCTTGGCACAGGCGTCGGTAGCCTCGGTCCAGGACGCAATCGCCGGCTCCACGTCGGGCAGGCTCACGGCCTTGCCGTCCTTGGTGACGGCGGCTTCGTAGGCGTCGATGTAGAACGCGCCCTTGCTGGTCTTGGCGGCGATCATGTGGCTGCCGTCGGGCTTGGGCGCCATCGCCACCGGCTGCTGGGCCGCGGCCGAGGTGGGATTCTCCAGCGCCTTTTGGATGTAGTACTCCAAGATCGCCGTGGAAGCCGAGCCGGTGACCATGCGGCCGTTGATGTAGGTGCGCGGCGCGCCGTAGATGCCGGCGGCGTAGGCCGCGTCGATGTCCTTGTTGAACTTGGCTTGTACACTGGGGTCTTTCAGGCAGGCGTCGTACTTGGCCATGTCCAGGCCCAGCTCTTCGGCGGCCTTGCGGTCGGTCTCGGCGTCCAGCTTGGGCTGGTTGGCATAGAGCTTGTCGTGCATGTCCCAGAACTTGCCCTGGCGACCGGCGCACAGGGCGGCGGCGTGGGCAAAGCACGTGTTGGGGTGCTTGTCGTAGCCCGCCATGTACTTGTTGCAGCTGGGGTTCATCGGGAAGTGCTTCATGATGAAGCGGACTTTGTCCTTGTACTTGGGCTTCAGCGGCTCCATGGTCATGGCCAGGTAGCGGCAGTAGGGGCACTCGAAGTCGGAGTACTTGACCACGGTGACCTTGGCGTCCTTGGCGCCATAGGCGTCGCGGATGTCTTCCTCGTCCAGGCAGGGCTCGTAAATGGTCCAGCCGTCTTCGGTTTTCTTGCCCATGGGCTTGCCGCACTCGCCGGTGGGGCGGGCGGCCGGAGCCTGGGCCACTTGGGCGGCCTGCGGGGCCACGTTGTTGGCGCCAGCCTGGGCGGTCGACGGCGACCCGGCATCGGCCTTGAGCGCCTGATCCCCGCCGGCAAACGCCGCGTCGATCTTGGCCTTGTACTCGGCTTCCAGCGAAGCGCGGCTGTGGTCGTAGCCCAGCCAGCCGCCGCCGGCGCCGATCACCAGTACCAGCAGCGCCGTGGTCACCGGCTGATCGAACGACACCAGCAGGGCCAGCGAGCGCTGGATGGTGTTGGCCACCGTCTTGGGTCCCGCGGCGATGGCCAGCGCGGTGACGCCAAAGTTCACGATGTACAGCGAAATGCAGTACAGGCAGTAGGCCTCGACCACGGCCGAGCTGTAGAGCGCCAGGAACAGCGAGTAGCCGCTGGTCAACAGGCCGATGCCGGCCACGGCGTCAAGAGCCTTTTCGCCCACTTTGGCCAGGTCGTGGCTGGTGCGGCCGCGCAGAGCCAGCACCGTCAGGTACAGCTGTACCAGGTAAGTGGGGATGCCGTAGAAGCTGATCGGCAGGCCGAACAGTTCGCTGGCGCCCGAAACGTTCACCTTGTCGCAGTTGATCGCGCCGCCCAGGTTGCAGCTGGACGTATAGGTGGGGTCCAGCGTGATGTGCAACTTGTGGCGCAGCAGGTAGATCGACACACCGATACCTACCGCCGTCAGCAGCAAGATGCCGTACAGCAAGTTGGTATTCGCCGCTGGCGTGGCGGCAGAGGGCGACGATTGTGGCGGATTGCCAAGGTCTTTGGCCATGAGGAACTCCAGACAGCACGAGAAAGCGAGCGCCGCACCCAAGGGCAGGCGGCGGGCAATTCTAAGGAGAAACCACGCCCGCGCAAGGGGCACCCCGTGCAAGGCCGCTCGATTGTCGATTATTCCCGGTGGTCGCGCCTACAAGAGCATCGAGCCGGTGGCCTTCTTGCCGGCGTCGGTCAG
This sequence comes from Deltaproteobacteria bacterium, assembly GCA_016218865.1. Classification (GTDB taxonomy): domain Bacteria; phylum Myxococcota_A; class UBA9042; order UBA9042; family UBA9042; genus SXRM01. The sequence continues at coordinate 29,370 of JACRCU010000104.1, read as the reverse complement.
CGCGAAGCTGCCGGCGTCGTAGGTCACCAGCTCTTCGGCGACCAGCGCTTCCATCAGCTCGCTGAATTCGCGGTGGCCGCGGCCAAAGCGCAAGGTACTGAATTCGTGCAAATCCTTGATGTGCATCGCGCCGCCCTGGCGGGCCAGCTGCTTGAGCACGCCCTTCTTGGCGGTTGCCTCGTCGCTCATCGCCGTCATGTCTCGCTCCGGCCGGTCCGCGCCGGCAACTCGGACCATTTTGGTCCAACTTGCGGCGCCGTGCAACTACTTGCCGATGCAGAAGCTGGCAAAGATCGTCCCAAGGATGGTGTCCGGCGCAAGATGTCCCAGCATTTCTGCCAGTTCATCGGCAGCATCGTGCAGATCGGCCGCCACCAGCTCCAGCTCTTCGCCGCGCTGCAGCCCCGCGCGGGCCCGCTGCAGACCTTCGCTGGCGCGCAACAGCGCGTGGCGGTGGCGCTCGCGGCTGATCACGACCTCGGCTCCGCGCGGCCCCCGAGCCAGTTCGCGGACTTGGGCCACCACCTGCTGGCGCAGGCCGCGCACCCCCAGCCCCTGCGGCGCCGCCACGGGCCACTGGTCGGCCGGCGCAGGCGCCACGTCGACCTTGGTGGCCACGGCGATCACCACCGCCGGGGTGTCCGGCAACGGCAATTCGGGCTCGTTGGGGGCACTGGCGTCGCGGCACCACAGCACCACGTCGGCGCGCTCCACTTCGCGGCGGGCGCGCTCGGTGCCGGCGCGCTCGACCGGGTCCTCGGCCTCGCGCACTCCCGCCGTGTCGATCCAAGTGACGAGCACCCCTTGCGGCGCAGTCTGCACCTCCAGCGTGTCGCGGGTCGTACCAGGCCGGGCGTCGACCAGCGCGCGATCCAGCTCGACCAAGGCGTTGAGAAGCGTGGACTTTCCCGCGTTGGGTGCGCCGAACAGCACCACGCGCGCGCCGCGCAACCGCACCTGCCCGGCCTGGGCCGTGCCCGCCAGGTCCTCGACCTCTGTCTGCAGCTCCGCCAGATCGGCCAACAGCGGCGCCGGGTCCAGGTGCGCCAGGTGCGGCTCGGCGGCAAAGTCCAGGCGCGCTTCGACTTGGGCCAGCACGTGCAGCAAGGGCGCGCGCAGCCTGGTAATTCGCTCCGACAGGCCGCCATCCAGCTGCTGCAGCGCGGTCTGCCGCTGGGTCTCGCTCTGGGCGGAGATGAGGTCCGCCAGCGCCTCGACCTGCAGCAGATCCAGCTTGCCGGCCTCGTAGGCGCGCCACGTGAATTCGCCGGGTTCGGCAAGGCGGGCACCCAGCGCCGCGCAGACCTCCAGCAGCTTGTCCACGACGGCCGGCGAGCCGTGCACCTGGAATTCGGCTACGTCCTGACCGGTAAAGCTGCGCGGCGCCTTGAAAAAGGCCACGTAGCCGCGGTCGATGCGCCCGCCGTCGCGCGGATCGGTCACGGCGCAGAGCTGCAGCTGCCCGGGGCGATCGGCCGACCTTGCGGTCAGTTGCTGAGCGATGGCGTGGGCTTGCGGGCCCGACAGGCGCACCACCGCCACCCCGGCCGGCCAGACGGGCGTGGCCGGGGCAACGATGGTGTCGCGTTCAGCGGGCGGCAGCAATGGTCGCGGCTAGGAGCGGACAGCCTTGATCTTGCTGACCAATTCCGGAACCGCCGTGAAGGCATCGGCGACCAGACCGTAGTCGGCGACCTTGAAGATCGGCTCGTCGGCGTTCTTGTTGATGGCGACGATGGTCTTGCTGTTCTTCATGCCGGCCAAGTGCTGCACGGCGCCCGAGATGGCGATGGCGAAGTACAGCTGCGGCGCGACCACCTTGCCGGTCTGGCCGATCTGGTAGTCGTTCGGCGCGAAGCCGTCGTCCACCGCGGCGCGCGAGGCACCGATGGCGCCGCCCAGCAAGTCCGCCAGCGGCTCGGTGATCGGGCCGAAGCGATCCTTCAGGCCGCGGCCGCCGGCCACGACCACGGCGGCTTCGGTCAGGTCCGGGCGGCTCGACTGGGTTCCTTCGAAGCGGACGAACTTGGCGCGGCTGGCGCCCGGGTCGGCGGCAAAGCTCTGCACCGGCGAGGCGCCACCGCTGGCGGCGATCGCGTCGAAGGCCGACGAGCGCACCGTCACCACCTGTACGGCCGTATCGATGACGACGTCGCCGACCAGGTTGCCGGCCCACATCGGCCGACGGAAGGCCACCGCGCCGCCGGCATCGACGATGCCAATGACGTCCGAGGCCATGCCCGCCTGCAGGCGAACGGCGACGCGCGGCATGGCGTCTTTGCCCAAGCTCGACGCAGACATCGCGACCACGTCGGCGCCGATCGACTTGGCCAGGTCCGCGACGACCTTGGCAAAGCCCTGGGCCAGCGGGTGGGCCAGGTCGGCGTGCTCGACCACGTGGACCGCGCCGGCGCCGTAGCCCGTCAAGCCTGCCGCCGCGCTGCCGCAGCCGTTGCCGATGACGGCGATGTCGAAGCTGCCGCCCTTCTTGGCGATCAGCTGCTTGGCAAAGTCGATGGTGTTGAGGGTGATCTTCTTGGCCGCCACATTGTCGTGGTCGGCGATGACCAGAATCTTGCTCATGATTTGGACTCCCTACTGGAACGAGTGCGAGTACGGTGCGGTTGGCAATCAGATCACGCGGGCTTCGCCGCGCAGCTTGGCCACCAGGTCGTCAACGTCCTTGACCAGCACGCCGGCCTTGCGGCCACTCGGCGTGGTCATCTTGGCGATGCGCACCTTGGGGGCGGCGTCGCCCAGGTCCAGGTCGTCCAGCTCGTACTCGTCCAGCGGCTTCTTCTTGGCCTTCATGATGCCGGCCAGCGACGCGAAGCGCGGTTCGTTCAGGCGCAGGTCGGCGGTGATGACGCAGGGCATGCTCAGCGCGACCACTTCCAGGCCGCCGTCGACTTCGCGGGTGACCTCGATCTGGTCGCCCTTGATCTCGACCTTGCTGGCAAAGGTGGCCTGCGGCCAGTCCAGGTATTCGGCCAGCAGCTGGCCCACCTGATTGCTGTCGCCGTCGACCGACTGCTTGCCGATGAGGACGAGGTCCGGCGACTCCTTCTCGACGATCTTCTGGTAGACGCGGGCGATGAGGTCCGAGTCGATGATCGCCTCGTCGGCCGACACCACGATGCCGCGGTCGATGCCGCGGGCCAGCGCCCCCTGGCGCACGAAGCGCCCGGTCTCGTCCGACTCACCCACGCCCAGCGCCACGGTCTCCACGTCGCCGTGTTCTTCTGCCAGCGCCAGAGCGCACTCGATGGCGTTTTCGCAGAAGTAGTTCATCACGTATTCCACGTCGCCTTCTACCCACTTGCCGTCGCCCGAGATGGCGAGCTTGGCATTGGGATCGCTGACGCGCTTGGCAGAAACCAGGATCTTCATGGATGACTCTCCGTGCGGTCTGTGAGTGCACCGCGGACTGGTGTGCGGACGGGTGCGCGGACGGGGTGCGCACCGGCTGCGCGGGCGGCTGCGTCGGGACAAAGTGCCCGCAAATTCGTGACTTCGGCGAAGGCCTCGCTTGGATGACGCACTGCGTCGCAAACGGACCGGTCGGTACGCTAGCGACCTCGCGCGGCGCTGTCAACGTGCGGCGTCGGCCACCGCCTTCGTCACGGTCGCAGCTTCGTCACGCCAGCCGGAAGGCCCACGGCAGGGGTGGCCGCCCGCGGCAACCCGGCCCCAAGTCGGGCCGCGGGCGTGGGGATCGTCTGGCTCGCCGCGGCGACGTGGTCGGCCAGCGCCCGCACTTGCGGATTGGTGGGGAAGATCTCGCTCAGGTGGTTCGACAGCTCGGTCAACTCGCCAAAAAGCATCTCGTGTTCCAGCGCTTGCGCGAGCAGCAGTGCCGCCTCCAGATTGCGCGGATCCAGACCCGTGGCATTGCGCAGTGCATCCACCGCTTCGGTGTAGTCGCCAACGGCCATCAGCGCGCCGCCCAGGTGCATGTTCCAGATCGTCGCCCAGTTGGGCCCGACGCGGAAAACCGGCGCCACCGAGCGGATGTATTCCAGGGCGGCCTGGTGCCGGCCCATTCCGCGCGCCGCCTCGATGGCCGTGCGGCACGTCACCAGTTCGTTGGTCTTGCCGCACAAGTACTTGAACACGTGGTGGGCCTCGTAGGCCTTGCCCTCGCGCAGCAAGATGTTGCCCTGCACGCGCCAGCCGTCGTCTGTGGTCGATTCGTTGGCCATCAGGGCCGCGGCAATCGCCTTGGCCGGTTCCAGCGCGCCCCGCTGCAGGTACAGTTCGGCGCGCATGACCTCGACGCCGAACACCTGCCCTGGGTAGCGCTTGCGGAGCGACACCGCCACGCGCTCGACCAAGTCTGGGCGGCTGTCGCGGAAGTGCAGGGCCAGCTCGTAGCTGCGCTGGGGCACCTTGGGCATGACCTCCAGGAGCAGGGCTTCGGCCTTGGCCGAGCGGACGCACACGTCCAGCGCGCGCTGCACGGTCGCCTTGTCGGCTCCGAACAGCCAGATCAAGTCCTCGGCCGCCCCTTCCACTTGCCCGGCGTCCAGGCGCGCCGCGAAGCGGAACAGGTGCAACTGCGCACCGGCGGGCCGCAGCTTGACGGCCGCATCCAGCGCTTTGAGGGCCTTGGTAGTCTGCTTGGCGTCGAGCCATTTGCGCGCCACCACGTACAAGGCGTGCTCGTCGGTAGCAAAGCGCGCGCCGACCATCTCCGCCGCCTCCTGGGCAGGCAGCTTGGCAAGCACGGGATCGATCTCGCGATTCAGCCCGCCAGCCACGCGCCACTGTAGGAGTCCGGCCGTGCCCAGCAGGGCCAGCCCGGTCACCGCCATGCTGCGCCGGTGCCCGCTGCCGACGCGCCGCTCGGCTTGGGCCGCCTCGGCGGCGGTGCGCACGCCGGCAAAACCAAAGGCCGCACCAATCATCGCGAACAGCACCAGCGGACCCAGGACTTCGAACGAGAAATCGACCAGGTTGGCCACCAGGAAGGCGCACCAGGCCACGGCGAAGGTCTTGCCGTCGAGCACCGTGGCCACCCGCAACAGACCGCGCCGGGTCGACCACCCAAGGGCGATCACGGTGGCGAGGCCGACCAAGAGGCCGGAGGCCAACAGGCGGTCGACCAAGAAGTTCTCGATGAAGTCGAAGCGCACCGACGAGGGCACCGCCTGACTCAACTGGATGGCGACGCCACCCGGCCCCCAGCCCAGCACCGCCACCTTGGGCAGCACGACCAGGGCCTTCATCCACAGGCCGAGCTTGGGGTCCGCGGCCAACTGCTCGGGCGCCGCCATCTCGCGCTCGATGATGGGCAGCGCCAGCACCACTACCACCAGCAGCACGATGGCGCCGAGGACCGCCGAGCGCAGCCGGGCGGTGGCTTGGCGGTCGCGCGGGTTGACGCGCATGTAGGCCGGCGCCGTGGGCGAGGCCAGAATGGTCCCCAGCAGCGTGCCGCCCGCCACCACGATCCCGCCGCGCGACCCCGTGGCCACCGCCGTCGAGGCCAGGAGCAGGGCGGCGATGCCGAACAGGATCTCTTGGGTGACGTTGCGCGAGTGGACGCTGTGGCCCAGCGCGATGCCCAGGCCCAGGTTGCACACCGCCGCAACGTGGTTGGGATTGATGAGGCGAACCAGCTCGAGCCGCGGCCGCAGCGACGCGGGCAGGTAGCCCTCTGGGATGAGCAGCGCGTCGCTCAGGTAGGCCAAGCCAGACAGGACCGGCACCAGCACCAGCACCAGCGAAACGTAGCGCAACCACAGCCGACCTTGGCTGCCCATGAACAGGGTGCTCGTCAACACGCCGACCGTGCCTGCCAGCAGGTAGACGCACGCCTGCAAGGCGGCATCGCCCGGCGCCAACGCCATCGCCACCAAGGCCGCTTGCGGCAGCCCCAAGGCCTCGCGCCCCTGGTCCCACAGTTGCAGCGTCTGCGGCGTCAGCAGCCCGGTAAGGCCCCGCGGCAGCGGCAGCGCCTGCAGGGCCGTCCATCCGCCCAGCACCACCAGCAGCCAACCGCCGATAAACGAAGGATTCTTGTGCGGTCGCGCGGCGAGGGTGAACAGCCAGACCACGGCCAACAGAGCAGCCACGGCTGCCACGGACTCCGGCTGGGCCCCGCCCTGGTAGGCCAAGGCGGTAGCCGGCACCGCCAACATCAGGATGCGGGCCACCCAGCGCAAGCGCTGCCGCCGCCGACCGGACGCATCCGAGTGCAGATCGGGGCCGCCGGCTTGGCTGTGGGTATCTGGCGCCATCGTGGCCTTGGGCGGCACCGCCGCCGAGGGGGGCAGGCCGACTCCCAGCAAGGCTAGGGGCGCCGGCCGGCAATGGGGAAACTACGCACCGTTGCAGCGGTCCTACCCTGGGTCCGGCCTTCGAGCGCGCACCGGCGGGCGCCCGTCCTGGGTGGCCCACCGGCGACGGCGTCCGGGGCGCGCCGGCCGCTGCCTCCAAACCTAGAGCATATGGTTGCTCTGCGCGCCGCGAAAGTTCTGCCGAGGCCCGCCCGGCGAGACCTAGCCGGGAACCTTGGCCCAATCCTTGAGGAATTGCTCGTTGCCGAGGTCGGTGAGCGGATGGTTGAACAGCTGGTCCAGCACCTTGAACGGTACCGTGCACACGTGGGCGCCCATCTTGGCCGCCTGCAGGATGTGCACCGGGTTGCGCACCGAGGCCACCAGCACCTGCGTACCAAAAGAATAATTCTTGTAAATTTGCACAATGTCTTCGATCAGCCGCATCCCGTCCATGGAGATGTCGTCCAGGCGGCCAACGAACGGCGAGATGTAGGTCGCCCCCGCCTTGGCCGCCAGCAGGGCCTGGTTGGCCGAGAAGCACAGGGTCACATTGGTACGAATCCCTTGATCAGTCAGTGCTTTGCAGGCTGCGATACCTTCGCGGGTCAGCGGCAGCTTGACCACCACCTGCGAGCCCAGCGCCGCCAGCGCGCGCCCCTGACTCAACATACCTTCCAGCGACATATCCGTAACTTCCAGCGACACCGGCCCGCTGACCATGCCCAGAATCTCGGTGCGCACGTCTTCGAACCGGCGGCCGGTCTTGGCGACCAGCGACGGGTTGGTGGTCACCCCATCCAGAATGCCCCACGCCAGCGCCTTGCGGATCTCGGTCGTGTCGGCGGTATCAACAAAGAATTTCACAGCATCCCCCTTGGTTTGCCCGGTCGGGCTACCGCCCAAGCAGGCGGCGCGCGGCGGGCGTAGAACGAAGCCGAGCGTGCGCTACTTGTGCCCGAGCAGCAGCCAGGCCAGCGCCGCCAGGGCGACCACGCCGCCCACCGCCGCCGGGATCAGCCACCCCGGGCGACCGACACCTTCCTGGCGACCGGTCTGGGCCTTGGATTGGGCCTCCGCACCCGGCTCGAACCGATCGGCAAAGCCACCCGCGATCGCCGGGTCGGCCAGGTCGTCGAGCACTTCCCCGTCTAGGCGATCCAGCAGCTTGCCGGCCTCCAGCTTGCTGACCGAGCGCGCCTTGAGGTCCGACCCCTTGAGCGGCACTTGGCCCAGCGTGGGATCGAGCTTGCCGACCAACTGCAACTCCTCCAACTCGTTGTGCAACAAGGTGGCGATGTCGATGGTCTCGGCCTCGATGTCGGCGTCGAGGAGCTCGCGCACAAAGCCGGCCAGGTCGCCGCTAGTGGCGCGCCAGCCCTTCTTGGCCAGGTAGCCCGCGACTTCCTGCTCGAACTCCCGGCAGGTCTGCATGCGCCGCTTGGGGGCCTTGGCCAGGGTCCGTTGGATGATCTTGTCCAGTTCTTCGTCTATGTCTTCGCGGAGTTTGGTGAGCTTGAGCACTTCGCCCTTGCGCACCAGGTCCACGGTCTCCATGTCGGTCTTGCCCGAAAACAGCCGGCGACCGCTCAGCATTTCCCACAGGATGATGCCGATGGCGTAGATGTCGGCGCGGGCATCCGGCTCTTTGCCGTCCACCACTTCGGGGGCCAGGTAGGCGAATTTGCCCTTGACCACGTCGTTTTCCGAGACGGAGACGTTCGACCGCGCCTTGGCCAAGCCGAAATCGGTCACCTTGACTTCGCCCTGGCGCGACAGCAGCACGTTGGGTGGCGACACATCGCGGTGCACGATGCCCAGCGAGTGGCCCTTGGCATCGGTCTTTTCGTGGGCGTAGGCCAGCCCCTTGGCCATCTCCATGGCGATGAAGCACGCGACGTTGACCGGGAAGGGCCGGCCCATGTCGATGGAGCGCTGCATCAGCTTGCGCAAGTTGGCGCCGTCCACCAACTCCATGGTCATGAAGTAGGTTTCGCCGATCTTGCCCAGATCCAGGATCTGCACGATGTTGGCGTGGGTCAGCTGCATCGACAGCCGCGCCTCGTCCAGGAACATCGTCACGAATTTCTGGTCTTGGGTCAGCGACGGCAGGATGCGCTTGATCGCCACCGAGCGCTCGAAACCATCCATCGACACGGCGACGCCGCGGTAGATCTCGGCCATACCGCCGGCGTCGATCTTGTCGATGATGCGATAACGCTGATGAACGGATGCCATGACCTGCCCGTGGCCTGCCCGAGGTGAACCAAACGTGGAGTGCCGCGGCCGTGCCGCCGCCCTGTGGGGCGTGGCCTTGGTGCCCCGAGTATGAAGCAGGCGGCGCAGTTTGCAAAGTCCGAGCCCTGGCGCACCCCGGCCATTGACGCGGCCCGCAGTTCGCATTGTGATGCGCGTGCGCGGCCGGCGGGACGCGCGGACGCGACCACGTAACCTACTGGAATGCTTATGACTCGACCTACTCCCCAGCAGCCGGCAGTGCCGAGTGTCGCCCAGGCCGCGCTGGCCCTGCTGGCGGTCCAGCTGGTGCTGGGCGTCTGGCCGGTGGTGGGTGTGCTGGTGCTGCGCCATGTGTCGGTGCAGGTGTTGGTCGGGGCGCGCATCGTGCTGGCCGGACCGCTGCTGCTGCTGCTGACCCGGCCGTGGCGGGCGGGCATGAGCGGCCGCGAGATCGCCCGCTGCGCGGCGCTGGGATGGATCGGCGTGATCTTGAATCAGACCCTGTTTGTCGAGGGTTTGGCGCGCTCGACCCCAGTCAACGCCGCCGTGCTGGGCTGCCTGATTCCGGCGTGGACGCTGCTGGTGGCGGCGGCGCTCGGTCACGAGAAACTGGAGCGGACCAAGACGTTGGGTGTGGCGGTGGCGCTGGCGGGGGCGCTGCTGCTGGTCGGGGCCGAGCGGCTGGATTTGGGCGCCGAGCGGAGCCTGGGCAACCTGCTGCTGGCGTCCAACGGGCTCATGTACGCGACCTACCTGGTGCTGAGCCGGCCGCTCATCGCCCGCTACGGCGCAAGACCGGTCGTGGGCTGGGCTTTTGGCCTGTCCACCCCGCTGATTCTGCCCTATGCCGGCAGCGCGTTGGTGCAGACGGACTGGCTCGCGCAGCCGCCCGAGGTCGCGCTGGGCCTGGCCTACATCGTGGTGGGGGCGACCGTGGTGGGCTACCTGCTGTCGGGCTGGGCGATGCTGGTGCTGCCGGCGTCGACGGCGGCGGCCTTCAGCTACACGCAGCCGCTCATCACCGGTGTGGCCGCGGGCGGCGTCCTGGGTGAACGCCCCGGCTGGCAGGTAGCGGCGGCCGCGGCGCTGATCTTTGCTGGGGTCGGCGTGCTGACCTGGGGTCCGCGGCCGTCGCCGCGCTGACCGCGTCTCCCGAACCTACTCACCGCGTAGGGTCAGGACGATGCGCCGCGCCATTTCTGGACCGATGCCCGGCACTTGGGCGATGTCGGCCTCGACCGCCCGCGTGACCCCCGCCAGCGAGCCGAACGCTTCCAGCAGCGCCTTCTTGCGCTCGGGCCCCACGCCCGGGATCTTCTCCAGCTTGGACTTGAGGGTGCGCTTGTTGCGGCGCTTGCGGTGCAGGCTGATGGCCAGCCGGTGCGCCTCGTCGCGGAGCTGGGTGAGCAGGTAGATCTCGTTGGAATTCTGCGGCATGACGATCGGGTTCTTGGCGCTGGGCAAGAACACCCGCTCGTCGCTGCGGACACTGGGGCCTTGGTCGTCGCTGTCCTGGGTGCGCGCTTTGGCCAGGCTGCACAGCTCCACGTTGTCCACGCCCAGATCGCGCAAAACCTCTTGAGCCATCTTCAGTTGGCCCTTGCCGCCGTCGACCATCACCAGGTCCGGCAGCGGCCAGCCGTGGCTCTGCACCCGCTCGAAGCGCCGGCTGAGCACCTCGTACATCATCGCGAAATCGTTGGGTGTATCCATCGAGGTGATGGCGAAGGTCCGGTACTCGCGCGGCGCCAGCGCTCCGTCCAGGGCCACCGACATCGAGCCGGTCGCGTCCGTGCCCGAGATGTTCGAGATGTCGTAGCACTCGATGCGCCGCGGCAACCGCTGCAAATGCAAGCGCTTCTGAAGCCCCTGCAAGGTGGCGCCCTGGCTGGCGGCCTTGCGCGCCTGCTCTTCGAAGGTCTGGCGGGCGTTGTCGGCCGCGGCCTCCAGCAGCCGCACCTTGACCCCGCGTTGCGGCTGGGTAATCGCCACCTTGCCGCGCCCGCGCTCCTGGCCGCTCAGGGCCGCGCGCTGGCGGGCCAGATCGCCCAGCCACTCGCCCAGCACCTCGGGGTCGTCCAGCGCCACCGGCACCAGCAGCTCGTCCGGCACGCCGTGGCCCGCGTCGTACAGCCACTGGCAGAAGCCGGCGATGACCTCGGCATCCGGCCACTCCTGGTCCTTGAGCAGGTGGCCCTGGCTGCCGATCAGCACGCCCTCGCGGAACGTCAGCACCGCCACGCAAGCCCGCGCGCCCTCGCGGTAAAGTCCCACCGCGTCGATCGCCTGGGGGTTGTCGCCGATCGAGACGTTCTGCTGCTCCACGCTGGCTTGCAGGGCCTTGATGTGGTCGCGGTAGCGCGCCGCCCGCTCGAAGTCCTCGCCTTCGGCCGCGTCGACCATCCGCTGCTTCAGGCGCCCCAGCAGCTCGCTGCGCCGGCCCGAGAGAAACAGCGACACGTCGCGGACATGCCCGTGGTACTCGGCCACGTCGACGGGCAGCACGCACGGCCCCAGGCAGCGGCGGATCTGGTACTCCAGGCATGGCCGCACCCGGTTCTTGAAGATCGAGTCGGGGCAGGTGCGCAACTGGAAGTGCCGGTTGATCTGCGCCAGCGCCTGCCGCGCCATGCTCGCCGAAGCATACGGCCCAAAATACTGGGCCCCGTCGCGCGCCGGCCGCCGCACCACCTGCAGGCGCGGATAGTCCTGGTCGCTGGCCAACCGCAGGTGCAAAAAGCGCTTGTCGTCTTTGAGCTTGACGTTGAAGCGCGGCTGGTGGCGCTTGATCAGCTCGTTCTCCAGGATCAGCGCTTCTTTTTCGCTGGCGGTGACGATGACGTCGATGCCGCCGAGCACTTCGGCCAAGCCGGGCACGAAAAACCGCTCGTCCTGACCGGCGGCGTACTGGCGCAGCCGGTTCTTGAGCGAGGCCGCCTTGCCCACGTAGACGATCGCGCCGCGGCGATCGCGCATCAGGTAGCAGCCAGGGCGATCCGGCGCCGTACGCAAGCGCTCTTCAAATTCAAAGGGTTCTGCTTCGGCGGCATCGGCGACCTGGCCAGGCAGGGCCGCGTCGTCCGGTTCCCATACCCAGGCGCCGTCGCTCAGCGCCACCGGGTCGCCGACCGCGCTGGGGTCGTCGCCGTCGCTGTCCAGGAGGTAGCCGCGCAAGTCGGCAGGATCGAACGGCCTGTCCTCGCCGGGTTTGCGCGCCATCGCGGGCCGGGTCGGCTACTTGGCCGGAGCCGCCGGCGCCTCGGGCTGGCTCGGCGGCGGCAGGTCGATCTTGATCGGCGCGCCACCGGCCGGAGCCCCGCCCTTCCCCAGATCGATCTTGATCGGCTGAGCGCCGCCCGCCGGCTGATCGCCCATCTGGACCTGAACGCCACCGGGAGCCGCGGCCTTGTTGCCCTTTTCGCCGGCCTTCTTCTGCTCGTCGGCCAGGCGGGCGGTTTCTTCCTTGATCTTCAGCGCCAGCGCCGAGGTCGGCTTGACCTTGCCCGCGGCGGTGGCCTCGGTGACCAGCTTGACCACGTAGGCGCGGTAGGCCTCGCGCCGGCGCAGCTGAGTCAGGCTCTTGCCCAGCATGTCCTTGGTTTTCTGCTCGGCGGCGGCGTCGGTGGCCTTGGCCGCGGCCAAACGCACCACGTAGCGGGTCTTGCCGTCTTCGCTCTTGAAGACCTGACCGGCCAGCGGCGCCGAATCCTTCAGCGCCCAGGCGGCCTTGGCCAGCTCGGGGTTGTGGCCCACACCCGGCACGTCGTCGGGGCTGTCGTTTTTGGGCAGGCCGCCAAACAGCGCCGACAGGTCCTGCAGCGACTCCATCGGGCTCTTGCCCAGCGGCGGTGTCTCGCTGACGCTCAGCGCGTCCTCGCCCAGGCCCTGCTGCTTGGCGTAGGCCTTGACGACTTCGGCCAGCGGGGTGGTCGCGGTCGCCTGAGCGGCCAGCAGCACCGCCTTGGCGATGTTGTCCATCTCCTTCTCGCCCTTCTCTTTCTGCACCAGGCTGCGCGCGATCTCGCGGTTGGCCACGTCCTGCGGCGTCACCTTGCCCGGCAACTTCTTCTCGACCACCAGCAGCCACCAGCCCTTCTTGCCCTGCACCGGGCCGATCAGCTGCAGCTCGCCCGCGGCGGCCACCGCGTCGCGCACTTCGGGGCCGAACGGCTGGCGCGCCAGACCTTCGGCGTCGTAGTCGTCCACGTACTTGCCGCCCTCGTCCTTGTAGATCGAGTCTTCGGACTTCTCTTTGGCGACCTTGCTGAAGTACTGGAGCAAACGCTGATTCTTCTCGTCGCCGGTGACCTGCGTGGCGGTCTTGGGCTCGCCCACTGCCAGCGCCGGCTTGTCCGGGTCGTCGCTCTTGGGCGCCACGGGATCGAGCAACACGTCGCCGTTCCAAGCCTTTTGCAGGTCGGCCTTGATCGCCTCGGCGGCACCGCGCTTGGCGGCGAGCTGATCGGCGGCTTCCTTCTTCTTGGCCTCGTCGGCGCTCTCGTCGGCGGCCGCAGCGGCGACCAGGATGCCGCGCACGTTCCACTTGTCCGGCACTTTGTACTTGCTTTCCTGGGCCTTGTACTCGGCAGCCACCGCCTCGGCGTGGGCGCTGGCGTAGGCGTCGGCATCGGCGTCGCTGACCGTCACGGCCTTGGCGGCACTGGCAGCGTCCAGGGTCAGCACCTCCAGCCGCGGACGCTTGGCGTCGGCGTTGTACAGCGCTTCGACCTCTTGCGGCGCGGCGACGATGCCCTGGGTCACCACCATCGCCATCTTGTCGCGCAGAATCTCGCGGCGCAGGAAGTCTTCCAGGGCGCCCTTGCTGGTGCCCAGACCGTAGCGGACGAAGCGATCGTAGCGCTGCGGATCGAAATTGCCGTTCTCGTCGGCCATATCCGAGCCGTTGGCCCGCTGCAGCGCCACCACGCGGCGCGCCAGCTCGATGTCGCTGACCGACAGACCGTGGGCCTTGGCGTCCTGGCTGACCAGCACCGACTCCACGAGCTCGGCCATGACCTTCTCGATCTTGGTCCCGGGCACGCTCTGGTGCGGCGTCAGGGTCACCAGCTCGGGCATGCCGCCCGAACGCCAAAAGCGCGTCCCTTCGTAGGTTTGCTTGGCCTGGAACTTCTGGAACTGGTCCAGCGCTGGCGGCGGCGGATCGGCCGAAAGCAGCATCGCCAGGTTCAGTTCGCCGCTGTCGACGGTGGTTCCGGCGACATCGGCCATCGCTTCGTTTTCGATGTCCTTGGCCGTGCCGACCCGCGAGGCGGTGTTGAAGGTCAAGATGAACACGGCAATCAGGATGCCAAAAAGCACGTAGATCAGGGTAGATCGACTGTGCCGGCGCATATCCTCGAGCATGGGGCGCTCCTTGGGGCTGAATCACGAACGGGGCGGTGCCTCGGGGCAGGACCACGAGGCCGAGCTGCGGGCCAGACCCACGTGGCAAAAGTGCGGCGGACGGCAGGCCCACCGCGAGGCGCGATATTGAAACGCAAAGTTATCTCAGGGTCAATGAGCCGCCGCGTCGCGGTCGCAGTCTTCCGCTCTGGAGTCCGGTGGCGCCGGCTCGGCGGCCGGTGGGCGCTGCTCCGGCGGGTCCCCGCGCAAAATCGCTGCAACCTCGGCAAGTTCGGGCGGAAGGTCGCCAAAAATCACCCGGCCGTCGTCCAGGATGTGGATCGCCACATGGGTGCGCGGCCCGGCTGGGGGCTCCTTGCTGTCGCCGTCGACCATGCCGCGTTCATCCCAAGTGCGCGGGTTCTGGCCCGAAAGCCGGCCCGCAACTTCGATACGAATTCGACCCCGGGGCCCTCACAGGCCGCGGGTCGAGCCGGCCTTGTATTCCTTGGCCTCTTCCACCGGCAGCACGCCGTCGAAGAACGCTTGATCGTAGCCATAGATATCGGCGCCGAAGATCACGTTGCCCTCTTCGTCGACCCCCGCGGAGGCGTAGTCGATGTGCACCGACAGCGGGGTCTTGAGCTTGATCTCTTTTTCTTCTTTTTCTTGGATGATGTCGCGAATTTCCCGAGCGCTCATGCCCTTGTCGCGCCCCAGGATCAGCTCGGCCAGATCCACCGGCTTGTGGACGCGCACGCAGCCGTGCGAGAAGGGCCGGCGCGCAAACGAGAATTTCTCGCGGAACGGCGTGTCGTGCAGGTAGATGTTGAAGGCATTCGGCCCCTGAAACTTCACGTCGCCCAGCAGGTTCGACTTGCCGGCCTTCTGGTACCACTTCTCGGTCCCGTCGGGCTGTACCTCGCGGACGTAGCCCTCTTTCTCCAAGAAGCTCGGGTCCTTGGCTAGCTTGGGCTGCAGCTCCAGCTCGACGACCCGCGAGGTGGGGAACCACTTCGGCGCCAGGATCACCCGCACCATCTTGTGCGAGAACATCTTGGTCCGGTTGATCTTGCCCTTGACCGCGCTGACTTGATCGCTGTCGGTGTCGTTGTTGCCCACGATCACTTTGTGCTTGTCGACGATCGCGCCGTGGTCGTAGACCCACAGCATCTGGAAGGCAATGTTCACGAACAGGAAAAAGTCGTCGTCCCCCGCCATCTTGCCTTCGGACTCGCGGTAGCGCTGCATGGCGAGCTGGATCAGCCTCAAGCGCTTTTCCGCTGTTACTTCCAGCTCTTTGTGCACGGTCGCGGTCACGATGCCGTCCGGGTCCAGCTGGTGGCGGCCTTGGAACGCTTTGACAGCGGCCTCCAGATCGTCGTCGAAGCGATCGCCGCTGCCCACTTCGTAGCCTTCGGCCTGCAGACGCTGCCGCAGTGCCACGATGTATGGGCCGATCTCGCCCTTCTTGACCTGCTTGGCCGTCAGCTTGGGCAGCGCCGGCCAGCCGCCCGCCTCCACCAGCTTCTTGTAGGTGTCGTAAGCGCCCTGCAGCAAGACGTATTGCGGGTGGTTCGGCCAGTGCTTCTTCAAGCCGTCGCCCAGCTTGCCCTGGTTGTCCTTGAACACCTTGGCGATCGCCTCGGCGTTCTTCTCCGTCATCTTGCGCACTTCCGCCGGCGGCGTGTACTTGAGCGGATGGGCCGGGTTGGCGTAGTCGAAGTCGACCACGTAGCGCGCCGCCGCCCGCAATAGCTCCTGATCGGCGGCGATCAGCGCCTCGCGCGACTTCTGGGCCGCCACCGCCAGCGCCGGCACGGCCGCATCCAGGGCGCGCAGGCCGTTCTCGCCCAGCTGTTCGGCCCCAGCCCGCGACAGGGCCACCGCGCTCCCGTCGCCGCCGCGCAACCACAGGGCCGCCGCCGCCGCCACCAGGGCGGCCCGGGGCTGTTTCTCCAGCGTCAGCAAGATCTTGCGCTCTTCGGCAAAGGCCTGGGGCACCGCCGCGGTCGCCTGATCGATCTGTCCCAGCCGATAGCCGGACTTGTCGAGGCCGTGGCGATCGAGCTCGGCCAGCAGCGCCAGCACGTCGGCGCCGTCCTTGCTCAACGTCCCGTCGCGGCTGTAGAAACGCAGCGTACCGCTCGGCGCAACCAGCTCCAGCAGCTTCTTGTCGGCGCCCGCCGCTTTCTGCTGCTTGGCCACGGTCGCGGCCTCGTCGTCGGCGGCCTTCTTGGCTGCAATGGCGATTTTCTGAACGATGTCGGCAAGCTTGGGCGCCGGCGCCGCCACGGGCGCGGGCGCGGACTCGGCCTGGGGAGCCGCCGCCTCAGTGGGCTTCTTGGGCTGATCCTGGCCTTCGCAACCCGCCAGACCGGCCAGCGCGACCAGCGCTGCCAGAAAATGCTGTAGGTTTCCAAGACGATTGTGGCTGTACTGCATCGCGACCCGCGGCCGGCTTGGGCCGGCGAGGTGACGATAATCGAAGCACAGCCGGCGTCAACGAAATCGCGACCGCCGACCCTGGGGACGGGCGACCCCAGCCATCGCGGCGATTTCACCTCACGTTTGACCACCCATCTGCGGATAACGACGGAGAAATATCGCCGTCGACCAACTGCGGCACGCTTCTTGCTGTTCGTTCGGCCGCCCGCGCCGGCCGTCGGCGCTCTGGAGGGCCCCGTGACTCCGACCGCCGCAACGTATAGCCTGGCTTGCCGCCACAGCCAACCGCTCGACTTCCTGACCTTGGCCGGCACCATTGCCGGTCGGCTGAGCCACAGCGGCGCGGCCGCCGGCGAACTGCGCGCCGAGGCGCTCTTTGGTTTCGCCCAGAGCATGGCGCGCTTCGACCCGGCCCGCGGCCCGCGCGCGCTGACCCACGCCTATTGGCGCATGTACGGCCAGCCCCGCGACCTGCTCCGCCGCGAGCGGCGTTTGGCCCATCTGCGCCAGGTGCTGGCGACGCGCAATGCCACGGCGCCGCTGCAGCGCACGTCGACCCCGCTGGCGGTACGGCAGGTGCTGCGGCAGGTGGGCCGCGACCTCAGCACCCGCGAGGCGCTGGTGCTGCGCGAGGTCTATTACGGCGATCGCAGCCTGAACGAGGCCGCCGCACTGGTCGGCGAAAGTGCCGATGCCCTCGGCCGCGCCCACAAGCGGTTGCTCGAACGGCTGCGCGGGCCGCTCGCTCAGGGCTTGGGGCTGAGCGAGGCCTAGAGCGCTGATCATAAACCCGCATCCAACGATCCACGTCGCGGCGGGTCGCGGCAGCGCCCGCTTGCGACCCACCCAGCATCCTTGAGCTTTCGTCCGACGGGATTTCCGTTGCTCTGGGGCTCGGAGGTTTCGGATTGAAAGTTCTAGAATCGTCCTTCGCCGTCGCGACGCAAGGGCGCAACGGAACGGGCGGTTCCCGCGGGCCACGGCGACCGGGCGGATCGCCGTGCCCAGCTGGACTCGGCGATTTCGCCGTGGTGGTCCGGTGTACAGGCCACTGATCCGGCAACAGCAACCCGCAGACCGGCGGTTGCCGCACGGCCGATCGCCCCGGAGACACCGCCAAACACGAACCGGCATGGGTGGGCAGGTCACGCGCCGGGTGCGCGATCCGTTTGCGCCCCATTCCGCGCCCTGGCAAGGCAACTGCTTGGAAGTGCAGCGAACGAGCGGTGCGATCGGTGTCGCGCCGCATGCGGCTACGGCCGGCCAAGGCAAGGCTTCGCGCCCGGCGCTCCGGTGTGCCGACTGGCGATGTGGGGGAGCAAAAAGGCAAAGACGTTCGGGTCAAGACCCCGAATACCACGGAACTGCCCTGGGCTCTACAGGATCTGCCTCGGCGGCCAGTGGTCGAGAGAGCCCATCGTCCGGCAACGCGTCAGGCGGCGCTGCGGAACTGCGAGGCCGTCGGCCGACTACCAGGAGCCGTGCGAGCCGTGCGAACCGTGGCTGCCGTGCGAGCCGTGGCTGCCGTGCGAGCCGTGGCTGCCGTGCGAGCCGTGGCTGCCGTGCGAGCCGTGCGAGCCGTGGCTGCCGTGCGAACCGTGCGAGCCGTGGCTGCAGTGCTCGGCCGACAGGTTGACGTCGCCACCGGGCAGCACGCTGCCGTCGCCGCTCGACAGGGTCAAGAAGGTCGACACGCGCGCTTCCTGCTTCTCGCTGATCGCCCCCTCTTCCGGAGACAGGAAGTCGGCTGCGCTTTTCTTCAACTTCGGAAGGGTCTTCTTCATCGTCTCCCCTTTAGGCGCTCTAAGGCGTTGGCGGCTGGTCCTGGTTGGTCGCGTCCTGAAGGCGGCGGTTGCCAGCGCTCAGGCTTGGGTGTCGGGTCGCTGCGGTGCTCGGCCAAGGTCGCTGGGGTAACGACGCGGCGGCCGACCGGACACTGGGGGATACACAACTTCCCGACCGAACTCGTTGTTTCTACTCGTCTCAGTTCAACAGTGCGCGGCATCGCTACCGTGCAGACTCATTACCGTGTGGCCTTCTTGCCGGTGGAACCCGGTGGATTGCGCGCCAAAGCATGCGATCCTGAAGCCATTTCGGTGCGGACGATTCCGCCGGTTCTTGCGCTCTCGCGAGCAACCTGCTTGTCGGTCGCCCACCGTCTGTCGCCCAGCTGCCTACCCCGGGGGGACGGAGGAAGGCAACGCGACTCCTCAATTGTAGTACCATCGGCCCGCAGTGGTGTCAACCAGCAAGTGCTTTTCGTTACCCCTTGACCGCGACGGCCGGGCCGGTTACACCGCCGCCGCCGCCGGCATGGCCAATGCGGGCGGGAGGAAGCCGTGGTGAGCAGTCAAGAGCGCGAGGCGTTGGGCAGCGAGTGGGTCTACCCCTGCGTGGCGCCAGAACAATTGGCCACACTGCGCACCTGGATGGCGGCCGCGGGCAACTGTGCCCTGCGCGGCTGGCCGGCGCTGCAGACCCTGGTCGCGGGCACGGTCCTCGACGCGACGGCCCTGCCCGATCACCGCGAACTTCTTGATGATATTTGCCTCTGGCGAGTCCTGACCCGGCCGGACGCGCCACCGCCGCCGGCGGGTCTGCCGCTGCAGATCGAGGTGAGTGCCAGCGCCGATCCGTGGCCCGCGGTGGTGACCCAGTGGCTGTCCGACGAGCCGATCCGCGCGCTGGCGGTGGCACAGCTGGGCGACGGCACCTGGCTGGGCGAGTCGCTGGCCGAGGCCGAGCAGGGTCGCCTGCGCTGGCAGACCGGCTGGCCGCGCAAAGGTGAGGCGGGACTGAGCCTTACCGAGGCCCTGCGCTGGCCGGCGGTGGCGGCGTGGACCGGGCTGCAGCCCTCGCACGACGTGGTGCGGACGTTGCGCCGCGATCCGGCGAGCTGGCTGCTGGTCGATCGCGCCGACTGGCGGCGGGTCCTGCACACGGTGCTGCTGGGGCCACATGCGGCCAATGGCCTGCAATTGCTCGCGGATCTTGGTGCCATGACGGTGATGGTGCCCGAGGCGGTGGCGATGGCGGGCTTCCACAAAAGCTGCCCGCTGCACCACAAAGACATCTGGAGCCACACGCTGGAAGTGGTGGAAAAGTGCCCACCGCGGCTGGTGGTGCGGTGGTCGGCGCTGATGCACGACACCGGCAAAGTGCTGACGCGGACGGTGCGGAACGGCAAGGTGCACTTCTTTGGCCACGAGGCGGTGGGTGCGCTGCTGATGGAAGGCGTGGCGGCGCGGCTGCGGCTGCCGGCCGAGCTGCGCGATCGCGTGACCTACGTGATCGCCCACCACGCCCGCGCCAACGCCTACCTGAACGACTGGACCGACAGCGCGGTGCGGCGGCTGGTGCGCGAGCTGGGCGAACACCTGGACGACGTGCTGGCATTCTCGCGGTCGGACTGGACCACCAAGCGCGCCGGACGCATCGCAGAAGTCAAAGGTTTGACGGCGGAATTGGCCGGGCGCATCCCCGAGATCATCGCCGAGGCCCAGCGCGTGCCGCCGCTGCCCAAGGGTCTGGGGACCTACGTGCTGGAGCAGACGCAGCTGCAGGCCGGGCCGTGGCTGGGGCGGATCCAGCAGTGGCTGGAGGCCGAGTGCGATGCCGGACGGCTGGAGGCGCTGCGCGAGCCGGCCTACTACCTGCAGGCAGTGCGCGAAAAGGCCCCAGAAATGCTGGCGATTACTCCAGGGACCGAGCGTCAGCGGCGGAGCTAGCGCCCACGGGCGAGACCACACCGGCCGCCGCCAGGATCGCCTCGGCCGCTTCCAGGCCGTCGATCGCCGAGCTGACGATGCCGCCGGCGTACCCCGCTCCTTCGGCGCACGGATACAGGCCGGCGTGCGACACCGACTGGCGATCGGCGCCGCGGATCAGCCGCACCGGGCTGGAGGTGGTGGTCTCCACGCCGACGATCACCGCCTCGCGCGACAGGTAACCGCGGAATTGCAGACGGTCGATCTGGCGGGCGCCCTGCTGCAGATCGCGCACCAGCCGCGGCGGCAACAGCTGGTCGATGCGCCCGGGCACCAGCCCCGGCCGATAGGTGTAGTGGGCCGGCAGCTCGGGCGTGTCGCGGCCTTGAGCAAAGTCGCCCAGGTACTGAGCCGGGGCCGAGTAGTTCTGGCCGCCGGCGACGAAGCAGGCTTTCTCCAAGCGGTTTTGCAGGGCCACGCCGAGCAGCGCGCCGCCGGCGACGTGGGCACCGAACTCGGGATCGCCGTCCAGATCGCCCGGCTTGGCGAAGTAGAATTCACTGGCCTTGAGTTGGGCGACCAGGGCCGCGTTGGCGTAGCCGCTGCCGCGGTTCGAGTTGGACATGCCGTTGACGTTGAGGCAGCCGGGCGTGGTCGGCGACGGCAAGATGAAGCCGCCCGGGCACATGCAGAACGAGTAGACGCCGCGGCCGCCGGGCACGGTCTGGGCCACGAAGTACTCGGCCGGGCCCACCACCGGATCGCCTGCCAGGTGGCCGAGTTGCACCTTGTCGACCAGCGCTTGCGGGTGCTCGACGCGGGCGCCGACGGCAAAGTCCTTGCGCTCCATCGCCACGCCGTGACCGGCCAGCATCCGGTAGGTGTCGCGCGCCGAGTGGCCGGTCGCCAAAATCACAGGACCGCCGCGCACTTCGCTGCCATCGTCCAAGATCACGCCGTGCACGCTGGCCGGGCTGGTGGTGGTGTCGATGAGCAGGTCGTCGACGCGCCGGCCGAAGTGCAAGGTGTGCCCCGCCTCCAGCATCGCCTCGCGCAACACCTTGAGCATCTTGATCAAGCGGTTGGTGCCGATGTGCGGGTGCGCCTGGACCAGGATGTCGCGGCCGGCGCCCAGCGCCACCAGCCGCTCGTAGACCTCGCGGACGCGCGGGTGCTTGCTGCGGGTGTAGAGCTTGCCGTCCGAGTAGGTGCCGGCGCCGCCCTCGCCAAAACACAGGTTGGACTCGGGGTTGAGTTGACCGTGCACCCGCAGATCGCGCACCGCCAGGTTGCGGGTCTCGACCGGACCGCCGCGGTCGATGAGGGTGCAGGCGATCCCGGCATCGGCAAAGGCCAGCAGCGCGAACAGGCCGGCCGGCCCGGCGCCGACGATGATCGGGTGCAAACCATTTGATTTCTTGGCCAGATGCCGCGGCCGGACCAGCGGCGGCAGCTGGTCGCCCGGCGGCGTCTCGCCCGCCAGGAACGCGTCGACCCGCAGCACCCAGGCCGGCTCGCGGCGGCGGCGCACGTCGAGCGAGCGGCGGCGCACGGCCACGCAGCCCAGGTCGGCAGGCGCCAGGCCCAGGGCCTCGGCAGTCAGGGCCAGCAGCTCGGGGTGGGTCTCTGGGGTGGGTCCGCCCGGCTCGGCCGGCAGGCGCACATCAACGGTTTGCATGACGAGTCCAATACTTTCTAGCTATTGCAGCTTCTTGCAGCCCTCGGCCCAGCCCTGGGCGACGGGGTCGCGGCTGGCGGGTCCCAGGATGGTGTAGGGCTGGTTCATCAGCCACTCGGCGGTCTTCTTCAGCTGGGCGCAGGTGGCCTGGCGCTTCTCGGCCGGCGCATCGGCGAACGGTTGCAGCCCTTCCAGATCCTTGCGCAGGGCCTTGGGCAGCTTGGCCGGCTCGACCAGGGAGCCGCCGAGCGAGGTGTCGGAGGGATGGTTCACAGCCTTGATGTGCTTGAACAGCGCGGCCTTGCGCTCCTCGTCCATGGGGTGCAACGCCAGCCAGCGCACCAGATCGGTGTCGCCCAGGGCGGCGGGATCGGGGCCGCAGCGCGTGTCCAGGCGGCGGACGATCCGCTTGGCCGAGGCCGCGGCAAAGAAGTCGCGGGGCGCGCGGTACTCGATCTGTGGACGCTCTTCGCGCAGCGGGTCGGCAAAACCCTGGCACAGCGCCTGCACCGTGCGCGCGCCACACAGCTGGCCGAACAGCACTTCGTCCATGGTCCTGGGCAGATCCGGGCGCTTCAGGGTGTCGAACAGCTTCTGCACCTCGGGATGGGCGAGCAGCGCCTGGGCCTTGTCGAAGTCGATGGTCAGCGGCTGATCGGAGGCCACCAGCCCCAAATCGCCCGAGGTCAGGCGGTAGATCGCCACGTGCGGGAACACGCTCTGCAGGGTGCAGACGATGCGCTTGACCACGTCGTCGCTGGTCTCGTACGACTGCAGCCACTGCACCAGCACGCCGCCGGGGCGCAACTTCTGATGGATACGGGCAAAAGCCTCTTGGGTGAACAGGTCGGCCACGCCCGCCAGCCAGGGGTTCGACGGCTCGCTGGCGATGATGTCCAGGCTGTGGTCGGGCAGCGTGCGCAGGACCTCGCGGGCATCGGCGACCTGGATGCGCACGCGCGGGTTCTCGTACACCCGCAAGTTCGCGTCGGCAAACAGGACTGCCGCGTCCACCACCGCCGGCGACAGTTCGGCGCAGAGCACCTCGACCTGCGGGTGGGCGGCCAGCGCCGTCACAGTCTGGCCGGTGCCGAAGCCCACCACGAAGGCCTTGGTCGCCTGCGGCCGATGCAGCAACCCCAGGAAACCCGAGTAGATCTGCGTCAGCATGTCCGCCGAGGTGCCGCCGTCGCTTTTGCCGTTGGTGCGCAGGCTCATGTAGCCGTCGGCCGTGCTGTTGACGGTGATGGTGGCGTCCTTGCCGTCGTGGCGGAACACCACCCGCAGGTGCTTGCGCAGCGCGGCCAGGTGCGGGCGGATCTGCTCGGGCTGCTTGTCGCGGAGGCGAAACAGGCCGGCCGTCAAGGTGAAACCGTCGGGCGCCGCCACCACCAGCAGCAGGCCAGCCGTGAGCGCCGTCACGCCCGGCACCGCCACATCGAGCATCAACCGCGGCCGCGGCATGGTCAGCACCGCCACCGCCAGCGACAGCACCACCCCCAGCATCATCGCGCCCTCGATGCCGAGGGCCGGCATCAGCACGAAGCCGCAGCCCAAGGATCCCAGCAAGTTGCCGATGGTGTTGGCCGAGAGGATGCGCGCCGTGGCGCGATCGGTGCTGGCCCCGCGGGCGCGCGCTGCGGCCAGAAGTGCCGGAAACGAGGCGCCCAGGCACGCCGCCGCCGGCAGCAAGTGCAGCGCCACCCAGCCGAACGACTGCAGCAGCCAGGTGGGGTACATGTCGATCTGTGCCGGCAGGGCGACGCGCAGCTCGGCCAGCTCGACCGGCAGGGCGTCCAGGCGCACCAGCAGCAGGGTCGCCGCGGCCGCCGCGCCGGCCTGGGAAAACGACAGGACCCGCGACGGGTTGGCACCCCGACCGATCAGCGCCGCCGCCACGCCGCTGCCCAGCGAGATCCCGAAGATCGACACCACCAGCATGAACGAGAACGCATACACCGACGAGCCGAGCACCAACCCGACCAGCCGCGTCCACAGCACTTCGGCGCACAGGGCCACGAAACCGGTGGCGAAGGCGGCGACGATCAGGTCCCAGGGCGGCGCCACGTCGCTGGGCGGAGTTTCCGCACCCTCGGTGGCCACGGCGGGCACCGGAGCAGTCGCGGACCAGCGGCGCGCCCCCACCAGCGCCACCGCGGCGACGAGCAGGTTCACGGCGCCGCCCAAGTACAGCGGTTGGTACAGACCCAGGGCCTCGAGCAGTACGAAACCGGCCAGCGCGGCGCCCAGGGTGGCACCGGTGGCGTTGACCACGTAGTAGCGCGACACCAGCTGCACGCCGTGCTCGGCGTCGGCCCGCTGCACGCCCGCCGCCAGCACCGGCAACGTCGCGCCCATCGCGGTAGTCAGGGGCAGGATCAGCGCCGCCGCCAGCACCAGCTTGGCCACGGTGGTCGCGGCGCCCGCGGGGTCGAGCCCGCCCGCCACAGACACGAACAGGTCGAAACCCACGGCGGATACAAAGGGAAACGCCAGCGCCCACAGGCCGATGAAGCCTTCGAGCGCCGCGTAGGCGTCGAGCGGCCGGCCCAGGCGCTGCACCAGCCGCC
Source organism: Deltaproteobacteria bacterium (assembly GCA_016218865.1). GTDB lineage: Bacteria > Myxococcota_A > UBA9042 > UBA9042 > UBA9042 > SXRM01. Next base: position 5,105 of record JACRCU010000104.1, on the reverse strand, counting down.
GCCCGGGACCATCGGCGAGCGCCGCGCCCAGAGCCATGCCGCCCAAAAAGGTAGCCAGCGTCACGGCTTGCGAGGCCCCCGACGAGCCCAGGTGCAGCGACAGCAGCCGCCCCATCACCACTTCGTAGACCAGACCTGTGGTGCCGGTCAGGAGCAACAGCAGCGGAACCAGATAGCGCAGCATGCGGCCTCGCAAAGGGGCTCCGGGCGCCAGGGGGGCGAGCGCCGGACCGGCGGAGCATGGCAGCAAGGGGCAGACGCGGCAAGCTCCCCGACACGCGGCCGGCAGTTGCCGCACAAAGGTTGAAATCCGCTGGCGGTGCGACTAGCTTGCGCCGCCATGCCGAATCTGACCCTGACATCGTGGAACGTAAATGGGCTGCGCGCTTGCAGCGACAAGGGCTTTGCCGCCTGGCTGCACGCCTGCGACGCCGACGTGGTCTGCCTGCAAGAAGTGCGCGCCAAGCCCGAGCAATTGCCCGCCGAGGTGCGCGAACCGGCCGGCTGGCACACCGCCTTCGTCGCCGCCGACAAGGCCGGCTACAGCGGCGTCTCCATCTACGCCCGCCAGCGCTGGGACGAGCTGCGCATCGGCCTGGACCGCCCCGAATTCGACTGCGAAGGTCGGGTGTTGTGGGCCCGCTTCGGCGACTTGTGGGTGGTGTCGGCCTACTTCCCCAACGGCAACGGCGCGACCCTGCCGAACGGCAAGCGCAGCAACGACCGCGTGCCCTACAAGCTGGCGTTCTATCAGCGGCTTTTTGACCTGGCGGCCGAGAAGATCGCCGCGGGCCACCCGGTGGCGGTGCTGGGCGACTGGAACACCGCGCCACAGCCCATCGACCTGGCCCGGCCCAAGGAAAACCGCGAGACGTCGGGGTTCTTGCCGGTCGAGTGCGCCGAGGTCGAGCGCTGGCTGGCGGCCGGCTGGACCGACACCTTCCGGCGCGTGCACCCGGCGGCGACCGGCGCCTACAGCTGGTGGTCGCAGCGCTTTGGCGTGCGGCAGAAGAACATCGGCTGGCGCATCGACCTGGCGCTGTGCTCGCCGGCGGCGGCGCCCCACTTGCGCGATGCGCGCATCGATGCGCATGTGCTGGGCTCGGACCACTGTCCGATCGTCGCGCACTTCGACTCCGCGATCCTAGGAAAATGACAAGTGATTGATCCCATTCACGTGATCGGCGCCGGGCTGGCCGGCAGCGAGTGCGCCTGGCAGCTGGCCGAGCGCGGCATCCCGGTGCGCCTGTACGAGATGAAGCCGGCACGGCGCACCCCGGCGCAGACCGCCGACTACTTCGCCGAGCTGGTGTGCTCCAACTCGTTTCGCAGCGACAACCCCAACAATGCCGTGGGGTTGCTGCACGAGGAGCTGCGCCGGCTGGGGTCGCTGATCTTCCGCTTGGCCCAAGAGCACCGCGTGCCGGCCGGCGATGCCCTGGCGGTGGACCGCGACCTCTTTGGCCAGGCGGTCGAGGCCGCGCTGCGGGGCCACCCGAACATCCAGGTGATCGGCCAGGAAGTCGCGCAAATTCCGCCCTCGGGTACGGTGGTGGTGGCGACCGGGCCGCTGACCAGCGACGCCCTGGCCGGCGAATTGGCGGCGCGGACCGGCCGCGAGCGCCTGGCCTTCTACGACGCCATCGCGCCGATCGTCGCCGACGAAAGCATCGACCGCGACAAGGTTTTTGCGGCCTCGCGCTGGGGCAAGGGCGACGGCGACGACTACCTGAACTGCCCGATGGACAAGCCGCAGTACACCGCCTTCGTCGAGGCGCTGCTGGCGGCCGAGCCGCTGCCGCTGCAGGACTTCGAGAAGGATGTCCACTACTTTCAGGGCTGCCAGCCGATCGAGGTGATCGCCGCCTCGGGGCCCAAGTCGCTGCGCTTCGGGCCGATGAAGCCGACCGGCCTGGACGACCCGCGCACCGGCCGCTGGCCCTACGCGGTGGTGCAGCTGCGCGCCGAGAATCGCCACAAAACTGCCTGGAACCTGGTCGGTTTCCAGACCAAGATGCGCCAAGCCGACCAGCGCCGCGTGCTGGGCATGATCCCCGGGCTGGAGAACGCCGAGTTCCTGCGCTACGGCTCGGTGCACCGCAACACCTTCTTGGACAGCCCGCGGCTGCTGCAGGCCGACATGGCGCTGCGCCACGAGCCAAGGCTGCATTTTGCCGGGCAGATCACGGGGGTCGAGGGCTACGTGGAGTCGACCGCCAGCGGCCTGTGGGTGGGTCTGGCCCTGGCCGCCGCGCGCGCGGGCTGCGAGCTGCCCCTGCCGCCGCCGACCACGGCGCTGGGGGCGCTGCTGCACCACGTGCTGAACGCCGAAGCCCCCGCATTCCAGCCGTCGAACGTGCACTTTGGGCTGTTCACGCCGCTGGAGCCCGAGCCGGGGGTGCGCAAGCTTGGAAAATCCGACCGGAAGTCCGCCCACAGCCAGCGCGCCCGCGGCGACCTGGGGGTGTGGCGCGCGGCCTGCCCGCTGGCTATTCAGCCTGTGGACAACCCTGTGGACAACCCCGCTTCCGACGTCAATTCGATCGCTTCGCCGCCCGCCGAGATCGGCGATCCGTAAGGGCTTTTTCAAAGTCACGTCATCCCCATCAGTTACAATCTACGCCTTGACGGGCCGGGCCCCTGCGCCGTACCTCGCCAGCGCAGCACGCCCCAGGCTCTGGGTACGAGCGCGCCCTTGGGCGCTATGCGGGCGCTGCCAAGGCAGACCACCCCGATGGTGCGGCTCCACCAGGATCGATCGCGACCCGTGTTGGGTGGCCAGCGGCGGCGCAAGCTGAGCTGGAACCACTCGACCGTGCTGCTGGCGCTGCTGGCGGCGGCGGTGGCGTACATGGGCGTGCGGGTGATCGGCCGCGACCTGGGGGCGGCGACCCACATCGGCGTCGGCCACGTCGAAGAAGCCAAGGTCGGCGCGGTGCCGGCGAATGCGCTCGCGGCGGCGGTCGGCAGCGGTCCCGCGGTGCCCGGTCCCGCGCCGGTGGCGACTCCCGGCGAGCCCGCGAGCAAGTCCCGGCCGCGCAACGAGGCCAAAGTCGAGACGGTCGCCCAGCAACTTCTGGCCACCGCCCGCGACCACCTGGGCCGCAAGGTGACGCCTACCACCTACTCGGTCGACGATCCGCGCGCCAATTCGGGCAGCCACCTGGACCTGCTAGAGCGCGCCCTGGCCGGCAACCTGTCGCTCAAGTCGGCGCTGGTGCGGCACCGGACGCGCAACCCGCAGGCCTACGGGCTGGCCAGCAAGCCGGCGCCCACGCTGGACGAGCGCCGCCGCACCTGGACGACCGACAACCTGCTGGTGTTCCTGGGCACTTTTGCCGAGAAGGTGGCCGTGGAGCCGGCGAGCAGCTTCGAGGCCGGCGACATCGTGGTCGTGCAGCGCAAGCGCGGCTCGCAGCGGCAACTGGCGGCGGTGGTGTCCGACGTGGCCGACGAGGCGGGCAACCCGCAGATCCTGGTCCTGGACCCGGCCGACCACGCGCCGCGCGAGCTGCCGATCCGCGGCAATTACAACCTGCTGCACCACTTCCGCCTGACCGCCGCCCACCTGGAGCACATCCGCCAGGCGCTGGATCTGGGCGCGGGTCGCGGGCCGATTGGCACTACCTTGTAGCTCCAAAGGATCCGCATGGCCTGGAACGACGAAGCTGCGCCGCCGTCCACCGCCCTGACGGTGACCGCGGTCAACGAGCAAATTCGCGGCCTTTTGTCGCCCATGCCGGCGGTGCGGGTGCAGGGCGAGGTCAGCCGCATCTCGATCTCGGCCGGCCACTACTACTTCGACCTGAAGGACGCCGGCAGCAAGCTCTCTGTGCGGCTTTGGAAGACCGTGGCGGCCCGCCTGCGCCACCTGCCGCGCGAGGGCCAGCAGATGGTCGTCACGGGGCGCATCGACGTGTGGGTGCCCGGCGGCGCCTACGCGCTCATCGCCCAGAACGTGGAGCCGGCCGGCCAGGGCGCGCAGTGGCTGGCGCTGCAACAGCTGAAAGAAAAGCTGAACGCCCAGGGGCTTTTCGACCCCGCCCGCAAAAAGCCGCTGCCGTACCTGCCCAAGACCGTGGCGCTGGTCACCTCGCCCACCGGCGCGGCCGTGGCCGACATGCTGCGGATCCTGCGCCAGCGCTGCCCGGTGCGGGTGCTGGTGGTGCCGGTCAAGGTCCAGGGCGAGGGCGCGGCGGCGTCGATCGCGGCCGGTATCGAATTCATCGACCAGCTGGGCTGGGCCGACGTCATCGTGGTGGGCCGCGGCGGCGGCAGCGCCGAAGACCTGTGGGCCTTCAACGAAGAAGCGGCGGTGCGGGCGGTGGCGGCCTGCAAGACCCCCATCGTCAGCGCGGTGGGCCACGAGATCGACACGCTTTTGACCGACCTGGCCGCCGACAGCCGCGCGCCGACCCCGACCGCGGCGGCCGAAATGGTGGTGCCGCGCCACGCCGATCTGGTGGCCTGGCTGGTGCAGTGGCAGCGGCGGGCGGCCCAGAGCGTGCAACGGCAGTTGGGCAGTGATCGGCGGCACTTGCAGCAGTTGAAGGCACGGCTGGGCAGCGGCGACGCGGTGACGGCGATGCGGTCGGTGCAGCTGGATGACCTGCAGCAGCGCTTGGCGCGGGCCCTGACGCGGCAGCTGGACGGCGAGCGGCGCAAGCTCGAACGGCTGCGGTCGCGGCTGCAGATCGCGCACCCGCTGCGCAAATTGGCGGGGCAGCGGCGCCAGTTGGAGGCCCAGCACCAGCGGCTGTTGACCGCCGGCCGGGCCATGCTGAGCCAGCGCCGGCAGTGGTGGCAGCGGCGGCGCGACGTGCTGGCGGTGCTGAGTCCCACCGCGGCCCTGGAGCGCGGCTACGCGATTGTGCGGCGGGCCGACGGTCCGGCGGTGGCGGGCATTGGCGGCGTGGCGGTGGGCGACCAGGTGCAGGTGCTGCTGCGCGACGGGCGTTTTGGTGCGGCGGTCACTCTGGTCGAGCCGCGGGATTAGCCGACAGGACGGGACGAAAACGGCGACGCGAAATTTTTTCGCGACCTCAAGGTTTTTTGACACGCAGCATCCGGCAACTGCCCTTCATGGCAGCGGGACTTTGGATCCT
>JACRCU010000103.1 GCA_016218865.1 Deltaproteobacteria bacterium | reverse complement strand
GTGGAAGCCCGACTTCAACCCACCCGCGCGCGGCAGCAAGCCCCCCGGCAAAGGCCGCTGAGGCACCCCGTGCCGGGCCGGGCCGCGCTTGGGTGGGGCCGCGCTACCCCGCAGGATCACGGCAGCATGCTCGCCGCGCTTGCGGTCTGGCGGCGCCGCGGCTAGCCTCTTGCACAGTGCACGTCGCTGCGACGTTGCGCCCGCACGGAGGATCGAATGCCCGCGCCCCAAGCCGCATTGATGAAGAATCTCGCGAAGGTGGCATTCAAGGCCCACGCCATCAAGCTGCCCGTCGACTGGAAGCAACCGCAAGGCGAAGAAGGCAAGCAGTACGTCGACTCGTTCAAGCCGAACGAGCGGTTCGCCCCGCCCGATCCGTCCAAGCTGTTCATCCCGGCCTCGACGAACAAGTACCACATCGACACGGTCAAGAAGAATTCCGACGGGTTCGAGAAGTACATCGACGGGATTTGCGACGCCATCTGCTCGGCCTGGAGCACTTTCCAGTCGACGGCCACGCTGGTCGGCGTGGTCATCAACGCGGTAACCGCAGCGGTGGGTCAGCTCGTCGGAGCGCCGCTGACCCCGCTGATCCTGGCGCAGGGGCCCAAAGCCAGCCCCGCCGAACTCAAATTCACCCAGACCATCTCTACAGTGGTGGGCACTGCCTTTGCCGCGTGGCAGGCCTCGGTCAAGGTGCCCGGCCTGCCGTGGTACCCCGCCTTTGCCGCGTTCCCGTCGCCGGTTGCGCCGCCCACGCCGAACGTGCCGGTGCCGCTGATCGCGCTGACGCAGGTGCCAGCCACGATGCAGGCCGCCGCCATGCACGGCCAGATGGTGGGCGTCCACGGCGATCCCAAGGCGCAGCACGCTTCCGAGCTGTTCGATTGCATCGCCAAGGCCGTCAACCAGTGCTTCACCACCTGGACGGCCAGCACCATGGTCACGAACGTGCTGGGTATGGGGCCGATCCCGACCTTCGCCCCCCCATTCGTGCCGGTGGGCCCGGTGGTCGGCGGCGTCGGCACCATGACGCCGGGCGGCTTGGTCTAGCGACCCGCGCCCACTGCGGGCGCCACCTTTTATCGCGGCAGTTCCATTCTTCGGGTTCCACGTGGGGCGCTGTTGAGCCTTGCGGCGGAGAGTTCGCGCCGAAGCCGCGGCCCCGCAGCGCCTGCAGCACGGCCCTGGCCCCCTCAGTCGTCGCGAGCGGAGCTGCTCCAGGGCCGACGCAGCGCAGTCTCGAACAAATCCAGGCGCCAGCGGCCGTCTTCTTCCAGGAGCACCCATTCGCGCTCGACCGAGCCGCGCGCGACCGTCGCGATCTGGCGCACTCCTTGGCTGCGCACCGCTTTGACGGTCACATTCGGCGCCTGCGCGGGCAGCCGGAGCGGCGAACTCTGGGCGTCGCCCGCCCGCCACAGCACGTCCACCGCAGGCACCGAAGCACGCGTCACCAGCCGGTGCACGGCCTCCAAGTCGCGGCGGTGCAGCGCTTGGTCCAGGGCCAGGCAGGTCTGTTCGGGGGTAGATTGGCAGGCCGTCAGGGCCAGTAGGGCCAGCGGCAGGACGGCGAGCGTGCGGGGCGACATGGCAGCACTGCCTGCGCCGCGAAATGCTGGCGCGATCGCCAGACCCGCGCCGACGGCGGGACGGACGCGGGAACCCCGTCGGCGATTCACAACTCTCTAACGGCCCATTGGGGCAATCGGGGGAATGCCAATGAACGCGAAAATCAATCGCAACAATCAAGGGTTGCAGTGCGAGGAGCGGGACTTGAACCCGCATGGCCTTGCGGCCGTTAGCACCTCAAGCTAGTGCGTCTACCAATTTCGCCATCCTCGCAACTCGGCTGCAGAAGCAGCGCCGGCCGCACGGGCCGACTCGCGGGCAGCCCCGCGACGGCCGATAGGATGCGGTGTGCAGTCGCCGATGTCAAGGCCGGTTGGCCGCCCGGTGGCCCAGTGCGCCGCGGTCACGGCCAATCAAGGAGCGATTCGCGGCCGTCTGCGTCGACGTCGACCGCCACCAACCCGCCGGTCGGGTGGTTGCAGCCCTGCCCGGGGAAGTAGGTCACCGCGCCGCGCAGGCGCTCGCTGTGCTCGATGAGGGCGTCGCACGCGGCCTGCGGCACCTGATGGTCGCGCAGGGTTTGCCGCAGCAGCTCGCGGCGGCGGTTGAACTGCCCGTCGGCAATGCGGTGCTTCTGGTGGGCCTGGCGCAGCGGGCGACCTTCGTAGGCCACCTCGGCCCCCAGCGCGCGCGCCGCGAACTGCAGCTCGAACTGCACCAGACGCTGCAAGTCGACGCCCACAAAGAAGAAACCAATCATCGGATCGCGCGCCAGCCGGGCCACAAAGTCCGCCATCACTGGCGCGAGCGCCGCCACGCCGCCCACCTGCTCGATCAAGCTACCCATGTCCACCTCGGCGCAAAAAGGCGGAGGCCCGCCGCCAGACTAGCCGGCGACGGGCCTCCGAGTTCGCTTGCGCTTAGACCGCGCGGCGACGCAGAACGACCGCGCCGATCAGGCCGAACAGCACCAGGACCAGGCCCCAGCTGCCGTTGCTGGTGCCCGAGGCATTGCACGACGAGGCGTTGCTGGTGTTGTTGCCGCCCGTGTTGGTGTTGCCCGTGCCGGTGCCCGTGCCCGTGCCGGTTGCGTCCAGCGAGCCGGAGTCCTTGCCGCTCGTGACGTCGCTGGTCGAGCCGCCCGTGCAGGTCTTGGCCGCCGAGCAGATGCCGCCGTTGTCGCAGGTGCCCGAGCACTTGCCACCGCAGCCGTCGCCGTCGCCGCACTTCTTGCCGGCGCACTTGGCGGTGCAGGAGCTCACGTCGGCCTGGGTGCCGGTGTCGCCGCCGGTCGAGCCGCCGCACAGCTTGGCGTAGTCGTCGCAGCAGTCGTTGTACTGCGGGTCGCCGCAGAGCTCGTCGCAGTGGCACTTGTCGGCCTCGATGTACTTGCCGCACTTGCCTTCGCAGCTGCCGACGGCGCCGGTGGAGCCGCCGCACAGGGCGTCGTAGTCCTGGCAGCAGTCGCCGAAGTCCTTGCACGCCTCGTCGCAGTTGCAGGGGGCGGTGTCGCCCAAGAACTTGCCGCACTTGTCCTTGCAGGTGCCCTTGGTCGGGTCGTTGCAGCTCTTGTAGCCGCAGTTCGCGATGGCGTTCAGCAGGCCTTGCACCTTCTTGATCGTCGCGTCGTCGAACTTCAGGCCGCTGAGGCAAGTCTGGTCGCTGCCGCAGTTGTGGGCCGCCACGCAGTCCTTGTCGGCCTTGCAGGCGTCGGTCTCCTTGGCGCACTTCTGGTCCCAGCAGGGGTTCTCGTTGAAGCCGCCGCTCGTGTCGGTGGTCGTGGTGTCGGTGGTCGTGGTGTCGGTGGTGGTGCCAGTGTCGGTGGTGACAGTGGCGTCGCCGGCTACAGCGGTCGCGTCGTCGGGCGTGCTGGTGGCATCGGTCTCGGCAAAAGCAACAGCAGGCAAAGCGGTCAAGGCCAAAGTGGCCAGCGCGGTCTTCCAACGCAAAGTCATTTCGTTTCTCCGTGGTGTAGTCGCGAGTGTGCGGCGGGTTGGGGGCGTGGGCGAAAGCAGCGTGCAGATGGGAAGTGCCGGTCGGCGACTTCGACTCGAACTGGCCGGGCGCTACTTGCCGGCCGTCCGAAAACGATAGCGGATTTTCCTGGGCGGTTGCAACCACAGACTGAGCGACGGACGCTGCGACTCGGCGGGCGTTTCCGAGCATTGTCGTTCAATATTCGCGACATGTGTCTTTCGTCAGCGAATTGTGTGGCGGCACTCGCAACAGGGCCGCAAACCGCTGGCACTGCGCGTCCCCACCGTTGCACACCCACACACGGGCGGACCGCCCAACCTGGACTGTCCAGCCGTGATGGGGAATACTGCTATGGTTTTGCGGAGATGTTGTTGTAAAGTTGGGCCGCCAGCGCGACCGCGTCGCTCAGAGAACCCTGCGGATCATCGTTGGCAGGCGTGATCGCGTCGAGCATCCGCTTGGCAAAGGTCTTGGCAGCCTCCAAGGTCGCCAAGGCCTCGGCGGTGGTCGCCTGTCCGTGCGCCTGCCCACAGGCCTTGCGCATCGCCTCGCCCAGAAGGACCAGGGCCGCCGTACGCCGAGCTATCGGCTGCGAAAAGAACTCCAGGGCGCCGTCCGGGATCTGCACCAAGCCCTTGACGAGCACCTTGGTGTCGTGGCTGAAGCTCTGGCCGCTCGCCGTGAGCTGGTACTGCCACTGCACGGTCGCCAGGTCGAGCTGCAGCGCCTGGTCGACCACGGTCCCCGCAGGCGGCGCCAGCCGCAGCACCACCATGCCGTTGTGTTGCGAGGGATACAGCGTGCTCGCCAGTGCCGGCGCCACCGGGCTCGTGCCGTCCTGAGCCGTGATGGCGTCGGGCGCGGAGCTCACGTCGGCTGTGCCCGAGCCCACATCCGAGGCGCCGGTCTGCGAGTCGGCCTCGCCCAAAATCATCGTGGAGCCCTGCTGTTTGAAGGGTAGACCGTAGGCATTGGCAATCTGCCAGCCGGCCGCCAACTTGACCTGCACGCGCAAGTTCTGCGCCACGGGCACCAGCAGGGTCTGCAGGTCCACCGTAAAAGCCTTGGCAATCGCCGCCAGTTGCGGCGCTTCGTAGTAGGTGCCATTGCCGGTCTTGGCGAGCGCGTTCAGAAGCCCCGTGCGCGGCTGCGGCCCCACACCAATCGCCGACAGCGACAGACCCAGCTTGTCGACCTGGGCGACCAACTCGGCTGGGCTGTGGCCCCCCTGGGTGCTGCTGCCGTCGCTGCACAGCAAGACGCGCTGCTGCTTGATGCTTTTGGGCATCGACGCCGGGACCGCGGCCGCCCCCTCGAACGCGACGTACAAGTCTGTGCCACCGCTGCCCTTCAGGCCGGCGAGCGCAGCATCCAGCTCGGTGCGCGCTGCCGGCTGCCACTCGGCCGCCGCCCATAGCTGCTGAACCTCGCTGGAAAAACCGAGCACTGCCAGGTAGCTGCCCGTGGGCAGATTGTCGGACAGCGCCAGGATGCCTTGGCGCACCGCCGCCAATCGCTCCGCGTCCATCGAGCCCGACGTGTCGACCAGCACCACCAAGCCCAGCGCCGGCTGCAAGTCAGCCAGGTTTTTTGCTGTATTGAAGCCGAGTTGCAGCAGGATCGTCGGCGGATTGCCCGGCTCTGCCACGATGGCGCCCAAGGCGTGCAGGTCCACTGGCCGCGCTGCATCGGCCGCGGGCAGCGGCGAGCCAACCTCGTTGAACCAGCCCTCCATCGGAAAGTCGGACGCGAGCGGCACCTGGCCCTGGGCCACCAGCTCGCGGAACTTGGCGATGTTCTGGGCGCCAGGCAGCACCAAACCCATCGACGGCTGAATGTTTTCGGTCTTGCTGCTGCCGTTGTCGTCTACATCGCCGGGCGGGGCCGTGTCGCCGGCCTTGCTGGCATCGGTCAGCAGCGTCGCCTGGCCAACGTCGTCGGTAGTGGCCGTGCCTTGACCGCTGTACACCCAGGTATCCTCGCCGCCGCCGGGCATCGCGCTGGTCGCCATGTCGGCCGAGGCGCAGCCCCAGACCAAGGCGGCCAGGAGCAGCAGCGGGGCCACGGCGCGCTCCAGTCGACCGGCAG
>JACRCU010000102.1 GCA_016218865.1 Deltaproteobacteria bacterium | reverse complement strand
GCGCTGGGCCGCCGGCGCAGCCTGGTCCCAGATCTCGGTGGCGATCGCGCGATCGCGCATGGGTTTGCCGCTTTCGCCGCCCTGCCACTGCTCGCGCTGGCCGAAGTGCGGCACCATGCGCACCAGTAGCCCGCCGTCGTCGACCTGGCCGCGGCACAGCTCGCCCTGCTCCCCGTACAGGACCACATCGCGCTGGATCCACTCCGAACCCCGCGGCAGCGGCAGCGCGCGCCAGGCGGCGGTGATGGCCTCGCGGCTCAGCAACTGCGGCGGCGCGGTCGGTGTGGCGGGCTCGGGCGGTCCGATCACCAGCCAAGCGCCGTGCTCGGTCGTGTAAGCCAAGGCCAATTCGGTCGTTTTTGGCGGCGTGCCTACGTCCGTGCCGGCCTGCAGGGTCGACGCCAGCATTTCCTCGCGGGCGATGCGCAGCTTGCCGCCTTCGCGCACCAGCAGCAGGCGCTTGGGCCCCTCGTCGGCAAAAGTGCCAGTGGCGAATTTCTGCACGAAGTCGAGCTGGGTGAGCTGCGCGTTCAAGCGGGCCTGCACCGGGCCGATCGACACCTGCATGGTCTTGGCGAACATCACCTTGCGGTCGGCCATCCAGTGGGCGCGATCCAGGCGCTTGACCACCGCGCCGGTGCGCCGCACCCCCGTCATGCGCCCGGCGTACAGCACCTGGTAGTCGGCGAAACGACCCTCATTTTGCGTAGCCAGCCACTCGGCCACCAGCGCGTCGACCTCGGCCTGGGTCGGCGTGGGCGGACCTGGTGGCTCGACGGGCGCCAGAGCACTGGCGTCCACGGCGATCGGCGCGGGCGGCGCGCCCGGGGGTGGCAGCGGTGCCGCGATCGGCGCGGTCGGCGGGCTCTTGCCGCAGCTGGCGACCAGGGCCGCCGCCGCCAGAATCTGGATAATTCGCTGCACCTTGCCCATCTTCGCCTCGCTGCCGCGGTGTGACCCGAATTTGCCACAATCCGCCTGGCGCCACTACTGGACCAAGAACCGTATTTGGCTCAACTTGGCGCGCTTGCCGGCCGACCATTGGGTCGGACTCGCCACGCCGGCGCGGCACATACCAGGCAACTATGTAATGTTATGCAGATTGTCTGCGCCGGGCGGCACCATGCCTGCGCGAGCCGTTGTGTGTCCGCGCTGTTCCTTTTCGGCGCGGCCCCGTGAATAATCAGCGCTGGTGCGCGTTGCCCTTGTTGGGAGTCTGGGTCTGTGGTCGACGAGCGCGAACAGCAGTTGGTGACCGCAGCCCTCGACGGCGATAAGGCGGCGTTTGGCGAGTTGGTCGACTTGCTGAAACGCCCGCTTTTCAACTTGTGCATGGCGCACTTGCGCAACGAAGCCGAGGCCATGGATCTGGTGCAGGATACCTTCCTCAAGGCCTACACGCGCATGGACCTGTTCCGCCGCGACTCGAACTTTCGCGCGTGGATCTACCGCATCGCCGCCAACGGCTGCATCGACCGCATCCGCCGCCGCCGCACCCGCGCCGCCGACGAGCTGGACGATCGCACCAGCGCCGAGAACCTGGACGAAGGCGATCTGCCCGCGGTGGCCACCTACGGTCGCGCCAGCCCGCTGCAAGAGTACGGGCGCGCCCAACTTGGTGAACGGCTTGAGAAAGCCCTGGCGACCCTGCCCGAGAGCCACCGCCAGTGCGTGATACTCTGCGATGTCCACGGCTACTCGTACCAAGAGATCGCCGACGAGCTGGGCATCCCCAAAGGAACGGTCATGAGCCGACTATTCTACGCGCGCAAGCGCCTGCAGGTCGAACTGGCCGACTACCGAACGGAGGTGAGTTCATGAACGAACACGCCGAAATCTTTACGGCTTCTGGACTGGACGAGCGCCAGTTCGAGCTGATCGTGCTGCTGGCCGATGGCGAGCTGGCCGCCGGATCGCCCGAGCGTACCGCCGCCGAGGCGCTGCTGGCTGAGCAGGCCGAAGCAAAGCAACTCTATGATAATCTGACCTATTCGCGCGATCTGCTGCGCGAGGCGGTGTTGGGCGAGCAAGCCGCAGCCGAACTGAAGGTCGACCTGTCGATGCTGCGCGGGCGGGTGATGAGCAAGCTGCCCGCCGAGCCGCGGCCGGTGCCAATACCCGGCAAGGCCGCACCGAGCTGGCTGGATTGGCTGCGCGCTTTTGGCTTTGGCCGGGCAGGCTTGGCCGTTGCCGCCCTGGCCGTGGTGGTGGTGTGGTGGGCGGGTTCGCAGCCGACGGCGACGCCGACTTTGGCGCCCGAGCCGGCGGCGATGGCCCGCCAGGATGCGACCATGCCGCCCGGACACGAAGAAGAGCCAGCTGTGATTATTGAAGAAATGGACGTCGAGGACGGCTCGATCGCCGTCAATCCCGGCGACCGGCCCGGCGCCACCACGGTGATCTGGCACTTCAGCGGCAAGGGGGAAGGATGATGCGCGACGTGAGCATGCGCGTGTCGCGGCGCAGGTTTGCCGCCCAGATCGCCGCCGCCTGCGGGGTGGCCTGGTTGGCTGTGCCGGTCCAGGCTCAGTCGCCCACCGACCAGGCCAGTTTCGAAGTCCGCATCATCGAAGGGCAGCGCGCCGCCGCGCCCAAGAACGACCCGCGGCTGGCGGACTTGCAGCGCGAGCTGGCGGCCCTGCAGCAGGGCTACAACTCCTTTTCGCTGCTCAGCGCCCAGACGCTGCGGCTGACCGCCAACCAGCGTGCCACCGTGAAGCTGCCGGACGGCGCCGACCTGGCCATCCAATTGCTCGCCGTGGTGGCCGGGCCGCCCATGCGGGTGCGCCACGTCTTCGAGCTGCCAAAGTCCAAGACGATTCGGGCGGTGGCTCCCGGCGGTCGCACGCTGGACGTGCGCAACGGCGCGGACCGGCTGATCATCATCTGTACCACCGTCCAGCGGTAGTGTGTCCGCGGGCAAAGCGGGCGGCCGGCGCCGGCCTGGGCCAAGAATTGCCGTACGCGGGCAGTGGTGTTAGATTCGCAATTCCCGCCGCTTTCAGGCTGGACCGGGCGTGGCATGGGTTGGCTTGGCAAGCGAGTTAGCGGCATTTCCGGGTCTTCCGGGGCGACGGCCGGGCACGTTGGCGCGAAGTCGGGGCGCGGCGCGGTCCACGCCTTGCGGTGGTCGGTCGTCTGCGTTCTGATTTCTGTACAGTTTGCTGCGCCGGTCCTGGCCGCCGACGACGTCCCGCCGCCGCCCCCGCCGCCGCCGGTCGCCGACACGCCGCCGTCGCCCCAGGCCGCCCAGGCCGACGCGCTGAGCGAGCAGGCCAAAGAGCTGTACAAGCAGCAGAAGTACGCCGAGGCCTTTGGCATGTTCCAGCGCGCCCACGCCCTGGATGCGCGGGCGTCGTTCTTGTACAACATGGCAAAGTGCAAAGAGAAACTCGCCGAGTACGCCGAAGCCGTCAAGCTGCTCGAAGCGTACCTGGTGCTGTATCGCCAGCAAAACAGCGGCGCCCAGCCGGCCAACGCCGCCGACGTCGAGGCGCTGATTCGCGAGCTGAAGCGCCGTGCCTTCGAGGCGTTGCCCGAGGTGACCGTGCAGTCGACGCCGCCGGGCGCGCTGGTCAGCGAAGAGGGCGCGGCCCTGGGTTCGACGCCGCTGGTCACCCACTTGCAGCCGGGGCGCCACAAGCTGCTGCTCAAGCTAGAGAAACATGCAGATCTGGAAACGGAATTGCTGGTGCCCCAAACCGGCAAGGTCAGCGTGGTCCTGGCGATGAAGTCGCTGGTCAAGCGCGCGCAGATCGGCTTTTGGTGCAACGTGCGCGGTGCCCAGGTGATTCTGGACGGCAAAGTGGTGGCGGTCACGCCCTTTGCCGGCAACATCGATGTGGAGCCCGGCCGCCACCAGGTGGCGATCAACCGCGCGAATTACAAGCCCTTCGAGTCCGAAGTGACGGTGCCCGAGGAGCGCGCCGCGCGGGTGCACGTGGTGCTCGAGCGCACCGAGAAGGCCTCGTCGTGGCGGGCGCCGCTGGGCTGGCCGCTGCTGATTCTTGGCGCCCTGGGCATCGGTGGCGGCGTGGCGGCCTCGAAGTTCGCCGACGCCGAGTGGCGGGGCACGCCGGCGTTCAACGATTATGAGCAGTTGCAGAATGCCGGCTACTACGGCGGCGGCGCGCTGGCTGGCATCGGCCTGACCTTGCTGGTGTGGGATGCGGTGCGCGACGCCATCCCCGCCGACGAACGCGTCGATGGACCGAGCTTCGAAGCCGGCGTGGACCTGCAACCGCTGGGGAAGACTCCATGAAACTGCCGATTACCCCATGCACTACCGCGCGCGCTGGCAGCCGGGCTGCGCGGCAGGGCACGCTGCGGCTGGCCATCCTGGCGGTCGCGCTGACGGCCTGTGCTGTAGGCAAAGAACCGCCGGCGACCACGCCGATGGTCGAATTCCGCAACGTGGCTCCGTTCGTGTTCGGCATGGGCGAGCTCGGCTGCAACATCCCGCAAGACGCCAAGGCCTGCGAGGCCGCCGGCACCAAGCTGCCCGACAGCACCCCGCCGATGCTGGTGAAGGTCAAGGACTTTGCCCTGGACGAGCACGAGGTGACCAACGAGCAGTACCGCTTCTGCGTCGCGATGGGCGCCTGCTCGCTTCCGGCCGGCGACAACGGGCCGCCGGGCATCGTCGATCTGTATTACCCAAACGATAAGTATAAGGACTATCCGGTGATTCTGGTGCGCTGGCGCCAGGCGGCCGAGTACTGTGCCTTTGCGGGCAAGCGCCTGCCGACCGAGTTCGAGTGGGAGCGCGCCGCCGGTGGCCCCGCGCAGACTCCGCAAGAAAAACGCGTCTATCCGTGGTCGGCCAAGCTGGGCTACGAGCCGCCGATGCAGAGCTGCTCCAGCCTGGACGTGAACATCCGCCGCTGCAACGCTGGCAACAACTCGACCCGCGCCGTCAAGTCGAGCGCCGACGACGTGGTCAAGGACAGCGCCGGCAAACTGTTCGACATGGCCGGCAACGTCGCGGAGTTCACCGCTAGCGACTACATCGCCACCCTGGGGTGCGACAGTTCGCAGCCGTACACCTGCAGCCAGTGCCTTACCTGCATCGACACACAGGGGTTGGCGGCGTGCAAGACCGAGTGCCAGGCCTGCGTTTGCGGCGACGGCCCGGCGGCGTCCAAGCCGAACTGCTACCTGCCGTGCCAGCGGCCGGTCTGCCCGCGCCTGGCCGCCGGCGCTCCGCCGTACGACGGCAGCTACACTGGCAAGAATGTCGAAAGCAAGCGCATGGTTCGCGGTGGCTCCTACTACGGCGACAGCGAGGCGTGGCAGCAGTGCGACGGCCGCTCGGACAACCGCCGCCTGTCGCAAAAGCCCGACGACCAGCCGCAGACCTGGGTCGGCTTCCGCTGCGCCAAGTCCTTGTAGCGGCTCTCGCCTACTGCAGATCGTCGAGCAAGTCGTCTTTTTTCTTGGGTTCTGGCTTGGGCTCGACCTTGGGCTCGGGCTTGGTCTCGGCCTTCGCCTCGGGCTTGGTCTCGACCTTGGCGGGCGCGGCTTTGGGGTCGGACTTGGCTTCTGCGGCATTGCCGGCGACGGGCGAGATGCGGGCGGGCTCGGCCTTGGGCGCCTCGACCTTGACCTCCAGCGCCGGCTTGAGCTCGACTAGGTAGACGTCGCTCTTGGCAAAAATCACATCGACGGATGCGGGTTGCGACCCTTCGCGCACTAGCTTCCAGGTGGCCTTGCCGTCGCCGCGCGGCCGCTCGATGGTGGTATTGGTGGTGCCCAGCAGGCGGTCGCCCTCCAGGATTTTGGCACCCGGCGGCGCGGTATTGATGGTCAGGCGGACGCTGGCTGGCGAGTCGGCGGCGGCCGCCACCGGCACCTGCACCTGGACTTCGCGCTCGACCAGTTTTTCGCGTTCGATGACGCGGACTTCGGGATCGCGCACCTGGATGGCGAACACCACCGCCGCCACGATACCGGCCACCGCCACGCTGCCGGCCGCAATCAGCGGCAGCCGCGAGTGCTTGACCGGCTCCGCCAGCGGCAGGGTGAGCTGCGGTGCGGCGCTGTCCGGCGGCTTTTGGCCCAGCCGCATGGTCCGCGAGGTCGCCTGCATGTCGGTCACGGCGCTGGCGATACGCACGCCCAGGCTCTCGGCCTCGGCGGCGCTGCCGACCTTGGCGTCGAAGGCGGCGGGCAGGGTGCTAGCCAAGTCCTCGCAACGTTTGGCAAAGTCCCCCGCGGTCTGCAGGCGATCGTCGGGCCGCTTCTCCAGCAGCTGCCGGACCAGCTCCTCGACCTCGGCGGGTACCACCTGGCCTTCGCACGCACCGGCGAGCGGCGGTGGGTCGTCGTTGACGTGGGCGAGCAGCAGCGAAAGGGCTTGATCTCCCTCGAAGGGCGCCTTGCCGGCGATCATCTCGTAGAGGATCACGCCCAGCGAATACAGGTCCGACCGCGAGTCGACCGGCTGGGCACTGCACTGCTCTGGACTCATGTAGCGCGGCGTGCCGAATATCGACCCGGCCTGGGTCAGGGTGCCCTGTTCGCTTTTGTGATCACGCAGTTTGGCAACACCGAAGTCCAGCACTTTGACGTAGTCGGAGTTGCCGCCGACCTTGACCAGGAAGATGTTCTCGGGCTTCAGGTCGCGGTGGACGATCTCTTTGCCATGGGCTTCGGCAAGCGACTCGGCCACTTGCGCCATGATGCGCAGCGCCCGTCGCACCGGCAGCCCGCGCTCTTTGCGCATCAGCTCGTGCAGGGTGTGGCCCTCCAGAAACTCCATGGCGATGTACGGGTTGCCATCGGGGGTCTGGCCGTAGTCGAAAATCTGAATGGTGTTGGGGTGGTGCAGGCGCGAGACGGCCAGCGCCTCTAGCGTGAACCGCCGCAGCACCGTGTCGTTTTGCGTCAAGTCGCCGAGCAACACCTTGATCGCGACATCGCGGTCCATGCCCTCTTGGCGGGCGCGGTACACCGAGCCCATGCCGCCCGAGCCGATCTTCTTCAGGACCAGGAAGCGACCGCCCACAGTCTGGCCGATCAGCGGGTCCTTCTTGGCCTCGCCCTTTTCCAGGTGGGCGCGGATGCGCTCGCCCAGCTCGTCGCGGGTGTCCTGGCCTTCGCGGCGGGTGGCGGCCTCGGACGGCGGCTCGGTAGGCAGCACCGCCATGGTCGGCATGCTGACCACCTGCGCCTCGGCCAGATCGTGCTCAGTCGGATCGCCGCCAAGGCCGCGATCGTGCACGGTGACCGGGACATTGGGCACGGGCCGGTCGCTCATCGACGCTCCGGGACGGCAAGCGCGTCCTGTAGGCGATCACGTATAGCACAGGCCACCGCGTCGCGCGCGGGTTGGCCATCGATCGCAACAATCTTACCAAGTTGTGCGGGCGGTTGCCGGGCCAATTCCAGGTAGCGCGCCCGCACCCGCTCCAAGGTCGCGCCGACTTCGAAGCGCTCGATCGGCTTGCCGCGCGCGGAAATGCGCTCCAGCGCCACGGGCACGGGCACATCGATCCACAGAGTCAGATCCGCCGTCAGCGCCTTGGCGTTGATGGCCAGCAGCCAGTCGGGGTCGATGCCACCGGCGCCGTCGACCACCTGGAAGGCCAGCGAGCTGCCCAAGTGCCGGTCGCACACCACCCACGCGCCGCGGGCCAGCGCCGGGGCAATTACCCGCTCGCACAGATCGACCCGATCCGCAGCAAACAGCAGGGCCACCGTGGCGGCGTCGATGCGGCCCAGTTCGTGGCGCAGGATGCGGCGAATCAGCTGCCCGCCCTCCAGGTGCGAGGGTTGGGCCAGGCGCACCACTTCCAGCCCGCGGCTGAGCAGCCAGTCGGTCAGCAGGTCGCCCTGGGTGCTGGTGCCGGCGCCGTCG
>JACRCU010000100.1 GCA_016218865.1 Deltaproteobacteria bacterium | reverse complement strand
GAGCAGTTGCCCTTCCCGTCGTCGGTCGCGGCCGCCCACACCATTGCGGCGATGCACGCGGGCAACCAGGACGACCCGTCGCGCCCCACCCGCGCGCCCAAACGACTGCTGGCGGCGGCGAGTGCGGCGGGCCTGTGGACCATCCTGCGCGATCTCAAGGCGTTGCCCTTCCACGTGCCGGGGTCGGCGCCGCTCCTGGGCGGGCTGTCGCTGGACTTGAGTCCGGTGCTGCTGGGCGGCGGCGCCCTGATGCCGTGGCGGACGGCGGCAGCGGTGGCGGCGGGTGCGCTCGTGGCGAATTTGTGGCTGGCGCCTTGGGCACTTGCGAACCACTGGGTGGCGGGCAGCGACTACCGCAGCCTGCTGCAGCTCAACCTGTGGCCCGGCGCCGGGCTGATGGTGGCGGCGGGCGTGGTGGGGCTGCTCCTGCAGTGGCGGACCGGCCTGCGGGCGCTGACGGCGCTCATTCAGGGCACGCAACAAGCCGTCCGGCATGGTGCTTTTCGTCGCGCCGCGGCCGACCCGAGCGACCCCGACGCGCCGCTGTGGTGGTTCGCCGCCGCCCTGGCCATCCTGGGGCCGCTGCTGGTGCTCCTGATGGCGACGCTGTTCGGCATCCCGTGGTGGCTGGGGCTGCTGTCGCTGCCGGTGCCCATGGTCCTGGGCGCGGTGGCAGCGCGGGTGACGGGCGAGACCGACGTGACCCCCAGCAAGGCCCTGGGCCCCGTAACCCAGCTGATGTACGGCGGTCTGCTGCCCGGTGCGCTGACGGCCAACCTGATGGGCGCCAACGTCACCGGCGGCGTGGGCCTGCACGCGGCCGACACCCTGGGCGACCTGAAGTGCGGCTGGGTACTCGGCGCCACCCCCAAACTACAGCTGTGGGCTCAGCTTTTTGGCATCGGCGTCGGCGCGCTGGCGGTGGTGCCGGCCTTCCACCTGCTGGTCCCGTCGGCGGCCGCCCTGGGAACGGCCGAGCTGCCGGCGCCGGCGGTGCAGGTCTGGGCGTCGCTGTCGCACATGCTGGCGGGCGGGGCCGGCGGGCTGCCGGCCGAGCGGCAATGGGCGGCGGCGGCCGGTGCGGCGGTGGGCGCGGTCCTGGCGGTGGCCGAAGCCAAGCTGCCGCGGCGCTGGCGGCCGTGGGTACCGTCGCCGACCGCGCTGGGAATCGCTTTCCTGCTGCCGGGTTCCAGTGCCATGGCCATGTTCGCGGGCGCCACGCTGGCGGCGCTGCTGCGGCGGCGGGCCGCCGACGTGGACGATGCCTACCGCCTGCCCGTGGCCTCGGGGCTGGTAGCGGGCGAGAGCCTGACCGGCATGGCGCTGGTGCTGCTGCGGGCGGCGGGGCTGGCGGTCTAACGGCAAGGTGGCCGGGCGCCCAGGTGGCGAGGGACGGCGGAGCACAAGAGCCCGCCCAACACCAAACTGATTGCGCATGCTCGTGATTTCTGGTGGTGGTCGCGGTCCCGATGATGCAGGGCCGGCGGCGCACCGAGCCGCGTCTGCGCAACGGACAGGAACCCGCAGGGCGGCGTAGCCCGGGGTCATCGCGCCGCTGGCGCCATGGCTTGATCCCGGGCATTGCCGGTTTGGGCAGGTCGCCCCGATTTGCGCCGGACTTCCCGTGCCCAAACTCGTGATCGGGTCGCCGCGGCGCGGCGCTGCGCCCTGCCTGGTGGTCCAACGCTGGCCGACCGGCGTGCCAATCGTCCCAGCGAAGAATTTGCCGCCGCGATGTTCATCCCCGGCGGCCAGCGGCGACAGAGCAGTGGGTGCGGGTGGCAGGGCTGCATGGGGCAGGCACGCCAGACCGTCCAATTGGGGCCCTTGATGCGGCCCACAAGGAAGTGATGATGAACTCCACGATGACCTCTCTGCTCACCGCGGCCCTGGCCGGCGCCCTGGCTGGCGCACCCGCCCTGGCCCACGCCGACGACGCCAAGGCGGGCGATGCCCCCAAGGCCGAGAAGGCCGGCTGCAAGGCCAAGGGCGACAAGCACAGCTGCAAGGGCACCGACGCTGCCAAGGGCGACAAACACAGCTGCAAGGGCAAGGGCGAACCCGCCAAGGGCGACAAGGCCAGCTGCAAGGGCAAGACCGGCGCCAAGGACAAGAGCCATTGCTCCGGCAAAGACGGCTGCAACGGCAAGTAGCCGCGCGCGTGGCAGGGGTGGTCCTCGACCGGCCGTCGTGTCGCCAGCGGCGGCCAGGTCGAGGGCCGCAGCACCTGCATCGGCTACGTTGCCCGCAAAGGAAGTTGACCGTGAGAACGATTGCCCAAGCCAGCGTGGGACTCGGCCTGCGCGCCGTCCATGTCGCCGAGATCCTCGCCAGCCAGCCCAAGGTGGCCTGGTTCGAGGTCCTGACCGAGAACTACTTGGTCGCTGGCGGACCGGCGCGCGCCAATGTGCGGGCGGTCGCCCAGCGGTATCCACTGGTGCTGCACGGGGTTGGCCTGTATGTGGGTTCGGCCCAGGGCGTGGATCGCGACCACCTGGCTGCCGTACGCGATCTGGCGGACGAACTCGACGTCCCCTGGGTCAGCGATCACCTGTGTTGGGGCAGCGTCGATGGCCACTTCAGTCACGACCTGCTGCCACTGCCGTACACGCCGACCGTCGCGCGGCGGGTGGCGGAGGCAGTGCGGCAAGTGCAAGACACGCTGCAAAGGCCATTCCTGCTCGAAAACCTCAGCTCATATGTCGGTTTTGCCGAGTCGACCATGACCGAGTGGCAGTTCCTCTCCGCGGTAGCCGACCAGGCCGACTGCGGAATCCTGCTGGACGTCAACAACATCTACGTCTCGTCGCTGCACCACGGCTTTGCCCCCCAAGAGTACCTGGCCGGCATTGACTTCGCGCGAGTCGGCCAGTTCCATGTCGCTGGCTTCGCCCAGCATGGCGGCCTGCCGGTGGATACCCACGATCACCCCGTGGCGGACCCCGTCTGGGACCTATACGGGCAGGCCGTGGCGTTGGGTGGCGTCAAGCCGACGCTGCTGGAGTGGGACGCGCGGATTCCGCCGTTGGCCGAGCTGATTTCCGAGGCCGGCAAAGCCGAACGACATTGGCCCAAGACCCAAGGAGAGCCGCATGGTGCCGATGCACGATGACTTGCTGGACCTGCAGCGGCGGTTCCTGGCCGGACTGCAGGAGCCACTGGCTGGTCCGCAGCGGGATATGGCCGACTTGCCGCCGGTGGGGCCCGCACCCGCAGGCGCCGTCGTCGACCGCGCCATTGCGCTGCTGGCCGACCTGCGCCACAGCCCAGCCACCCGCGGATGGGCGACCTACCGCGGGCAGTACTGGTATCGGCTGCTCGACTCGCTGCGCGAGGACTTGCCGGCGTTGCGCGTCTTGTTGGGCGAAGCGACGGCCGACACCCTGTTCGAGGCGTATTTGCTGGCCAATCCGCCGCGCAGTCCCACACTGCGTCACCTGCCGGTCGGCTTGGCCGAGTTCATTCAGGATCGACCCGATCTTGGCGGCGTGTCCGGGCTCGCGGCCGACGTAGCGCGCTTGGAGATCGCGCTGTGCCTGGCCTACGAGGCCGCCGATGCGCCACTGCTGCCCGCGGCCGAGCTGCTGACAGCGCCCGTGGGGCTGGCGAAGCACCTGCAATTGTTGCGCTGCGCCAACAGCATCCTTGGGCCCCACCGCCACTTCCGGCAGTCGCGACGATGGCGGCAGCTGCAATTGCGTCCGCCGCGCCCGCAAGTCCTGGCCGCGTACCGCGACGGCCAGCAACTGCGCGTCGTTGTCGTGACCTTGCGCGAACTTGCTGTGCTGGAGGCGCTGGCGCAGCTCGGCTCGGTGGCGGCGGCGTTGCAGCAGTGTCGCGATCGCGGAATCCTGGGGGCCCGCGACGCCCGTGCGGTGCAGCGATGGTTCGCGCGCTGGCAGAGCCGGGGTTGGCTGGTGCGGCGCCTGGGGGCTGAGTTGGGCAGGGAAGAGACACGGCGAGAACACGCAGCGAATCCTGGGGCGTGTCTTGGAGTGGGCGATGGGCAGTGTACTGCGCACAACGCAGCGACTTAGCGCTTGAATCGGAGCAATGCCATGGCGTGGACGCACGAACAGATCCTGGCCGAAGCCCCGGCCTTGCTGCGCTACGCGCGCTCGCGAGTGGGCGACGAGGCCACGGCCGAGGACCTGGTGCAGGACGCTCTGGTCGCAGCGGTCCTGCAACCTCCGGACGGACCCGAGGTGCCGCTGCGGGCCTGGCTGTTTGCGACCCTGCGCCACAAGGTGTGGGACCACTACCGGTGGAAGCGCCGGCACCCGGCCGA
This sequence comes from Deltaproteobacteria bacterium, assembly GCA_016218865.1. Classification (GTDB taxonomy): domain Bacteria; phylum Myxococcota_A; class UBA9042; order UBA9042; family UBA9042; genus SXRM01. The sequence continues at coordinate 5,706 of JACRCU010000100.1, read as the reverse complement.
TGCCGCACCGGTGGACCACGCCAGCCACGAAGGCGAAGGCGGGCCATACGGTTTCGATGAGCACGGGTCGTGGCAGAGCGACCCGAACCGTGGCCTGTCGCCCTTGGACAGCGCCGACCCAGCCGAGCGCCGCCAGCTGCGCAGCGACCTGCAGCGCTGTCTGGACGGGTTGCCACAGCGGCTGCACGACGTATTTGTGCTGCGCGAATTGGACGACGCCACCGCCGACCACGTTGCCGAGGCCTTGGGCCTGGCCCGCGAAAGCGTGGCGGTGTTCTTGTACCGCGCGCGCCAGCAACTGCGCACTTGCCTGCAGCATCACTGGGGGGCGCCATGACACCGATGCAGAAGCCGGACACTACCCCGCTGCGCGCCGCGCTGGTGCGCCGCATGGAACTTTGGATGGCCGCCCACATGCCGTGGATCTGGCTGCGCTGCGAGCAGTTCCAGCAGGGGGCCTCGGCCGCTCTCGACGGGCGGTTGCCAGCCTGGCTGCGCGTCAAGATGGGCCTGCACCGGATGGCCTGCCGGGCTTGCCGCAAGCAAGAGCGGTACTTGGGGCAGCTGCGACAGCTGGCAAAGTCGCCGCTGGATGAGCCCGTTGCCCTGCCCCCTGCGACCGAGGAACGACTGCGCGCGGCGCTGCGAGCGGCCGAACAACAGCGGCGCAATGCGGACGACCAACGGCTGGCGCTGGCGGACAGCGGACCTGGCGACGCCAGGGGTGCGCGGTGAGCGCGGCGGAGCACACCGGCGCCAGCCATCGCTTGGACGACGACGCTGCTCTGGTTGACCGGGCCAGGTCTGGAGACCAGGGCGCGTTTGGCCAGTTGGTCGACCGCCACCATCCGGCACTCCTGCGACTGGCGCGGCACTTTGTCCGCGATCCGGCGCGCGCCGAGGATGTGGCCCAAGATGCCTGGCTGGCCGTAATCTGCGGCTTGGCGCGGTTTGAGGGTCGCGCCAAGTTTCGTACCTGGCTCATGCAGATCTTGGCCAACAGGGCCCGCACCCGTGCCGCCCGCGACCACCGACTGGTGCTGACCAACCTGCACGAGGGCGACAGCAGCGGCGAGGTCGCCGTCGATCACCACCGCTTCGATCGGCGCGGCATGTGGAGCGAGCCGCCGCTGCAGTGGCGCGACGCCGAGCTGGCCTTGGGAAATCAGCAGTTGGTTGCGGTGGCGCTGGAGGCGATCCAGGCACTGCCACCCAATCAGCGGCTGGTGGTGACGATGCGCGACGTGGAAGGCCTGGACAGCAGCGAGGTCTGTAGCATATTGGCCATCACCGAGACCCACCAGCGGGTGCTCCTGCACCGGGCGCGCGCAAGGTTGCGGGCCCAACTTGAAGTGCATCTTGGGGTTACGCGATGATGACCTGTGCGCAACTCACCGAGTTGGTGACCGATTATGCAGAGGGGCGGCTGCCTTGGCGGCAGCGCATCGTGTTCCAACTGCACCTGGGCATGTGCGGGCACTGTCGCCGCTACCTGCAGCAAGTCCGCCAGACTGTGCGATTGACCGGCCAGTTGCCCCCGGAGCCCATGCCGCCGGCCACCAAGGCGGAACTGCTCGATCGGTTTGCTAGTTGGCAAGTCGACGGCCCCTCCGACACCCCGAGCCCCCACGACGACGCTACGCTGCCGTAGCCGCGGAATCACCCCACGCGGCGCGGTAACAGCGTATGGCGCCACCGGGAGTCGCCCGCGCAGAGGCATCCTCGGCCCCTTACCGACGTGTCGGGCCGTGGCCGCCGCCAGCGCCTCCAAGAACACGACTGGCCTCTGGGCACCGCGCAGGTGGGCGAGCTCGCGTCCATGGGCGGCGACGATCCGCACGGCGGGCAGCCCGGTTACCGCAAGGGCGGCCGCGGCTTGTAGGTCCGTGTCGATCGCGACGAATTCGCAGCCCTGCAGCACCGCCAGCACGGCTGGATCGGCGCAGGTGATGCGCCACATCGGCTGACACGGCCCGCATGACGGCGCCCCGCAGTCCACCACCACCAGGCCGCTGCACGCGGCCGCCGGCGCAAAGGCCGGGGCCAACCGCGGCAAAGCCGGGACTGGGGCCACCGGGCGGGCCTCAGCCTGTTCTCCGGCAAGGTCCGCCCGCAGGGTGGCCCCAAACCCCAGGCCAGGCATCGCTTGTTCGAACAACGTGTCCGCCAGCCGCGCGCCGCCTGGGACGTGGCTGCACCCTGCGTTCGTCACAGCCAGCCAGCCGAGAAGGCTGTCTTGACGCATGTGTCCTCCACGCTGAGGCGGCGGAGTCCAGCGCGCGGTCGAAGGGGGCTGCGATTGCGCGCAGCCGGAGCAGCATGGCCGAGAGTCCTGGGCTAGAACCAGCCGAGTCCCCAGTGACCCGCCGCCGCCAGTGCGCCCAGCCCGACCAGCATCAGCATCATCTTGTCGTGGATACACATTCCGGCCTTGGCCTTGCAGCCCTGCATGGAACAAACTGCTGACATCTACTGCCTCGTTGCGCGGCCATGCGTCGGCCGCATGATCCTTGGTCTTGGCAAGCGGCCGGTTGTTACAGCAAGGCCGTCGAAATCGAAGCGACAACCACGGCAACGCTGCAGACTTGCCCCACTGCGCGTAACCGTTTTGGCCGGAGCGAGACCAAGGTGTGCGGCCAAGGCGACCTTGGCAAGGAGTCAGTAGTGAACAAAACACTGAAATGGATAGCTATCTTGGCCGGCTGGGGCGTACTCGCCACCGCTTCCGGCTGCTCGCCCATGTACCGCGCGATGGGCTACCCGCCCAACCCGATGCGCACCGCACCGCCACCGGGCGTGCTTGGCGGGGCCCTCGCGGTCGGGGCCCGTCTGCCAGCCGCGACGCTGAGCGACGACGCAGGGAAGCCCTTTGCCCTGGCGGACCGGACCACCGACAAGGCCTGGGTGTTGGTGTTCTACCGCGGCCACTGGTGCCCGTATTGCCGCGCCCAGCTGAGCGAGATGCAGAGTCTGCTTGCCGACTTTACCAAGGCGGGCGTGGGGGTGGCGGCCATTGCCGGCGAGGGCGCCGAAGACAGCGCACCCCTGCGGCAGAAGCTTGGCCTTACGCTGGACCTGTGGACCGACCAGGAACTCGCGCTGACCAAGGCCATGGGCATCGCCGACACCGAAAACGCGGTGCCGTGGCCGGCGGTGTTCGTGGTCGATAAGGGCGGCGTGGTGCGGTGGCGCTGGGTGGCCGAAACGTACAAGGTCCGGCCCAGCGCCAAAGACGTGCTGGCGCAGGTGCCGCGGCCGTAAGGTCTGTAGTCACCCACTTGATTGCCCCGGCTTCATGGTCGGCGGCAAGCGCCTGGCCCTTCGGCCGATTCGCCGCAGCGATTTCAAGAAGGGATCGCGTGGCTTCGCTGTTGTCCGTGCGTCGGGCGTGGTGCTGCGGACGGCGGACCGGCGTTGCGTGGGAATTGCCGCCGACGTCCACCGACCAGCTTCGCGGCTACTTGCCGAAATCGTGAACAAAGATCCAGTCGTTCTTGTCCTTCTGCGCGGCGTGGCAGCCGGTGCACATCTTGACGTCGTGGCCTTCCAGCGGCTTGCCCTTGTCCATCATCTCGTCGATCACCACCTTGCCGTCGGGCGTGGCCTCGATCCAGTACCACTGGCCGCCCTGTTTCGCCATGATCGTGGGCATCGGCATGGGGTCGTCGGCCGACATGCCGTTGTCTTTGACCAGGATGGCGCCGTCGGGCAGCGGCAAGGTCTTGTTGGCGATCGCCTGCGTCACGACATCGTTGTGGTAGGTTACCACCCACATCTTCATGTGCGACTGCGACAGCTTGGGCGTGGCGTTCTCGGCGAACTTGGGCCAGCTGTGGTAGTCCTTGATCTTGGCTAGGATGGCCGCAGTCGCCGCCGACGGGGCCTGGGTTTGCGGCATCATCATGGCAGTGTCGCCCGTGGCCGCGTCGGCACCTTTGGCATCGGTCTGATTTGCAGCGCCGTCGGCAGCGTCCCCACCGGCAGCGCTGGCAACTGCTGGCGCGTCGCTGCAGGCTGCCATGGTCGCCAACAGGGTTGCAGAAATGGCCCAGGTCATCACACAAGTACTCCGCTTCATGGACACTCCAATGCCGCGCGCGCTGGACCACAATGGCCACGTGGCGGGGCGACGTGGGGTAGAGTCTCGCTGGGCGGTCGGGCGTTACACGCGTGCAGCCAATGCGGACCATGGGCATGTTCATCGCCAGGCTTGGGCGGCGATAGTAGAGTGCGAGCGCAGGCTCGCCGGGCACCGCAAACATGGTCCCGGCCCGTCGCCAGCGGCGGCAATTGCGCGATAGACTTCAGCGCCGCTTGGCAAAGAGGACCCCATGGCCGACCGCGTAGAACCGATGCTGCTCCTCATTGCCGACATCAGCGGCTACACCAAGTACCTGGTGCGCAACGCCAACGAGCTCGCCCATGCCCAGCTGATGCTCACCAGCCTGCTCGAGGCGGTGCTGCGAAGGGCCAGGCTGCCCCTGCGAATCGCCAAGATCGAAGGCGACGCGGTGTTCATGTACGCCTTGGCTGGTGATCCAGCCCACTGGTCCCGCGACCGCCTGGTGGTGCGCAGCCGCCTGGCAGAGTTCCAGCGCCTGTTTGGCGAGCGGATACAGCTCCTGCAGGCCCACCACACCTGCCAGTGCGGGGCGTGCCAGAACTTGAGCAGCCTGACGATCAAGTTCATCGTGCACTTTGGCCAAGCCCTGCAGCACCGGGTGGGCCGCTATCGCGAGTTGGCTGGACCCGACGTCATCTTGCTGCACCGGCTGCTGAAAAACAGCGTTCCCGAGCGGAGCTACGTGCTGGCCACCGCGGCCGCCGACCGCGAGCTGGAGTTGTCTCAGTTGGCGCCACTGCACGCATTGTCCGAAAGCGTGGATGAATTTGGCGAGGTGGCGCTGGTCTGGACGCCCGAGCTGCCGCGCACTGCCGAGCCGGCGCCTACCGGACTGCGCGGCTGGCTGGCGGCGAAGATCGCGATGATGTGGGCGATGCTGCGCGCAGGGCGACGGACGTTTCGGGAATTGCCGGTGGAGTAAGTGGCGCAGCGCGCCGCAGACGCGCAACGGACACGAACCCGAAGGGCGGAGCCTGGGGCCATCGCGCCACCGGCGCCATGCCTCGTTCCCAGGCATTGACGCCGGTTTGGGCGAGGTCACCACTGTTTTTGCAGGGTTTTCCGTGCCCAAACTCGTGGCCGGGTCGCCGCGGAGCGGCGATGCGCCCTGCCCTTGGACCCGGCTAATGGGCAAAGGGAAATACCTGACACCGCGCCCGGCCTAGTCCATCGCGCCCTTGGTGCTCGGCACCTCGCCCACCGCCCGCGGATGCCGCGCCACCGCCCGCTCCAGCGCCCGTGCAAAAGCCTTGAACAGCGCCTCGCTTTTGTGGTGGTCGTTCTCGCCGCTCAGCAGGCGCAGGTGCACGTTGGCGCCCAGGCCCATCGCCACCGCCGCAAAGAACTCGTGCAGCAGGTCGCTCTGCAGCTCGCCCAGGAACGGCCGCGAAAACGTCGCGTCGAAGCACAGGTACGGCCGGCCCGCGATGTCGATGGCACACTCGGCCAGCGCCTCGTCCATCGGGAAGCGCGCGTCGCCACAGCGCCAGATGCCGCGCCGGTCGCCCAGGGCCTGCCGCAGCGCCTGCCCCAACACCAGCCCGGTGTCCTCTACGGTGTGGTGCTGGTCCACGTGCAGGTCG
>JACRCU010000099.1 GCA_016218865.1 Deltaproteobacteria bacterium | reverse complement strand
CCAGATGACGCCCTCGGGCGTGGCCTTTTCGTACGTGGGCGCGGTGGCTTGCAGCTTGCACTGGAAGCCGTAGTTGGTCAGGCCGCCGGTGTACTGGCTGCCCGCGCCGCCCGGAGTGACGCAGGCGTCGGTGTAGATGCTCTGGTCGTTGCACAGGCCGCCCGCGCCGCCCGCGGTCTTGGTGGCGCCCTGGCCGCCGCCCGAGCCGGTGCTGTACTTGTTGTTGTCCAAGCCATTTTCCGCAGGACCGAAGCAGGGGCCGCCGCCGCCGCCCGCGCCCAGGTTGGCGCCGCTGCAGCCCGAGCAGCCGTCCACGCCGCCGCCCCCGCCGCCGCCGGCCACCGCCCACACGTCGCCGTTCTTGAACAGCCACGATCCGCCGGCGCCGCCGCCCTTGGCCGGGCCGCCCTCGGCGACGCGCAGCTCGATCTGGTCGCCGGCGCTGACCGGCACGCTGACGTGGACAAAGGCGCCGCCGCCACCCGCACCGGGGGCCCCGCCGCCGCCGCCGCCGCCCCACAGCTTGACGATGAGCTTGGAAACCCCAGCGGGCACCGCGCCTTTGACGATCTGGCCGGGTTGGTCGTAGCTGCCGGCCTGCAGGTCGCCCGAGCTGCAAGCCTGGGTGTTGCACGCCTGGCTCATCTGCGCGTCGCCGACGCAGGCCTTGCCACCGCAGCTGGGGGCCGGGTTCGTGCAAGTCCGCGTGCCGACTTGGGTGCCGCCGCCGCACGCCGCCGAGCACGCGCCCCAGCTCCACGCCGTCCAGCCGCCGTCGACCGCGGTGCAGGCGCCCACGCACTCGCCGGCCTTGCAGGCGCAGCCGCTGGTCGAGCAGGCCGCGGTCATGCACGAGGCGCCGTCGGCCGCGGGCGTGTGGGCGCAGGCCTTGGCCGTGCAACTGTCGACCGTGCAAGGGTTCTTGTCGTCGCAGACGCTGCCGGCCACGTCGTCGGTCACGCCGTTGCAGTCGTCGTCTTCGCCGTTGCATGCCTCGGTCTTGCCGTTGGCGCTGGTGCAGGGGCTCAGGCCCTTGTCGCTGCAAGTACGGGTACCGGCGCAGGTGCCGCCCTCGGCCCCGCAAGTGGTGGAAAGCTGGAGTTGTTGCGCGCGCGGGCTGCAGCTGCAGATGTTCTTGTCGGGCTTGCACTGCTTGCTGGTCTTGCCGTCGCTGCCGGCGGCGTCCACGCACGAGTAGCCGGCTGGGCACTTCAGGTCGGGGCCGCACACGCCGCCGCAGAAGTGGCCGACTACGCTGCCGTTGTCCGTCAGGGTCAGGCAAGCGGCGCCGCTGGCGATGGGGCCGCTGCAGTCGGCGTCGGCCTTGCACGGGTCGCACAGGCGCGGGTAGAGCGGCACGCAGACCTGCTGCAAGTCCGCGCCCACCGGGACGGTTTTGCAGGTGGTGCCGGCGGCGCAGCCCGAGCCGCACGGGGCCGCGCACTGCGAGCCGGCGCCCACGTCCAGGCACACGCCCGAGTCGCACTCGCTGTTTTTCACGCAGTTGCAGCCCACGCCGCCCGGGCACAGGTCGCCGCTGGTGTCGGCGGTGGCCGTGTCCTTGAGGGCGCTGTCGCTGCCGCTGCTGTCAGCGACCGCGGTGTCGGCGGGGTTGGCCCCGTCCAGGGTGCCCAGGGCGTCGAAGCTGGGGTTGCCGGTGTCGGCGGCGGAAGTCGTGGATGTGGAAGACGAACTGGAGCAAGCGGCCAGCAGCGCAAGCGAGACGACGACGAGGCGGCGCATGAGGATCCTGGGCGCCCAAGTGGGCGGGCGCGAAAGGGTATGCGGTGGGGCGGCTCATGGCAAGAGCAAAGACCGAACGGCGCTATCCCCCCGCCCAGCCCTGTGCTACGCTCGCACGCGGTTTGCGGTCTGAGGTTGTGATGCGCCCGAGCTTTGCGAATACGTTGCGTGGCTGGCAGGCTTTTTCGCTTGCCGTTTCCCTTACTTCCTTGGCAGCCTTTGCGGCGCCCGCCCATGCCGGCGACCTGCCGGCTGCGGCTACCCCCGCCGGCGACGACAAACCGTGCGGCGACTGCGACCACACCGGTCCGCATGGGGGCCCGCACGGCAAGCGCCACGGCGACCGCCCCTGCGACCATCACAGCGACAAGGGCGACGGCAAGCCCTGCGGCGATTGCGACCACCACGGCGAGAAAGGCGACGGCAAGCCCTGTGGCGACTGCGAGCACGGCGACCACCCTGGCGGCGGCTGCCCCGGCTTTGGCCCCATGGCCGACGACGACGGCGACTGCCCCGAGTGCACCGGCGACCACCACGGCCGCATGGGCCCGCACCATGGCGAAAAGTTTGGCGAAAAGCCCGGTGACGGTCCCGGCGAAGCCCCGCGCCTGCCCCGCATGCCGCCGCCGATGTTCGAGCTGATGCACGGCTGGATGAAGATGCTGCCGCGCCCCACCGCGCTGCTGCAGATGCAGTCGGTGCTCTTCGCCGGCGACAATGCCCAGGTGGCCCGCGGCGATCGCGGCGAAGTGCCCGGCTTTGGCCTGCGCCGGGCCCGCGTGGGCGTGGAAGGCAGGCAGGGCCGCCACCTCAGCTACGCGCTCTCGGCCGACCTGGCCGCCAACCCGCAGAGCAACGGCGGCGCCCTGGGCGAGGCCTGGTTCGCCATCCACGCCCACAGCCTGGAACTCCGGGTGGGCGCTCAGCACACGCCGTTCCTGCAAGAAGCGCTGCTCTCGTCGGGCCACCTGAGCCTGGCCGAGCGCTCGTTCAGCGCCAACGCCATGGCGCCGTTCCGCCAGGTGGGCGCCACCCTGTCGGGCCACTACAAGCTGGCCGGCCTCGAGTGGTACGTCGGCGCCTACAACGCTTTCGAGCGCGACAAGAACTTTTACCAGGGCCTGCGCGAGTTTTCGGGCTTCAACGGCAACCGCTTCGGCGGCCTGGCCTTTGTCGGCCGCATCTCGGCCGCGCCGCTGGGCAAGATGGGCAAGACCATCTACGACGCCGAGGGCGGCAAACTCCGCCTGGCCATTGGCGCCTCGGCCTACACCAGCGACGCGGGCGCCGCGCGCATGAACGCCTACTCGGCCGACCTGCACGCCAAATTCATGGGCGCGCACCTGCTGGTCCAGTACATCTACGACACCAGCGATCCCAAGGAGCAGCCCACCGACACGGCCACCCTCAACAACTCCATCAAGCGGTCGGCCCTGACTGCCGAGCTGGGTTACGCCTTCCGCCGGCTGAACGCGGCCGTCCGCTACGAGCGCATCGACCCCGAGACCAGCCGCGACGACAACCTGGATGGCCAAGTGATCTCGGCGGCTTTGGGCATGCAGCTCCCCGGCGACCGGATGCGCGTGCAGGCCCAGTTCGACCACCGCCAAGAGACCAACGGTCCGGCGCTGGCCAACGACGTGGCCTTCTTGATGTTCCAACTGCTGCATTAGGGGCGGGGCCATGTCGAAGCGCTGCACCACCGCCCACCTTTCCGCTGCCCATCGAAGCTGGGCCCACCTTGGTTCCCTGCTCGCGGCGCTGGCCCTGCTCGCCGGCTGCGATCAGGACGCCAAGGGCCTGCTCCACGCCGGCAAGGCTACCTCGCGCGCCGACTTGGTGGGCGGCCCGGTGGCCTACGCCGATGTGGGCGACTACATTCTTGAAAACGACAAAGTCCGCGTCGCCATCTTGGGCGTGGATCGGTCGTGGGGCCCCGGCGTCTTCGGCGGCTCGCTGGTCGACGCCGACATCCGCCGCAACGACCCGCGCTTCCCGGCGGGCTACGGCCGCGACAAGCTCGCCGAGATCTTTCCGTTCGCCAACCTGCTGGTGCCCGCGCCGCTGGGGGCGCAAGTCTCGGTGCCCAAAGATGGTTCCGACGGCAAGGAAGCCGTGATCCGCGTCGAGGGCAAGGGCATGTTCATGTTCGAAGCCCTCTCGGTCCTGGAGACGCAGCGCAAGCTGCTCGCCGGCCTGGGCTACCCCGACATCCGCACCAACATCGACTTCCGCACCGACTACATCCTGAGGCCCGGCGACCAGTTCGTGACCATGCGCACCTGGGTGGCACTCAAGCCGCGGGCGACGCAAGCCAATCAGAACAAGGGCTTCTCGGCCGGCGCCTCCTGCACCAGCGACGCCTCGTGCGGCACGGGCGGCCTGCTGCTGTGCAAGAACATCGTCGCCGCCGGCACCGGCACTCCGACCGGCACCTGCACCTGCAAGACCTTGGCCGAGCAGGGCTGTGGCACGGAAGTCTGCGCCATGGCCCACAACTTCGACGACTTCGGCTGCGAGCAGTGCGGCTGCAGCCCCAGCGCGCCGATGACCAACACTACCGGTCCGGTGTCGGTATTCGCCGCCGTGCTCGGCCCCAAGAACCCGGGCGTGGGCGAGTCCAAGACCAAGGCCGGCGTGGGCGGCGGCGACTTCGTGTTCTTTGGCAACCAGGCCGACATCTTCGTGCCGGGCCACGGCTTCGACGAGGAAAAGCCGGTGTGGGACGCGCTGTTCAACAACGTCGACACCTTTGGCCACCCGCTGGTCTTCGACTTCGTGTCGGCGGCGGGCGGCGAAGTCAGCTACGCCTACTACACCAAGAAGCAGCCGGGCCAGGACAAGGAACCGCAGGTACTGGTTCCGGTTTTCACGTCGGCGGCCACGGCGTTCGTCACCTCGGCCATCAACTGCTCGGTCGATCCCAGCGACGACGACAGCTGCGACAAGGTCCGCGTCTTCGAGTACGAGCGCTACCTCGCCATCGGCCAGGGCGACATCGCCAGCGTCTCGGACATCGTCTGGAAGCACCGCGCCACCGCCACCGGCACCGTCAAGGGCTACGTGCGCTGGGACCAGAGCGGCCAGCCGGTGGCCAACGCCGGCCTGCACGTGCTGCGCGACCCAGACCCGACCAAGAAGTGGAAAACCCTGGACGAAGTGGTGCAGGCCAACCGCGCCATCGACGCTGCGCCGGGCGTGCTCGACTCGATCGACGCCGACGTGGGCGCCGACACCGTCGAGGACGGCGCGTTCTCGGCCACGCTGCCGGCGGGCCACTACGTGCTGGTGCCGATGGACCCGCACAAGGTGGTGACCGGCGCGCCCCTGCAAATCGAGGTCAAGGCCGGGCAAACCCACGTGGTGGTGCCCAGTTTGCCGACCCCGGCGCGCATCCGCATCCTCACCCAAGACCAGGGTGGCAACGCCGTGCCCGCCAAGGCCACGCTGGTGCACTTGGGCGCCGACGGCAAGCCGCTGTTCCGCGACGGCGGCCGGCTGCCCTTCTTCGGCCAGGGCCGGCTGGGCATCGGCATCGAACGCCTGGCCTTTGGCATGGACGGCAAATTCGACGTTCCGGTCCAGGCCGGGACCTACCGGCTGGTGGTGTCGCACGGCACCGAGTGGTCGGTCGCCGATCAGGTCGTGACGGTGACGCCCGGCGAAGAGCGGTCGCTGAAGGTCACGCTGAGCCACGAAGTGGACACGACGGGCTGGATCTCGGGCGACTTCCACCTGCACGCCGAGCCCAGCTTCGACTCGGGCATGCCGCTGGGCGACCGCGTCCAGACCGTGGCGGCCGAGGGCGTGGACTACGTGGCCTCGACCGATCACGACGTGCTGAGCGATTACCTGCCGTTCCTGCGCAAATTCAACCTGGATCAGTGGCTCAAGGCGGTGGTCGGCTCCGAGGTCAGCACCCTGGAGATCGGCCACTACATCGGCTTCCCGCTCAAGTACAACCAGCTCGACGTGCCCTCGCACGGCAGCGTGGACTGGTACTGCAAGCCGTCCGGCGACATCCTGAAAAACATCTTGGCGCGCACCGGCTTCGATGGCGGTCAGGCCAACACCATCATTGCCCACCCGCGCGACGGCTTCCTGGGCTGGCTGGATCAGGCCGGCGTCAACGGCTACAGCCTGACCCGCACCCTGCCGCTGATGGAAGAAAACAATCCGGTGCTGCGCACGGTTGCGTGCGACCAAGACGCGATGGAAGTGTTCAACGGCAAGCGCTTCGACATGACCCACACCGCCACCGTCAAGGAAGTGCAGCTGTTCTCGCGCTGCCTCAAGCGCATCGACGACGCCGGCACGACCGGTACCACGGTCGACGCCACCGCGGCGCGCGAGGCCATGAAGACCGCCTGCCCCGAGCTCGCCGACCGCAACCTGCAGAACGTGGTCACCTTCGAAGGCGTGGACGGCTGCCCGGCCGACGAAGACATCACCACCTGCAAGATGCGCTACCGCATGGCCCTGGCCGCCATCATCGCCGGCGACATCAACACCCGCACGCCCCAAGAGCAGAAGGCGTGGCTGGACGAGGGCCAAACGCTGCCCAGCGGTCCCACCGAGTCGACCTCGGACTCGGCGCTGAAGGCCCTGAAACCCTTGTGTGATTTCGACCCGGCCAAGCTGAGCCAGCCCTTCGAGCAGGCGGTACCGCCGGCCACCTGGAACCGCCCGTGCGGCCGCCGCGACGGCGTGCTGAGCGACTACTTCCGCTTCTTGGACCACGGCTATGTCCGCGCCATCGTGGGCGGATCCGACAGCCACGGCTACAAGCAAGAGCCGGGTCTGCCGCGCACCTACATCCGCTCGGCCACCGACGAACCCGGCAGCGTGGACCCCAAGACCGTGGGCGAGAGCCTGCGCGGCAGCCACACCGTGCCCAGCTACGGCCCGTTCATCCAGGTCAGCGCGGCCGGCGGCGGCCCGGGCGACGTGGTCAAGGCCACGGCCGGCCAGAACTTGAAGGTGCACGTCAAGGTGCAGACCGCCTCGTGGTTCGGTGTGGACCGGGTCGAAGTCTACCTGAACGGCGAAGTGGCCAAGGCCTTCGACCTCAAGGTAGACGCCAAGCGGGTGGTCGACCTGGACGAAGACGTGGAACTGCCGATGCCGTCGCGCGATTCGCACATCGTGGTGGTGGCGGTGGGCACCCAGCCCGGCTCGTGGATGCGCCCGGTCTACCTGGACGTGCCCTTTGGCGAGCTGCAGCTGGCGCGGGTGGCGTCGATCGCCTTCAGTTCGCTGCTGGGCGCCCTGGCCAAGACCGTGTTCCCGCCGCCGGCGCGGATTCCCGATTTCTTCCCGGTGTTTCCGATGGCGGTGTCGTCGGCGGTGCTGGTCGACGTGGGCGGCAATGGCAAGTACGACGCGCCCCTGCCCGCTCCGGCCTTCTGCTCGCCCAAGTGCGACGTGGCCACCGGCGAGGTGCAGGACCCGGCCTACGACTGGCAGGGCAAGGAGCGCAAGTGCTCGGACCTGCAGTCGAACTACAAGTGCTTGTCGCCCGAAGCGCGCTGCGGCGTCGACGTGCCGGGCGTGTGCGACATCTACACCGAGCAGAAGGCCGGCGCGCTGCGGTCGCTCCTCGGTACCCACTGAAAACAGGGGAGTTCAGCTGTGGCCAACGGCGACAAGCCCAATCCCGACCTGGAGACCGTGCTGGCGGGCGACACCCTGCCCGACGAGGCGGTGCTGCAGCGCGCTGAGGAAAAGCCGCCGCTTTACCGGGCCTTTCGCACGGCCATGTACGTGGGGTACATGATCGTGGTGGTGTGGCTGGTGGTCGGCATCATCGCCGGCGCCTGGGGCGCGGTGTGGGGCGAGCAAGGCCAGCAGATTCAAGCGCGCGAGGCGGCCACCCCGTCCAGCCGCAACGACAGCAATAAACCCAATCACTAAAGCGGACTTGTCCATACGACAGGCGCCGCGCAGCCATCGACCTGGGGGGCACACATCATGGCTATGTCGACCGTACGACTGCCGCAAGGCGAGCTGGAAAAGGCCCTGGCCTCGCGGCCCAAGCACATCTTCATCGCGGGCGCTTCGCGCGGCATCGGCGAGGCCACGGCACGCCTGCTGGGCGAAGAGCGCAGCTTCCGCCTGACCTTGGCCGCCCGCTCGTACAACCGCTGCCTGGGCGTGGCCATGGACATCGGCACCGACCGCGCCAACGGCCTGCGCATGGACCTGCTGGACGAGCGCAGCATCGACGAGGCGGTGATCTCGGCCGAGAGCCGCTTCGGCCCCGTCGACGTGCTGATCTGCAACGCGGGCATCAACTTGCCCACCCCGGTCGACGACCTGTCGATCACCGCGCGCAACGCCTTCAAGCAGCTCATGTACATCAACGTCATCGGCACCTTCTATCTGTCGCAGCTGGTGGCCCAGCACATGCCGCAGGGCGGGCGCATCCTCTTTGTCGGCAGCGTGATGGCGCGCATGGGCGGCGCGGGCTCGGCGGGCTACGTGGCCAGCAAGCACGCCATCCAGGGCCTGGTCCGCACCATGGCCCACGAACTGGGGCCACGCGGCATCCGCGTCAACGCCATCAATCCCGGCTGGGTCGACACGCAGATGGCCCACGACGTGCTGACGCGCATGGCCGCCGAGCGCGGCGTGACCCTGCAGCAACAGACCCAAGAGATGCTGAACAGCCAGCCGATCAAGCGCATGGCCAAGCCGCAAGAAGTGGCCAGCTACCTGAAATTCCTGATCGGTCCCGGCGGCGAGTGCATCACGGGACAGGGCATCGACCTGTCGTGCGGCTCGGTGATGATCTAGTGCGTTGAATCAAACGTTCGTTCCAGTTTCATTTCAAAGGGAAACCCATGACCACCGTCGCCGACCTGGAAACCCACAAGAAGCACAGCTGGCTGGTCCAGTACTTCTTGGACTTCAAGGTCCTGAAAGACAACCCGATGGCCTTTTGGATCGTGCAGCTGATCAACCTGCTCGACTCGATCGCCTACTTCGCCATGCTGGGCGTGGTGACGCTCTTCCTGACCCAGACCATCGGCCAGGACAAGGTGACCACCGGCTACATCGTGACCGTGTTCACCACGCTCATCACGGTGTCGCTGTTCGTCGCCGGCTTCGTGACCGACGCGTTCGGTATCAAGAAGTCGCTGCTCCTGGCGCAGGGCGTGCACCTGGCGGCGCGCGTAGTGATTGCGGCATGCGGACTTTTGACCGATCTGCCGGCGCGCGGCTGGATCGTGGCGGTGGCGCTGGTGCTGTCGGCCCCCGGCGCGGCCATGACCCAGACGGTGTTCCAGGCGGCCAACAAGCGGCTGTCGTCGCGCAAAAGCCGCTCGGCCTCGTTCAACATCTGGTACCTGATCATGAACATCGGCGCCATGTTGGGTGGCCTGTCGATCGACGTGGTGCGCCAGGACCTGAAGGTATCGCTGTCGTGGATCTTCGTCATGGGCGCCATCACCGCGGGCCTGAACGTGCTGGCGACGATTGTTGCGGTGCGACACACCGAGCAAGTCCGCGGCGAGGGCGAGGAAGAAGAGGTGCCGGCCGAGCACGACAAGCCCAAGGGCGGCTTTGGCATGCTCAAGGACTTGGTGCGCGACACGGCCTTCTGGCGCTTCATCGTGCTGATGGTGGCGGTGCTGGGTGTGCGCGCGGTGTTCGCCTACATGTACCTGCTGATGCCGCAGTACTGGGTCGAGGTCATCGAGCAGACCGGCAGCGCCAAGACCGACAAGGGCCTGATGCAGGCGATCAACCCGATCCTCATCGTGGGCGGCCTGATCCTGT
>JACRCU010000089.1 GCA_016218865.1 Deltaproteobacteria bacterium | reverse complement strand
TGTGCAGCGCCGCCTTGGCCATCGAGTGCGCCAGGTAGCCGCGGTACGGCGTCACGCCGGCCAGATCGCCCACCACGATCGCCCGGCCATCGCGGCTGGCCTGCAGGTGCGGCCGGGCGTGCATCAGCAAGTCCACCGGCGCACGCGCGTTTTCGGCCAGCACCTGGTCCAGGTGGGCGGCGCTGGCGCGCTCGGCGTCCGTAGTCCGGTAGCTGGCCGCAGAGGCCACCACCAGGTCCAGGCCGTGCATGGTGTGCACCGCATGCTCCACGATCGCGCGCACTTGCTGGGTGTCGCTCAGCTCGCCGCACACCACCGCCGCCCGCCGCCCGGCCGCCCGCACCTCCGCCGCCGCGCTGGCCGCCAGCTCGGGATGGTTGCGGTGGTGGATGCACACATCATAGCCCGCCTGAGCCAGCGCCACAGCGATGGCCCGACCCAGGCGCCGATGGCCCCCAGTCACCAAGACGCGCGGTGCTGCACCCATGGCCTACTCCAACTCCGCGGTCAAAAAGGCTTGCACTTCGCGGTTGAAGCGCAGCGGCTCCTCTTCCATCGGGCAGTGTCCGCTGCAATCATACAGTTCCAAGCGGGCGTCGCCCAGCCGCCGCGCCAGCCGCTGCACACTGGCCAGCGGGATGATGCGGTCGCCGCGGCCCCACAGCAGCAACGCCGGCGCGCGAATTTCGCCAAGCCGGGCGTCCACTTCCTGTAGATCCCGATTGAAGTAGCGCGCCACCTGCAGCGCCGCCCGCTTGGCCCCCGGCGTTTGCAGCGGCTGCCAGAAACTGCCCACCAACGCGCGATCGACCGGTAGGTTGGCATAGGCGGCGTGGCGCAAGCCCAGGGTGAGCGCGAGCTTTCCTCCTGGGGCATACATAAGCGGTTCCAGCCACTCGTGCTGCAGTGCCGCCGCCAGCGCCATCGGGTAGCGCCCGTGGCTGGCGGGGTTGACCAGTACCAGCCGTGCCACCCGCTCGGGAGCCAGCAGCGCCATCTGCAAAGCCAGGGCCCCGCCAAGCGAATTGCCCACCAGGTGCGCGCGCGGCACCCCCAGGTTGTCCAGCGCCGCCAGCACGCGCTCGGCCTGCCTGGCCAGCCGATAGCTTAAGTGCCGCGGCTTGTCCGACCAGCCAAAGCCGGGCAGACACAGCGCGTGGGCGGCAAAGTGGCGGGCCAGCGGCGCTAGGTTGTGGCGCCATGACCACGACGACTGCAGGTAACCGTGCAAGAACACAACTGCATCGGCCTGGGTCTCGCCCGGCCGTCCAGGCAGCGGCGGGCCCTGGCGCGGCAGGCTGACCACATGCAGGCTGGCCAGGTCGCCGGCCGCGACGAACTGCCCGCAGGGGTGCCAGCTCTGACCCGGCTGCGGCACTGGGAAGTCGCTGTGGCCGTCGCCGCCGGGGAACAACCGCCCGATCAAGGACATGGCGCTGGCGGCAGGCACACGTCGGCGTTGATGCCCGGCAAGGTGAAGTCAAAAGCCCCTTGCACATCCACCCAGATTTCGGGCTGTTTGCAGGTCTGGGCGGTGTGGGCGGGGTTGCAGTCGTCCAGGTACGAGCTGTTGTAGTTGTAGGCGTAGGCGCGACCCTTGAACGTGCCGGCGAAGTGCCCGTCCTTCTCCGCGGCCCAGCTGCTGACCACGATGTCGCCGCTGCCGGCCGCGAGCGGACACGAGCTGCGGTACATCTGCGTGGCCAAAACGACCTGGATCATCGGCGGCTTGCAGCCCAGCGGGTAGGTGCCGGCCGCACCGGTGTTCACCGGAAAGCCGGGGCCGGGAACCAGGATGCCAAAGCGCAGCTGCAGGGCGAGCTTGGTCGGTTTCCACTTGCCGTCCGCGCCCTTGACCACCTGATCGGCCTGATCCTCGATGGCGAAGGCCACCGCCGGGTAGGCCAGGTGCGAATTGCCAAAGCTGAGCACGCCCGAGGTCTGGGTCAGGTCGCGCTCGACCTGGAAGGTTTGGCCGGCAAACGCGCCGCCGTGGAAGGTGTAACTGGCGGCGTAGTATTGGCTTTTCAGGCTGGTGTCCAAGCTGGTGTCGCCGCCCGTGGTGGCGTCGCCGCTGGCCGTGGTCGTGCCGTCCGCCGGGCTGCTGCAGCCGGCCGCCAGGACCGCGAGCAAGGCCGCGAGCGGCGCCCGCCATGCCGCGGGTATGCGTTTGAATCCCATGCTTTTGCTGGCCATCCGTCGCGACTGCCGCTCCTCCAAGTGTGCGCTGTCGCCCCGGCCATTGCAACGGCGCGGCGAAGGTGCGATATGGCAGCAGTGGCCACTCCATGCCGGTGGCCGACAAGGACTGCGCGTGAAGAACTTTGTCTTGGATACCAATGTGCTCCTGCACGACAGCGACTGCCTGCGCTCGTTCTCGGACAACATGGTCAATGTGCCGATCTACGTGATCGAAGAGCTCGACACCTTCAAGCGCGACCAGAGCGAGCTGGGCCGCAACGCCCGCCGCATCGCCCGCGAGCTCGATTCGTACCGCGAGCAGGGCAACCTGCGCGAGGGCGTGCCGATGGCCAGCGGCGGCGTGCTGCGGGTGGTGATGGAACGTGCCAATCTGCCTGGGCATTTCAGCGTATCGCACACCATGGACGACGCCATCCTGTCGGTGGCGCTGTTCCTGAACACCGAAGAGCCGCACCGCCCGGTGGTGTTCGTCACCAAGGACACCAACCTGCGTATCCGCGCCGACGCGCTGGGGCTGCACGCCGAGGACTACGACCGCGAAGGCAAAGACATCGAGGAGTTGTACAACGGCACCGCCGAGCTACAGGTCGACCCGGGCGTCATCGACGCGCTCTACGCCGACGGTGGCTTCGACCTGGGCTTGCTGGGCGAGCCGAGCAAGGCGCTTTTGCCCAACCAGTACCTGATGTTGCGTGCCGAAGGGCTGCAGGGCAAGTCGGCCTACGCCCGCGTCGCCGGCGGCCGCGTCGAGCACCTGCGCGCCGGCAAGCAGACGGTGTGGGGCGTGCAACCCCGCAATCGCGAACAGCTGTTTGCCTTGGACATGCTCCTGCGCGACGACATCCAGCTGTGCACCCTGGTGGGCAAGGCCGGCACCGGCAAGACCTTGCTGGCGCTGGCGGCCGGCCTGCAGGCGGTGGCCGAGCGCGATGCCTACCGCAAGCTGTTGGTATCGCGACCGATTTTCCCCTTCGGCCGCGACATCGGCTTCCTGCCCGGCGACGTCGAGGCCAAGCTGAGCCCGTGGATGCAGCCGATCCACGACAACATCGACTTCCTGACAACCGGCAACACCCCCGGCAAGAACGGCAAGGTGTGGAGCTTCGACGAGCTGTCGTCGCAGGGCGTGCTCGAGGTCGAGCCCCTGACCTACATCCGCGGCCGCAGTCTGCCCAGCGTGTACATGATCGTCGACGAGGCGCAGAACTTGACGCCGCTCGAGGTCAAGACGGTGCTGACCCGCGTCGGCCACGGCACCAAGATCATCTTGACCGGCGACCCGTACCAGATCGACCAGCCGTACTTGGACAGCCTGAACAATGGCCTGACCTACGTGGTCGAGCGGTTCAAGGACCAGCCGATTGCCGCCCACATGACCCTCAGCAAGGGCGAGCGCTCGCCGCTGGCCGAGCTGGCTGCCAACCTGCTTTAAATTCACAGCAATACCCACTCCACAACCCCTGCGAGGCTGATCCCCATGCGCCGTCCTGGTTGGTATTCCTTTGTTCTCGGCACGGCCGTCGTGGCCTACAGCGCCCCAGCCTTGGCCGCCAAGGGCGGGGCCGTGCACCCGGTCGCCAAGCTGGTGGCCCAGGCCGAGGCTGCGCAAGTCCGCGACATTACAGTGCTGGCCGTGGCCGAGCCGCTGGGGCGCGAGCATGCCGCCGGCTCCGCGGCGCTGGTCCGCATCGACGATGGGCGCGACGGCGGCCTGCCCAACTGCTTTCTGCTCGAGCTGGCCGGCAAGCCGGCGGGTCCGGTCAAGATCGACGCCAAGCTGCGGCTGTCGGTGTGCCCGGCCGGTCCGGCCAAGGGCGTGCAGCTGTCGCGGCAGGCCATCTCGAACCACCAGGAAGCCTGGCTGGTCCGCCTGGAACACCAGCGCTACGACAGCAAAGGTCACGGCGCCGAGTCGTCGATCCTGTGGGGTCTGTACGGCCGGCCGCTGGGCGAGAGCGAGCCGCGCGCGGTGTGGGAGCGCACCTCGACCACCTTCAAGTCGCGCGACGACCCGGGCAACAATGTCGCCGAGGTCTGCACCGCGCCGGACATCGCCGCTGGCGGCCAGGAGCCGACCACCATCGCCATCCAGTGCGACACCGAGGTGATGCTGGGCAAGCTGCCCAAGCGCGCCAAGCAGACCTTCACGTCGGTGTGGTCTGCGGATCGCTATGTGGCGAAAGACTAGATAGTCCTTGGTTTATTCCATGAACGGCATAATGCCGGAGGGCCGTCCGCCCAGGACGAGGTGTGGCAGGCGCTCCATCTCGTCCAGCACGTAGTCGGCGCCCATGCCGTGGACGCCGTGGCTGTGATCGGTATTGACCAGCGCCACCCGCACGCCCGCATTGCGCGCCGTTTCCAGGTCGATGCGCGAACTGCCCACCATCAGCGTGTGGTCCAGGTCGCCGCCGCAGCTCTCCATCAGCTCGAGCAGGCCGGTGGGATCGGGCTTGCGCGGCAGGTCGCCGTCGCCGGCAAGCATGTAGGCAAAGTACTTCGACATTTCCATCTGCTGCAGCAGCCGCAGCGACGGCACCAGCGGCTTGTTCGTCAGGAGCGCCAGGTGCACTCCCGCGCTCTGCAGGCGGCCCAAGGTCTCGATCGTGCCCGGATACACGGCGGCGCGCGCGCCCAAGCGGTCTTGGTAGCGGTCGCGGAACTCGTGCAGCAGCTGGTTGATCTCCAGGTCGGTCGGCACGGCGCCCGTCACGGCCAGCGCGCCCTTGAGGATCGCTCGCAGGTTTTCGCCAGGCCACTGGCGCACTTGATCGGCGGTCAGGGTCGGCCGGCCCATCGACCACAGCTGCTCGTTGAGCGCATCGGCCAGGTCGCCCAAGGTGTCGACCAGGGTGCCGTTCAAGTCGAAGATGACGACCGAGAAGCGCATCGCGAGCGTCGAGCGGCGTAGGGCCGAACCGGCGGACAGGGCGCCCACCGCGCCGGTCAGTGTGGCCCATTGCGGGGCGATTGCCAAGACGTTGCGCAAGCGGTAGCTTCCCCTTGCAGCCCGCCACGCTGCAGGTTAGGGCCCGAGCAAATTCACCTGGATTTTGCCCGGGCCCGTCACCGCTGCTAGGTGGGTCGCAAGTGCGCGTCCCCTAATGGGTCCGTCGCACCGCTCCGATTGACGTCCTGTCGACTTACTCTTACACAGGCCCTTACGTGATGATGCCAGCGGCGCTCCACAACTCGGCAGCTTGGCTCGTTTGCGTCGCCGCGACCCTGGCGGGGGCGCTGGCCTATGCCGACGCTCCCACGCCGCTCGACGTCAGCGACGACGGCAAGACCATTGCGGTTCCCGGCGAGCCCGTGCCCGCCGCCAAGACCAAGCTGCCGCGGCCGACGCTGCACAAGGTCGGCGCCGACAAGCCGGTGGTGGCACCGGTGGCCAAGCCGCCCGAGCTGCCGACTGAGCCAGCCAAGCCGATGCCGCCCGCGCGATCCGCGGTGGAACTGCAGATCGGCCCGACCTGGCTGCCGACCGGTTTGGTGGCGGCGCTGCAAACCCTGACCTCGCCAGCACAAAAGCGCCGCGATCAGCACCCCGATCTGCAGGCCGTGGCCCTGGATGCCGGCTACCGCATGGCGCTGAGCAGCAGCGCGTGGGCGGTATTCCGCGCCGGCCTGACGCTGCCGAACGTGCCCGATCAAAACTGGTGGTCCAGCACCGGCTCGCCGCGGCCGCTGTACACCTCGGTCAGCCTGGTCGGCGTCGATCTGGGCGCCGACTACTTGAAGAAGATCGATCTGACCTCGTGGCTGGCGTGGACCATCCGCGGCGGCCTGGGCATTGCCTTGGTGGCCGGCGGCGTGCATCAGACCGAGACCTTGCCGAATTGCAGCCAAGCCCAGGCGGCGACCTGCCCACACTGGCGCACGGTGGGCGGCTCCGAGGCGACCGTTCCGCCGGTGCTGCCGATGGTGCGCGCCATGACCGGCCTGCAGCTGCAGATCAGTCGCGATCTGGCGCTCTCGGTCGAAGGCGGCCTGCGCACCGCGCCCTACCTCGGCGCCGGCCTAAATTGGTCGCTGTAGCCAGAAGACCACCGCTGCGATAGCTTTGCATCGGGGTTGGCGAAAAGCCGCCGTTTCGCAGACAATACAGAGTGCCGCGGCCCATCGTGCCGCCGCGCAAGCGAGACGATGCAGCTACATGCGAAAATCGTGATGAGTTTGGCGCTGGTCGCGACGATGGGCTTGGCCGCCTGCAGCGACGAAGGTGCAGAGAACCACGACGCCAGCGCGGGCACCGAAGAGGACGGCGAGGGCGGCGATCTCGGCGGGTTGGACGGCGGGGCCGACGCTGCGGGCGACACCCAGGCCGACGCTGCCGGCGACACGGCCGCCGGTGACGCCAGCGACAGCACCGGCAAACCCGACGCAAGCCAAGACGTGGACTCGAACGTGGGCAAGGGCTGCACCAACGACGACGAGTGCGCTCCGCTGGTCAGCGCCCTGTGCCAGGTCGGCAAGTGCCAGCTCAGCACGGGCATTTGCCAAGCGGTCGACATGGCCGACGGCGCTACCTGCAATGACCTGGGCGCCAGCGAGTGCTGGATCAACCCCACCTGCCAAGCCGGCAAGTGCCAGTACTCGTTCCGCAACTGCGACGACGGCAAGGCGTGCACCGACGATGCTTGCAAGCCCGAGAGCGGCTGCAGCAACGTGGGCCTAAAGGCGGGCAACAAGTGCAGCGACGGCAACGCCTGCACCCTGGTCGCCATCTGCGAGGGCGGCGCCTGCACCGCCAAGTCCAGCCTGGACTGCGACGACAAGAACACCTGCACCCAGGATCTCTGCGACGAGAAGCTGGGTTGCGTGCACCTGCCGTTGGAGGACGGCGGCGCCTGCAGCGACGGCCTGGTCTGTACCGACGGCGACATGTGCACCAAAGGCACGTGCGTGGGCAAGCCCAAGGTCTGCGCCGACGACGGCAACCCGTGCACCCTGGTGGCGTGCGTGCCCAAGGGTCCAACCGCCGGCACTTGCGAAGTCGCGGTCGTGGCCGGCCTGATGTGCGACGACGGCAACCCCTGCACCAAGCCCGACGTGTGCAACGGCGCCGGCGTGTGCCAGGGCGCGGTCAACTGCGACGACGGCAACCCGTGCACCGACGACGGCTGCCCCGATCCCAAGCTCGGCTGCCAGCACGCCAACAACACCATTCCGTGCGGGCCCTTGGACGCCTGCAGCGGCGCGGGCCAGTGCAAGAACGGCACTTGCGACGCACCCACCAAGAACTGCGACGACGGCAACTTGTGCACCGACGACAGCTGCGACAAGGCCACCGGCTGCAAGTCCGAGCCGAATCAGAGCGGCTGCTTCGACGGCTCGGTCTGCACCCAGGGCGACACCTGCGCCGGCGGCAGCTGCAAGCCCAGCAAGACCCTGAGCTGCGACGACGGCGACCCCTGCACCCTGGACAAGTGCGACCCGATCCAGGGCTGCGGCAATCCGGTGGCCCCCAGCGGCACGGTCTGCGGCTCGAACAAGACCTGCCTGGTGGGTCTGTGCCTCAGCAGCAGCTGCGGCGACGGCATCTGCTCGGCCAAAGAGGACTCGTCGACCTGCCCCGGCGACTGCAACCAGCAGGGCGGCGCCTGCGCGGCGAGCGACACCGCCTGCCTTGCCCAGTGCAAAGGCACCATGTGCGCCGGACCACTCAAGAAGTGCAACGACAGCGCCGAGTGCCAGAACCTGACCAACTGCCTGGCGTCGGCCAGCTCGGACGAGCAGAAGCAGCTGGAGTGCCTGACCGGCGGCACCCCGCAAGCCCTGTTCGCCTACCTGGGCTACGACGCGTGCATGCAGGCGCTGTGCCTGCAGAATTACTGGTCCGGCAAGGGCTGCACCGGCGGCGGTCAGCAATACGTGTCGTGCATCGGCGTGTGCGAGTACAGCATGTGCAAGCTGCTGACGCTCGGCTGCAAGGTCAGCACCGGCTGCACCACCATCCGCAACTGCATGCAGGCCTGCCCGCAGGACGACAAATTGACGCAGTGCGTCATCGACTGCAAGAAGAAGGGCAGCGACAACGACGCCTTGCTCAACGCCGAGCTCGACACCTGCAGCGCAGCCTACTGCCAGTGCAGCCCAACGTCGCTGACCTTCCCCACGTGCGGCCTCTAGCGCCCGCCGCGCCCCAAGGTGAGACTGTGTCTGTCTATCGCTTGAAATTTCGAGCTATTGCCTGGTTCGCGCCGGTGATGGTGGCTCTGCCGCTGGCCTTGGCCTGCAACAAGCCCGAGCGTCCGCTGCCGGCTGGCCCCGGCCTCACGCCCGAGCGCGCCGCCGCCAAGGTGGAGCACGTGCCCAAGGTCAGCGAGGCCCAGCGCACTTCGGCCCTGACCAGCGAGCAAAAGCAGATGGTGGTCGCGCGCATCGGCGACAAGGTCATCACCCTGGGCGACATGGAGGCGCGCCTGGACGCCGAGCCGCCGGTGGTGAAAAGCCAGTTCACCTCGCCGCAAAAGCGCAAGGATTACCTGGCCAAGCTGGTGCAGTTCGAGGTACTGGCCGCCGAGGCCCAGCGCCAGGGGCTGGACAAGGATCCCGAGGTGCTGGAAGCGATGCGCCAGGCGATGGTGCGGAAATTCCTGCAGGACACCGGCAAAGAAGAGGTGGAGCTGAAGTCGGTCAGCGAGGCCGACATCGCCGCCTACTACCAAGCCAATCCAGGGGTTTTCCACCGGCCCGAGCAGGTCGAGGTCAGCCACATCCTGGTCGCCGACAAAGCCACCGCCGAAAAGCTGCGCAACGAGATCGACAAGGCCAGCGAGGGCAACTCGGCCAAGCTGGTGGCGGCCTGGAACGAGTACGTGGGGCGCTACTCGCAAGACAAGGCTACGATTCAGGTCTTGGGCGCCCTCGGCCGGGTGAGCCTGGACCCGTTGCCCGGCGCCAGCGCCGAAGAGACCGCCCACCTGCAGTCGATTCCGCGGGCGATCATCGAGGCAGCGCTCAAGACCGACACCTTCAGCTTGGCGCCGGTGGTGCAGTCGCCGGCCGGCTGGCACATCCTGCTGGTCACGTCCAAGCTGCCGGCCATCGACAAGTCGCTGGATCAGGCGCGCGAGTCGATCCGTTCGCGCATCGTCAAGCGCCAGCGCGACCTGCGCCGCGAGCAGCTGCTGGCCGAGTTGAAGGCCCGCAACCCTGTGCAAATCAACGAAGAGGCGCTGAAGCTGTTGCCCAGCCCCAAGCCAACGGCCAAGGGCGTGCCGCCCGCCGAAGCCGCCACTGCCACCGCCGCACCCAGCAGCAAGGTTGCCCCATGATGTTCGCGTGTTCCATAGTGCTCCGCCGGCTCGTCGCCGGTATCCTGGTCGCTGGCACCGCTGTGGCCGTGCCCGCCACCGCCGCGCCGCGGGTCGCCCGTCTGCCGGCCGACTTCGAAGAGGTCGAGGGCATCGCCGCCATCGTCGGCACGACGCTCATCACCTTCGGCGAGCTGCGGCGCGCCATGGGCAGCCAGCAGGCCACCCAAGAGGTGGTGCCGACCGACATCGCCCGGCCGCGGTCGCTGGGCGAGTTGCGTCTGCAGGTGCTGCAGAGCCTGATCGACAACGCTCTGGTGCTGCGCGCCGCGTCGGAGCTGGGCGTGACGGTCGAGGACCGCGACGTGGACCAGCAGATCGCCGAGGTCAAGAAGCGCAACACCTGGGACGACGACGAACTGGCAACCGCTGTGCGCAAGCTGGGTTTCGCCACGGTGGCGGCCTATCGCCTGCATGTCCGCCAAGAGCTGACGCGGGTGCGGATGCTGCAGATCAAGCTGGGCAGCCGGCTGCGGGTGGCCGACGACGAAGTCAAGAAGATGCTCGAACTGGAGCACTGCGGCGGCACTTGCGAGGAAGAAGTCCACGCGCGCCACATCATGGTGGGCGTGCGCGGCGACGACACGCCGGTTGCGGTCAACAAGAAGCGCGACAAGGCCTGGCAGATTCACGACTTGCTGGTGGCTGGCAAGGCGAGCTTCGAGGACCTGGCGGACAAGTTCAACGACGACCGCGGCGCCCCCGACGGCGACCTGGGCTGGCAGCGGCGCTGGACCATCGAGCCCGGTCTGGCCGCCAAGCTGTGGTCGCTGAAGAAGAACGAGTACTCGGCGGTGGTGCAGACGCCCTACGGCTTCCACGTGCTGCAGCTGTTGGATCGGCGGCGCACCCAGGCCAAGGACAAGGAACTGCTGGAGGAATTTGTGCGGCGGCGCCTGCAGGAAGACCAGCTGGCGCGCCTGTACAAGGCGTGGATCGAAGAACTGCGCCGTACCACTCACATCGAAGCGCGCGTGCAGTAGCCGTTCCGGTGCCTACAAGGCGGCGTACTCCAGCTTGAGCGACACCGGTGTCGGCGCCTCGACCTTGGGGAAGTCGTTGCGATGGCTCCACTTGCGGGTCAGGCAGCGGGCGATCAGCGCCGAGTTGGCGTGATCGACGCTCCCCACGTTGGCGGTGCCGTCCGGGCGCAGCTCGAACTGCACGTTCATGCCGCCCAGCAGATCGTCGGGCACTGCGGCCAGGTGGCGGTCGTAGCAGCTTTGCAGGTCATCGAAAAGGCCCGACTGCTTCAGCTGGGCCTGCAGCGACTCGGGCACCGGGCTCAGCCACTGGTCGGCGCGCTGCCGCGACAGCGGATACTGCTTGGGCAAGTACTTGTTCAAGTCGCGCCGGCACTCCTGCTTCCACGGCGTGTCCAGGTTGCGGCGGCCCAGCTCGGCCCAAGCGGCTTCCAGCAGCCGCAGCGCCTGGCTGTCGAAGTCGCGCGACTGCTCGTCGACGATCTGGCGGAACTGGGCCTTTTCGTCGGCCGCTTGGTCCGCCGGCAGCGGAATGTCGTGGATCGCCTCGGCCACGTGCGCCAGCAGCCGCGACTGGGCGATCGCCGCCGCGATGATCCACTCGTACGCCCGGTAGCTGGCCACCAGCGTCGTGTAGTCGCCGCACAGACCGCCTTTGCGGTCGGCGATGCCCCCCGCTTCGGCCGGCAGCTCCTCGCCCGCGATTTCCGTCCGCATCTTGCGGATTTGCGCGGCCAGCTGCTCGGCAGCCTTGCCGCCCTTGCCAAAGGCCGGCTTGGACTGCATGGCCGCCTGGTACCGTGCATCGAGCATGTGGAATTGTGCCTCGGCGGCAAACGCAGCCTCGGGGCCGCCGGTCTTGGCCAACCCGGCCTTGGCAAAGCCGTCGACGATTTTCTTGAACAGTTCGTCGGCCTTCTTGCGCCACTGCGCCTGCATGTACAGCCGCGCCAGACGCCCGCGCAGGCCGATCAGCTCGGCGGGGTCGGCGCCCTTGGTCTTTTCCAGCACGCGCAGGTCGTTTTCGGCCGTGCGGACTTCGTCGCGCAGCTCCTGGGTCATCTCGGCAGCCTGCGCCGTTGGCAGCGGCAGGGCGGCCGTCAGGGCCAACGCCAGCAGCCAGCGCGGCGTCAGGCGGCGCGAGGGGCGATTCGTGGTACCCATGCATCCTCCGGTGCGCACACAGGCGCCTTGGCTTGCAAGACGCGGGGGGCCTCACAAACCTTCACCTTGCGGGGTTTTCGGCACTTGTCAAGAATTCTGCCAGCAAGCTGACGCGGCGATCAGGTCGGCAGCAGGTGGCCATAGGCCCGCCGGATTGTGGCCAGCTCGCGCTCCAAGAGCTCCAGCAGGAACCGGTCTTCCTGAATCATCGGCAGCACCTTGGCGGGGGTCTCGATCAGGTACTTGGTCGCCAGCCGCGGCCGCGGCCACTTGGCGCACGAGCGAAGGTTGTCGATGCGGTCGGCGGCCTTGATTTGCCGCACCGGCAGCGGCGAGTTGGCCAGCACCGCCCAGTACTGGTCGTCGGTCTTCTTGGCCGCGGGGGTGGCGCGCAGCTCTTTGGACAGGGCTCGCACCGCCGCCGAGACCTGCTCGCCAAAGCGCTCGCTCAGCTCGCGGTGGTGGACGTCGCAATCCTCCAGCACGTCGTGCAGCAGGGCCGTCGCCAGGATCCACGGCTCGCGCAGCGCCGGGTCCGGGTGCTCCACCTCCAGAATTTGCCGCACGGCGCGCGGGTGCACGATGTACGGGACCTCGGGCGCGGTGTCGTCGCCGGTGTTGCGCTTCTGGTCGCGGTGTGCCCAGGCGGCGAACTCGTCGACCAGCAGCAAGTCGATGGCGATGCTCATGGTTCGTCCGGCTCCTCTTCCATGCCGGCGCCGCCGTCGTCGTCTTGGGTGGCGGGAGCCGACAGGGTCGCGGCCGGCGCAGGGCGCTGCGCGGGGCTCAGACCCTTTTGCGCAGTCTGCTCCGGAAGTCCGCCCGGATCCAGCACTTCCAGGGCGAAGCCCGCGGTGGTCGCCGCCAGCTTGTCGCGCAGGGCCTTGCCCGAGCCCACCACCGCGGCGACCAGGTTGTCGTGCTGCAGCCGCTCGCGGACCACCCGCTGCACGGTCTTGTGGTCCACGGCCTCGATGCGCTTTTCAAAGGTGTCGATGTCGTCGTCGGCCAACCCCAGCTCGGAGGCGCGGAGGCGCTCGGCCAGTTCGCGGTCGGCCGTCTCCAGGCCCAGGCGGTGAGCGCCGATCAGGTAGTCCTTGGCAAAGCGCAATTCGGCCGGCGAGATGCCATCCCGGCGCAGCTCTTCGAGAATCTGCACTGCCAGCTCGATCGCGGGCACGGCATCGCGGGCGTTGGGGGCAAACCCCAGCGCCCAGGTCGCCAGCCCCGGGGCACCCGCTAGGCTGGACCAGGCACCATAGGACCAGCCGCGCAGCTCGCGGATCTCGCGGTTGAGGCGCGACGTGAACGGCCCGCCCAGCACGGCGTTGACCAGCAGCAGCGGCAGAGCGTCGCGGTGGTTGGCCGGCACGGTCTGCAGCGCCAGCACCACTTGCGCCTGGGCGCGCCGCGGTTTGTCGATCAGCAGCAGGCGCCGGCCCGAGTCGTCGGCCTTGCTGGCCGGCGGTTTGAAGGCCGGCCCAGCTGGGAAGTCGTCGAGCAGCTTGCGCACCAGCACTTCGGCCTGCGGGCGCTCGATCGCCCCGGCCAGACCGATGTGCACGTTGCCGGCGGCGATCTGCTTGGCGTGCCACGTGGCCAGGCTGGCGGCCGTGATGGCCTGCAGGCTCGCCTTGGTGCCGCCGCTCGGCCGGCCCAGCAGCGTGCCGCGGTACAGGTAGCGCCCGATGGCGTCCGTGGCCAGGGCGCCGTCGTCGTCTTGCAGGTGCTCCAGGTCGGCCAGCATCTCGTCGCGCACCGCCTCGACCTGGGGCGGCTCGAAGGTGGGATGCAGCAGCACATCGGCCAGCAGTTCCAGGCACTTTTCCAGGTTCTCGGCCGCCACGTCGGCCTGCAGGGTGGTGCCCAGCTTGTCGATGCCGACCCCAGGCTGGACGCCCAGCGCGTCGAACGCTTCGGCCAGGGCTTGCCGCCCGCGACCGCCCGCGCCGCGGAGTGCCGCCGACCAGCCCAGCGCCGTCAGGCCTTCCAGGCCAGGCGGATCGGCCAGCGCGCCGCCGCCGATGAGGATGCGGACCGAGATCAACTTGGGCCACGGCCTGGAAACGACGAGTAGGTGGGGCACATTGCCTCGCTTCGGCTTGGCAGCCCAGCCGGGAACCGCCGCAACCGACACGGTCACAGCGACCCAGGCCAGCAGCAGCGCGACCGCCGCGGGCCGCACTCTTTTGGGGCACTTCATCCGGGGCGGCCTTTCTGACCGTAGGGGTGGCTGCGGGCCCGGCTGGTGCGGACCGGTGGGTCGGCGCGCAACAGGGTGCGCAGGTCGTTCTTGAGCCATTTGCCCGCCGCGCTCTGCACCTCGGCGGTGGTGGCGCGGTCGATGGCCTGCCACCAGCGCTGGTGCACGCCCAGATCCAGGCCGCTGGCCCAGGTGCGGCCCAGTACGTCGGCGCGGCCGTCGGCGCTGGCCAGCTCGCGCAGGTGCTGGGTTTTCAGCCGATTGCGGGCAGCGTCCAATTCGGCCTGGGTCACCGGGTTGCCGCCCAGCAGGTCGGCCAACACCGGCAGCAGCAGGGCCTCGGCTTCGGCGGCGGTCTTACCGGGGCGCAGCGTGGCGTAGATTTCCAGCAGGCCGCCCAAGCGCAGATCGGTCTGGCTGGCAGAAACACTAGAGGCGACACGGCTTTGCTCGACCATCTGCCGGTACAGGCGCGACGAGTCCGAGCCGGCCAGTACCTCGGCCAACAGCGCCAGGGCCGGGTGATCGGCGTGGTCCATCGGCACGGTGCGCCAGGCCACGGCGAGCCGGCCACTGCCCGCATCCACCACCAGGCTGCATGAACTCTTTGGTTTTTCGGTCGCGGGCTTGTCGCTGCGCTTGGGCGCCGGCCGCGCCGCCAGTCCGCCGTACCACTTGGCCGCGTCGGCCAGCACCAGGGTCGGATCGAAGCCACCGGCGACGACTACCGCCGTGTTTTCGGGCACGTAGCGGGCGCGGTAGAAATCGACCACGTCGCCCACCTGCAGGCCGGCCAGGTCGGCACCGGTGCCGATGACGGGGTGGCCGTAGGGTTCCTTGCCGAATGCGGCGTTCCACAAGGTCTCGACCACCAGCGAGTCGGGATCGTCGTCGACCTCTTCGCGGCGCTCGTTGCGAACCACCTCCAGCTCGCTCCGCACGGCGTGGGCACTCAAGTCCAGGTGCGCCAAGCGATCCGCCTCCAGCTCGAACACCGTCGCCACCTGACTGGGTGGCACCACCTCGTGGTACATGGTCCAGTCGAACCAGGTGGCGGCGTTGGCGCTGGCGCCGTGCTGTTCCAGGACCCGATCGAAGGTGCCGGCCGGCCGGGTGGTGGTCGACTTGAACATGGCGTGCTCAAGGAGGTGCGCCAGCCCGGTCTTGCCCGCCACCTCGTCGGCCGAGCCGACTTTGACCCAAGTGTGCACCGCCACCACCGGCGACGCCGGATCGGGGGCCAGCAGCAGCTGTAGGCCATTGGCGAGCCGCCAGCGTTCGACTCCGGCCGGGCCGAACGGGCTGGCATCCAAGAATTCGATGCCGGCAACCCCGCGCGAGCTCAGGGTCTTGGCCCGCTCCTGTCCTTGCTGCGTCGACGCCATGGCCGGCTCCTCTGCGTGCCCCGCGGGTGCGCCGGCGGCGATGGCCCCAGCGCACAAGATCACCAGTGCCGTCGCGTGCCCCTGGAGCCGTCTCCTGCCGGCGGCCAAACCCCGGGCGGCGGCGCGCGCGCTGCTCACACCAGAGCTCCGCTGCCGCGCAGATCGGCCTGGCGCAAGTCGGCCGACTCCATGCCTGCTTTGGCATGTTCGCTCAGGACTTCGAGCTGGGCCCGGCCGATCGGCTCCAGCAGGTGTGGCAGCTCGACGATGGGCATGGCCGCCTGCCGACGCAGCCGCTGCAGCTGCGCCTGCTGGGCCGTCCACCACTGCTCGTAGGTGTCGATGGCGTGCAGGGCATCGCGGGCCACGCCGTGGCTGCGCTGCAGGGCGCCGTGCAGGTGGCGCTGCTGGCTTTCGCCCAGGATGCGCGGCAACACCTGATTGACGAACAGGTAGCCGGTGGGCGTGCCCAGCACGGTGCGCGCCTGCTGGCACAGCTCCAGCGCCTCGCTCACCGGCAATTCCTGGGGCAGCGTCACCACATGCAGGGCGGTCCGCTGCGGGTCCTCCAGCAGGGCGCGCATCGCCCGCGCGTCGTCGGCCATCGGTCCGAACGGCACCGCCTCCAGGATCACCTGCGGCAGGCGCAACAAGGACATGCCGTGACCGGTGGCGGGCGCGTCGATGATCAGCAGGTCCCAGGCGCGCGAGCCGTCGGCGGCGGTGTCCATTGCCTCCATGTGCCACGCTTTGCCCAGCATCAGCATCTCGTTCATGCCCGGGATCATCCGAGTCAGGCGGCGCATGATGTCGTTCTCGAACACCAGGTTGTGCAGCGCGCGAAACCGCAGCTTCATCTGGCCGTACTCGCGCAGGGCGTCGGCCGGCGTCAGGTTGGCGGCGTACAGCGGCAGCGACGGGTCCAGGCGCACCGGCACGTAACTGGCGCTTGGAGAACCGAATGTTCGGCCGACCCAGTCGCGCGCGGCCAGCTGGACGATGCAGGTGCGCAGCCCGTAGCGCGCCGACGCCAAGCCCAGCGCCATGGCCATGGTCGAGCGGCCCACGCCGCCCTTGCCCGACACGATCGCAAATCGGCGTTCGAACAGGCTACTGCGCAACGGAACACTCGCACCGCGCCCGCGCGGCAGCGCTACATGGTCGGGCAGAGCCGCGTGAATGTCCAGACGGTCGCGCGCGTTGAAGTCCAGGGCAGACGCCGAACTGCGCGCGCACAGGCACGGTATGAACTGGAAAAGACTGGTTGTTTTGCTTGGCCTCGCGGCCGGAACCGGGCTCGCTGGCGCGGCGATTTGCCCGTCAGACGCCGCAGCCGCACCCCCCGCTCCCGCTGCCGAATTGCCGTGGCGGCCGAGCGAAGCCTATGCCCAGCACCCGCTGGTGGCGGCGGCGCGCCAGGGTCCGGGGCTGCCGGTGGCGGTTTCCGAGGCGCTGTTCAGCGAGCGGCTGTCGGCCGACCGGGCTTTGGCGGCGGTGGACGCTCTAGCGGCCGAGGGGCTCAAAACCCACGAAGTCGACAAGGTTTTGCTCGCAGTCATTGCCAAACAGGCGGGTGCTTCGCGCGGTCCGGTCGACCTGCCCGAGCAGCTGGCGGTGGCGGCCTTGGCGCCCAAGCAGGCCTTGCTGCTCGGGTGGTTGCGCGCCCGCCTGGACGCGGCTCGTCCAGAGGCCCTGCTGCGGCGCGGTGATCAAGCCGGCGATGCCGGAGCCCTGCAACTGCTGGAGCAGGCCGCCGCCCAAGAGCCGGGCTGGCAGGTCGCCCATGTGGCCCTGCAGATCGCCCGCTGGGTCGCGCTGCCCCAACAACGCAACTGCGCTCAGCTGCAGAAAATCGTCGCCGCCGCTCGCGAACCCGGCCAGCTGCCGTTGGCCCTGCCCGCCGCCCAGGCCGCCATCGACCTGGCGCTGCGGCTGGACAAGGCGACGCCGCTGTGCCCGCCCGAGGTGCGCCAAGACTGGGCGCGGCCTCTGCAATTGCCGCCGCCCGCGCCCGAAGACTACCGCCCGCCGGGGGTGCGCCCGCCGCCGCCCACCACTCCGCGCGGCCACCCCGAGCTGGACGCGCTGTTGCTCGCCGCCCCGGTGTTTCGCGGGTGGATCGCACAACCGCTTGTAAAGTCGATGGTGCTGCGCACGCCGCTGCTGCCCGCGCCGCTCGCCGCCAGCCTGGACGCCGATGCCACCGGCGACACGGCGCTGGCCGCGGTCAATGCCTCGCTCTACAACGATCGGACGCCGATTTCCGACCACGTGGTGGTGGCGTGGGAGGCGCTGCTGCTCCGCCGCGGCTTGGCGGATGCGGACCGCGAGCGGCAGGATCAGATTGCCGTGCGCGACCTTGTGCCCGTCGAGGCGGCCGTCCTCGGCTATGCGCGCGCCCTGGCGGGGCCGATCAGCGGTCCGACCGATCCCGGGCAACCGGCGCGGCTGGCCCCGGCCGAGGCCCTGTTCGACCGCGCCCGCGGCGGTCTGCCGGCGCAGGCTCAGTTGGGGCCGCTCTGGGCGCTGGCGCTGCCGATCGAGCCGCTGCGCGCACGGGATGCCTGTGCCGCTGCCCGGCGAGCCGAGGCGCTGCGGGTGGTGGTGCAGAAGTCGGCGCTGCCGGCCGAGGCGCAGCAAGCCCTGGTTTCGGCGCTGCAAATCGTAGAGCGCGCCTGCCCGCCGCCGCCGTAGCTCGCTCGGGTCGGTTTGGTGACAGTCCTGCAACAGACGCGCACCGGGCAGCCACAAGCCCCGCGAGACCTTCACGCCCTGCGCCGCCCGCCTTATCCTCCTCACCCCAAGGGCACCGCGCCCGGCAGAGGATTCGATGGGCCTGCAAGACATCGTTCGGTGGTTCATTCCACAAGAGATGCAATTCTATGACTTTTTGGAGAAGCAGGCCCGCCTGGCCGCCGACGGCGCCAAGGCGTTGGCCGAGTTGCTGAACCAGCAAGCGGACCCCGAGAAGGTGCGCGATGCCGTGCAAGACGTGGAACACCAAGGCGATGCCGTAGTGCACGCCATGGAAGAGGAGCTGGCGCGCACCTTCGTGACGCCGATCGACCGCGAAGATCTGCAGCATCTGTCGGCGCGCTTGGACGACGTGCTGGACCTGACCAACGGCGCCGCCCGCGCCTACGTGTTGATGGGCATGGAGAATCCGTCGCCGGCGATGCACCAGTTGATGGAGAAGCTGGTCGAAATTACCGAAGTCCTGGCCGTGACGGTGCCCAATTTGCGCCGCCACGCCTACTCCGAGCTGGTGGTCGACTGCCGCAAGCTGCGCAAAATCGAGAAGGACAGCGACGCCATCTACCGCGAGGCGATGCGCGACCTGTTCCACGACCCGGCCATCGACGCCAAGACCCTGGTGCGCAACCGCCAGATCTTGGACGACTTGGAGCGCGCCATCGACTTTGCCGAGCTGGCGGGCGACACCCTGATGCAGCTTTCCATCAAGCACGGGTAGGCGGCGATGCTCACGCTTCTCATCGTTGTCATCGTCGCGGCGCTGATCTTCGACTTCGTCAACGGTTTTCACGATGC
This sequence comes from Deltaproteobacteria bacterium, assembly GCA_016218865.1. Classification (GTDB taxonomy): domain Bacteria; phylum Myxococcota_A; class UBA9042; order UBA9042; family UBA9042; genus SXRM01. The sequence continues at coordinate 3,021 of JACRCU010000089.1, read as the reverse complement.
GGCCAACGCCATCGCCACCGTGGTGTCGACGGGCGTGCTGCACGTGCGGACGGCCGTGATCGTCGCCGGCGTGTTCAACTTCGTGGGCGCCATGATGGGCACGGCGGTGGCCAAGACCATCGCCAACGACTTCACCACCCCGGGGCTCATGACCCTGACGGTGGTGCTGGCGACGCTCATCGGCGCGGTGGCCTGGAACCTGCTGACCTGGTGGTTCGGCATCCCGTCGTCGAGCTCGCACGCGCTCATTGGCGGCCTGTGTGGCGCGGTGGTGGTCAAGGCCGGCTTTGGCGCGTTCAAGTGGCAGGCGCTGGTGCAAAAAGTGGTGGTGCCGCTGGTGATTTCGCCGCTGTTCGGCTTCTTCCTGGCCTTTGTGGTCATGGTGGGGCTGCTGTGGGCGCTGCGGCGGGTGCGGCCGGCCACGGTGCACAAACAGTCGCGGCGGATGCAGCTGGTGTCGGCGTGCTTCATGGCGCTGTCGCACGGCAGCAACGACGCGCAAAAGTCGATGGGTATCATCACCCTGGCGCTGACCATCTACATGGCCAAAGGCGCCGCCACACTGCCGAGCTGGGTCCTGCCCGCGCATCCGGGCGGCGTGCCCACCTGGGTCGTGGTCGCCTGCGCGCTGGCGATCGGCTTTGGCACCATGGGCGGCGGCAAGAAAATCATCCACACCATGGGCAGCAAGATCATCCGCATCAACCCCTTGCAGGGCTTCGCGGCCGAGACCAGCGGCGCGGCCACCATCCTCATCGCCAGCCACATGGGCATCCCGCTGTCGACCACCCACTGCATCAACGCGTGCATCATGGGCGTGGGCGCCAGCAAGCGGGTGTCGGCGGTGCGCTGGGGCGTGGCGGGCAACATCGTCACGGCGTGGGTGCTGACCATCCCGGCGACGGCGCTGCTGGCCGGCCTGGCGCAGTTCGTGTTCGACTTGTTTGGCTGAACGGCAACCCGCCGGACTCGCGCGGGATCGGCTTTCCCGACCCAGGGCGCGACCGGCGCCTGCCACGCGGGGATTCCGCTTCGAGCCCGATGAAATGCCGTGATTTTCGAAGAAAATTCGGCGCAACTGCAGCGATCCAAGCGATCGCCCAAGAGGAAGGCAATGGAGAATCAGAAGAAGGTGGCCGTCATTCTGTGCGGCAGCGGCTACAAGGACGGCAGCGAGATTCGCGAGTCGGTGGCGGTGCTTTGGGCTCTGTCGCAGCACCCGGTGCAGGTGCAGTGCTTCGCGCCCGACGCTGAGCAGACCGACGTGGTGAACTGCCTGACCGGCAAGGTGGACAAGAAGGCCAAGAGCAACATGCTGGTCGAGTCGGCGCGCATCGCCCGCGGCCAAGTCAAGGCGCTGAGCGAGCTGGACCCGGCGCAGTTCGACGCCATCATCCTGCCCGGCGGCTTCGGTGCGGCCAAGAACCTGTGCGATTTTGCGGTGAACGGTGCCAAGGGCACGGTGCGGCCCGAGCTGCAGAGCGCGCTGCAGGCCTTCCACGCGGCTGGCAAGCCCATCGGCGCGGTGTGCATCGCCCCGGCCATCGTGGCGCTGGCGTTCGCTGGGCAGGGCTTCGACCTGACCTTGGGTGCGGAAGGGGGCGCGGCCGAGGCGGCGGTGGCTTTGGGTCACAACCACGTGGTCACGCTGCCGAATCAGACCCTGGTCGACCGCGCGCACAAGATCGTGACGACCCCGGCGTACATGTACGACGACGCGCCGCTGCACGAGGTGTTCGAGGGCATCCGCAAGCTGGTGGCGGCGGTGGTGGCGCTGTAGAGTCGGTGAGTTCGGTCGATTCTTGGCTGCAGCAAGGGCGGTTTGGGCGTCCCGGTCTGGCGGACAGGGCGCGGGCGCAATCGAAAGAGCCTGCGCCAGACCGTCCGGCTGCGGGCGGCGGGTCGCAGAAGATCAGGCACAATCCAGGGTTTTGACTCCCCGCCGCCGGCCACGCTCCGTCGCGCGGCCGCGCGTTCGCGCTCGCATCCGTGACGCAGGGGGGCGTGAATCGGTGTGGACTGTGTTCGAATTCACGCCGAATTCGAATGGGTGTGCAGCCCTGGCTCGCCCCTACTTCCCCACAATAATCGTAGTAATCGCAATGCCCACGGCCTTGGCCTTGCCAAGCGCATTGCCGCGGTTGTAGTCCGCGTACTTCTCGTGCGGTGGCGCATCGCCAATGACGACCAGCAGCTTGATGGCCTCGGGCCGCCACGACAGGCCGGCCGCGGCCTTGTAGATGCCGGCATAGACGTGCTCGGGCTCGTCGCCGCCGCAGCCGATGTTGGCGCGGGCAAAAGCCCCGGCGACCGCACCCTTTTCCTCGGTGAAGGGCGACTCGATGCGGGTGACCCAGGGGCACTCGCCGCCCGCGTCTTTGTAGTAGACCACGGCCACGCGGGTCTTGCCGGGCCGGTTGAACGCCTGGGCCAGCATCGAGCTGGCGGCGCCGCGCAGGGCGGCCAGGTCGTCGGACATCGAGCCGGTGGCGTCGATCAGCAGCGCCATGTCCAGGTCGGGCACTTCCTTGTAGCTGTTGAGCAAGCGCGCGATGGCGCCGGGCAGGGCGCCCGCGGTGGCCGCGGCAAACACGCCGCCGCCGGTGGCCACGGCGATCTCGCGGAACACGGTGGCGGTGGTGGCGTCGAAGTTGCCGGGCGGCAGGCTGCCGATGCGCGGCGGCCGCGGCGGCTCGGGCTTGACGCCGCCGGTGGCGGTGCCGGTGCCGGGCGTGCCGGTGGGCAGTGTGCCGGTCTTGGGCGGCTCGACCTTGGGCGGCTCCGGTTTGGGCGGTTCCGGCTTCGGTGGCTCGGGCTTGGGCGGTTCCGCTTTGGCCGGCTCGGGTTTGGCGGGCTCGGCGGGCTTGGCAGCCGGCTTGGGCTTGGGCTTGGTGCCCGGCGTCGGCGCTTGGAACACCAAATTGGCTTCGCTGGGGCCGGGATCCAGGGCCTCGGCGGTCGCGCCGGCCAAGGCCACGTCGCTGGCCAAATTCGCTGGCGGCGGCTTCTCGCATCCGCCCA
>JACRCU010000098.1 GCA_016218865.1 Deltaproteobacteria bacterium | reverse complement strand
GCTGGGTTGAATCTTCTCGAAGTCTTCGGGTTTGCGGTCGGCATCGGTGGCCAGCCAGCTCAGCCACTCGCTCTCGCGCCGCGGCCCGCTGTGGAAGGTCAGCCGGCGCAGACTGGCCAGGGCGGCGCGGAATACGGCGTCGTTGGGGTCGGCGAGCTGCCGCGCCAGCACGGGCACGGCCGACTTGTCGTCCACGCGGCCGATGAGGCGGATCACCTCCAGCCGCTCGTCCAGTTCGTTGACGGTGATCAGCTTGCGCAGGTAGTCCACTGCCTTGGGGTCACCCAGACCGACCATGGCGTGCAGCGCCTGCAGCCGCAGGCCCACGTCTGCATCGCGCGCGGCCACGTTGTGGATCGCCGGCCACGTCTCGGGATCGGCCAGGCGCCACAGGTGCTTGAGGGCCAGCTTGCGCACCGCGACGTCTTTGTCGGCCACCATTTCGAGCAGCAGCTTGCGCACGTCCTCGTCGTAGAGCGTCAGCGCCAACAGTAAACCCTGCTCCATGTCAGGGAATTTTCGCTCGCGCAGCATCCGCAGCACTTCGGCGCGCACTTCGGGCACGGCCAGGTGGGCCAGCATGTCGATCACAAGGCCGCGGGTCGTTTCGTCTTTGGAGTTCACCAGCACCGGCACCAGCTGCGGCGCGGCGGCCAGGCGCAGGTGCGACAGCACGACGAGCGCGGTCTCGATGCGGCTGCGCTCGGCCGTCTGCAGCAGGTAGATGGCCGCCTTGATGGCCGGCGCGCCCACCGTCTGCAGCCCCTCCAGCGCCGCCTCGCGCTGATCGGGCAGCTCCAACGCCTCGAACAACGGCGCCACTGGAGCATCGCGGTCGGCGCCGATCTGGGCGATGGCGTGGATGATCTTGGTGCGCAGCCCCAGATTCTCGGGCGAGGCCTGCAGTCGCTCCTGCCCCAGCCGGCGCACCAGCGGCGTCATCGCCGGCTCCCAGCGCTTGGCGACCAGCGTGTCGATGGCATAGCTGCGCACACCCGGGCGCTGGTCGTCGATCAAGGCCACCAGCCGCGGCATGGCGGCCGGTCGGTCGCGGGTCACCAGTTCGGGCAGAATCAGCAGCAGGATCTGCTCGTCGTTCCGGGGCAAAAGCGCTTCGAGCAACGCGGTCTGGCGGTCGTCTTTGGGGAAGCGCAGCACTTGGCGGCACAGCCGCAGCGCCGGTCCGTCGGCCAGCTTGGGGCCCCACACCAGGATCTCGTCTAAGGCGACCGTTCCAAAGCCCAGCAGCAGGTCGACCACCACGTCGGCGCCGCCCTCGATACCCGAGAGAGCAGGCAGGGCCGCCTTGACCTCGGGCCACGCCGCCTCGCCGAATTCCAGCAGTTCGTCGACCGCCGCGTCGCGGTCCTTGCCGGGCGCCGACGCACTGATCTGCTTCAAAACCGAGGCCGGCGTCGCGCCTTTCTGCTTTCTGGCGGCCTGGGCAGTCGAGGCGGTGCCCAGCGGTCCCGGCAGCAGGCCCCCGGCCGCGAGGGTGATGGCGGCGAGCGCAGGAATCGCAACCAATTTCAAGAGGGTCTGTTTCAAGTGCATCCCCGTCCGACCGTTCAGCCGCTTCGGCGCGGCCACCCTGCCAGCCATCCTAGCCTACCGAAGCGCCGCGTGCATCATCGGTCGCATCCAGATGCGCTCACACCGCGGATTCGCGAGCAATTCGCCGGTCGTCGCGCGCCAGACCATAGCGCAGCACGTCCTCGCGCGACAGCACCCACAGCTTGCCGTGCTGCTCGCCGCGGATTCGGCCGGTTTTTACTGCGTTGATCACGGCTTGGCGGGTGATGCCGAGCATCTCCATCGCTTCGCCCACCGTGACGATCGCCTCGGTGGTCAGGCCGGCCCCTTGGCTCGGGCGCGCCGGCGCGGCAGTTCCACCGCGCAACCCCACGGGAAGTGCCGCGAATTCACTAGAGCTGGCCTCGATCACGCCCTCGGCCACCCCGGCGCGGTAGACCAGATCGCGGGCCGCGCGCAGGGCCGGCAGTTCGTCGGTGCTGGGCGCCAGGGGACTGCGCCCCTCGTACAGCGGACCATCGGGGCGCAGCACCCGCGCCAACAACTCGGCGTAGCCCTGACCCTGCGCCAGACGCAAAGCCAGGTCGTTCAAGTAGTTGCGCGCCAGGTCCGAGGCTGGACGGAGGTCCACCGCCACCCCCGACATCAGTCGATAGGTATCAAGCAGATCGAGGTTGTTGTCCTTCACCCATTGCCTCTTTGGACCCGCAAGCCCTTGGACGCGCAACGCGTCTCTGACTTTCGATCTAAACCCCACTTGATGCTTGTCAAGTGAATTCGTGGGTTACGAGTAATCATTTGTCATTCCCCAACCTTGCCGGGGGCTCCCCTTGGCAGCGCACCGTCGGCGGCGCTAACCTGCCCGCCCCACCGCCCACGGCGGCCCAAGGTCACTCCGATGAGCAACCACAGCCAATCCGATGCAATTTCGCAGGGTCGCGCCGACCTGATCGCCTGGAGGCAGGCCGACGACGGCAACTGGTACGGCGGCAACGCCGCGCTGGTGGCGATGGTTGCGCACTTCGCGCCGCAGACGGAACCGTCGACCCAGCAGCATCTGGCCCAGGTCGGTCGCCAGGTCGGCGCCAGCGAAGGGCTGGTGCACCGCTGCAGCCACGACCCGTACCTGCCGGTGCTCGACCGCTTCGACTACTTGGGTCGCCGCCAAGAGCGGGTGCGCTTCGACGCCAGCTACCACGAGTGGGGCAAAATCGTCTACGGTTCCGGGGTGATGAGCATCACCGGCCAGCACGGCCGCGCCGTGGAGCAGGCGCTGCTGATGATCCTGGCGGCCCACCACGGCGAAGCGGGCCACACCTGCCCCCTGGCGTGCACCGCCGGCATGATCAAGGCGATCCAGCGCTGCGGCCACCCGGCGCTGCAGACGGCGCTGCTGCCGGGCCTGCTGAATCCCGACTACGACAAACGCTTGCACGGTGCCCAGTTCCTGACCGAGGTCCAAGGTGGCTCGGACGTCGGCGCCAACGCGACCCGCGCCAGCCAGGTGGGCGCGGAAACCGCGGAACACCCGGCCCTGTGGGCCCTGACCGGCGAAAAGTGGTTCTGTTCGGTCATCGACGCCCCGCTGTACGTGCTGACGGCCCGGCCCGACGGCGCGGCGCCCGGCACCAAGGGCCTGGGCCTGTTCCTGGTGCCGCACGACCTGCCGCAGGGGCGCGTGGTCAACCAACAGCCCATGTCGCATAGGTTGTTCCAGGTGCCGCGCGAGCCCAACCACCTGACCATCCGCCGCCTGAAGCACAAGCTGGGCACGCGCGCCATGGCCTCGGGCGAGGTGGACTGGCAGGGCGCGCTGGGCTGGCAGTTGGGGCCGCTG
>JACRCU010000096.1 GCA_016218865.1 Deltaproteobacteria bacterium | reverse complement strand
GCACAACGGGCTTTGGTGTTCTGCCCTTCTGGCATATCGCTTGCTACTCTAGGCAGCGCGCGGCAGCGAAGCTCGAACACGTCGCCGTATTCGTCGAGGCCTACATGGGCAAGGTCAACCTGGGCGCAGACAGTCCGCATCCCGACAGTCCGCACACCCACCGTCCGAACACCGACAGTCCGAACCGACGAGGCGCAAACCCGGCCACGTTCCTGCGTGCTCGCGCGGGCTTGGCGGCGTTGGCGTCCTTGCTCGTGTGGGCTGGCGGTTGCGACAGCGCGCGGGTGGCTGTGACGCCGGCGGCCAAGACCGCACTCAGCGCAGACGACGTGCTGAAGACCGCCGAGTGCGCCGCCTGCCACGGCACCAGCAACAACGCCGCCCCGCCCAAGGGCCTCAAGGGGCAGACCGCCACCACCGACGCGGGCGTGGGAGCCCACCAACAGCACCTGGGCTACGGTCCGGCCCACACGCCCATCGCCTGCCAGACCTGCCACGTGGTGCCCCCCAGCAAGTACCAGACCGGCCACCTGGATGCCGCTGACGACAAAGCGACCGTGACCTTTGCCGGTCTGGCGCTGGCAGGCGGCGCAACTCCGACCTACGACGCGGCCACCGCCACCTGCAGCAACAGCTACTGCCACGGCGCCACCCTGAAGAAGCCGGGCAAGGACAGCAAGCCGCTGTGGACCAAGGTCGACGGCAGCCAGCGCAGCTGCGAATCGTGCCACGGTGCACCGCCCGCGGCCCCGCACCCGACCGACAACGCCTGCGAGACCTGCCACGCCGCCACCATGGGCGCCAAGATGGTCGTGACCAACCGCGCCATGCACATCAATGGCAAGGTCGACGTGGTCTTGGCCAGCAACGTCAACTGCGCCAGCTGCCACGGCGCACCGCCGTTCACCGAGAAACACCCTGCCGTTGCGGCCAATTGCGGCGACTGCCATGCCACCACGGTCAAGGGCACCCGCGACCTGATCGCCGGCGGCACCCACATGAACGGCAAAGTGGAAGTGGCGCTCCTGCCCGCCGGCAACAGCTGCGGTGGCTGCCACGGTGCGCCGCCGCTGGTCGCCGGCAAGGACAAGAAGCCGCACCCGCAGAAGAATCAGTGCAACGACTGCCACGCGTCGACCGTGGACGCGTCGCACACCCTGGTCGCGGGCGGCACGCACATGGACGACAAGGTCGACGTCAAGCTGGCGGTCAAGCCGACTTCGTGCGACGGCTGCCACCTGGCGCCGCCCGTGGTCATCGCCGCCACCGGCAAGCCGCACCCGGCGCAAAACCAGTGCAACGACTGCCACGCCAGCTCGGTCACCGCGGACAAGGCCATCGTGGCCGGCGGCACCCACATGGACGGCAAGGTCCAGGTGCAGATCGCTGCCAAGCCAAGCACTTGCGACGGTTGCCACCAGGCGCCGCCGGCCGTCATCGCCGCCACCGGCAAGCCGCACCCGCAGCAGAGCCAGTGCAACGACTGCCACGCCGGCTCGGTCGCGGCCGACAAGTCCTTGATTGCCGGCGGTACCCACATGGACGGCAAGGTGCAGGTGCAGCTGGCGCCCGTGCCCACGTCGTGCGACGGCTGCCACGCCGCGCCGCCCAAGGTCATCGCCGCCACCGGCAAGCCGCACCCACAGCAGGCCATCTGCAACGACTGCCACGCCGGCACCGTCGACGCCGACAAGAAAATCGTCAGCGGTGGCGCGCACCTGAACGGCAAGGTCGAAGTGCAGTTGGCCGCCAACCCCAGCAGCTGCAGCGGCTGCCACGCCGCCCCGCCCAAGGTGATCGCCGCCACCGGCAAGCCGCACCCGACCTCGACCGTCTGCGGCGACTGCCACGCAGCCTCGATCAAGGGCAGCAAGGAGCTCGTCAGCGGCGGCAAGCACATGGACGGCACCATCCAAGTAGTGGTCGCAACTGCGCCTTCGTCGTGCGAGGGCTGCCACGCAATGCCGCCCAAGACCACCGCGGCCGGCAAGGTGCACCCCGCCTCGGACAAGTGCAGCGACTGCCACGCCGCCAGCATCGACGCCGACAAGCACGTGGTCAGCGGCGGCTCGCACTACGACGGCAAGATCGAATTCGCCATTGGCGCCGGCACTTGTGGCCAGTGCCACCAGGAGCCGCCCAAGACCGTGGCCGGCGGCGAGGCCCACCCGCAGACCGTCAAGGACTGCAGCAAGTGCCACGCCACCAGCGTCGACGCGGCCAAGGCCATCCTGGCCGGCGGCAACCACTACAACGGCAAGGTCGACACCGCCTACCCGAACAACTGCTACGCCTGCCACGGCACGGCCGTGAGCATGGGCGCGCCGGCCCCCTTCACCGCGGGCAACAGCGACCCGACTTCGCCGATGGTCGGCGCCCACGCGGCGCACTTGAACGGCAAGCAGTTCAGCGGCGGCGGCATGGCCTGCGAAGAGTGCCACCAGCTGCCCAAGGCGGTGGACGAGCCCGGCCACTTCGCTGGCGTGAGCACCATCCTGTTCCCGGGCGGTTTGGCCAAGTTCTTCGGCTCCAAGCCGACTTACGACCCGGTCAAGCAGACCTGCTCGCAGACCTACTGCCACGGCGCCACCCAAGACGGCGCCGCCAAGCCCGCAGCGACCTGGACGGCCCCTGGCAGCGTGAGCTGCGGCGATTGCCACGGCCTGCCGCCGTCGATCCTGGCGGGTCACCCGTACGTGGGCAGCAGCACCACCAAGGCCTGCGCGGCCTGCCACGCCAAGACGGTCAACGCCGACGGCACCTTGAACCTCAAGGACGGCTCCCACATCAACGGATGGGTGGACCCATGAACTGCACTCTTCTCCGGCGAGTTTTGACCGCGGCGCTGGCGCTGGCCCTTGGCGGCCCGGCGTTGGCGGCGCAGGCGGCCGAGACCGGCGACATCCACGCCAGTCTGAAGGCGATCGGCTTGTTCACCGGGCAGTTGCGCCCTGGCACCACGCCCGCCACCGACACCAGCGTGCCGGGCCTGGCGCTGCTGTCGTTCGATGCGACCAACGCCGGCGGCACCGGCATCTTTGGCTCGGCCTACGGCTACTTGCAGCAGCAATTCGCCAGCGGGCCGGCCGGCCACGGCGCCGACCTGATGCTGGGCACCGTGGGCTGGGCGGCAAAGCGGGATGAAGTCCGCTTCCAGATCGGCCGCATCGCCGTCTTCACCGGCGGCGCCCAGTACCAGTACATGGACGGGGCCTCGCTGATCATGCACCTGCCCAAGGCCGTCCGCGTCGACGGCTACTTCGGCACCGGCGTGTACGAGACCTT
>JACRCU010000095.1 GCA_016218865.1 Deltaproteobacteria bacterium | reverse complement strand
GTGGTCACAGTTCCACCAGTTTTGCGCTCGCCACCTACGCCGTGTTGGCGACCGGCGGCCGCTGGGTGTGGAGCCCGGACGCCACCGCTACGAGCCGCGCGTGGGGCATCGGCGGTCAGCTTTCGGCATTGGCGCTGGCTAGTTACGTGGCGTGGACACGGGTGCGCGACGGTCGTCACAACTTGAGCGACGTGCTCGCTGGTGCAGCGATCGGCACGGCCATGGCCAACGTGGCGTACTGGCGGCGCTTTGACAGCGACGGCGCGACCCGGCGGCGTCCGGTGGACATGGGCGCCTCGTTCGATACGACGGGCGCCACACTCAGCTTCAGCGTGGGCTGGTAGGCGGGTCGGACGGCTCGGCGCCGGCTCGGCCATTTCCGGGTGGCACGGTACCCCCGAGAAGCGCTATGCTAGCGGCCGCCCGCTGCTTGCTTTGCCACGCATGGTTGTTGCTGGTTGCGGTGCCACTTTGCCGCACGCGCCGTTCCCGGCGCCCGCCAGGCCAAGAGTGATACAATTACGGGAGGTTTCCATGTTCAAGCGCAGCTCGTTTGCCGCCTTGGGTGCTCTGGCGCTGATGCTGACCGCGGTGACGGCCACGCCGGCGCTGGCCTGCGGCGGTTTCTTCTGTTTCACCCAGCCCGTGGACCAGAGCGCCGAGCGGATCCTGTACGTGCACGAAAATGGCACGATCACCCTGCACGTACAGATCTCGTACAAGGGCGACGATCAGAACTTCAGCTGGTTGCTGCCGCTCACCAAGGAGCCGGTGAAGACGGCCGAAGGCAAGCACCTGGCGGTCGGTTCGGACACCATCTTCCAGCTGCTGGAGCAGTCCACCTCGCCCACCTTCTATTTGAACTGGAAGAACAACGGCAACTGCTATGGCCCGCAGTGCTATCTGGAAGACGCTACGGCGGGTGGCAGCGGCGGCGGCAAGGGCAATGGCGTGGACGTGCTGGCGCAGGACTCGGTCGGCCCGTACGACTACGCGCTGCTGCAGGGCACTTCGGGTGCCGACATCATCAAGTGGTTGAACGACAACAAGTTCGTCCAGCCCGCCGCGACGGAGCCGCTCATCCAGAGCTACGCGCAGAAGTCGTACGTGTTCCTGGCCCTGAAGTTGAAGAAGGACAACAGCGCCGGCGATCTGGTGCCCGTGACCGTGACGGTGGCCGAGGACGCGCCCTGCCTGCCGATCCGCCTGACCGCGCTGGCCACCCAGCCCGACATGCCGATCGTCGCCTGGGTGTTGGACAAAGCGCGGGCCATTCCCAAGAATTACCTGCATGTGGAGCTGAACGAAGCGGCGGTCGACTGGCTGACCGGCGGTGGCAACTACAAGTCGGTGGTGAGCAAGGCGGTCGACCAGGGCTCAGGGCACGCGTTCCTGACCGAGATGGCCAAGAAAACCGCGAACCTGCAGATCCAGTTCGCCAGCCCGAGCTGGGACGTCAGCAAGTTCGCCGGCATCACCGACCCGGCCAAGTTCCTGGCCAAGATGTTCGAGATGCAGCTGCCGCGCACCACGCAGATGCAGAACCTGATCAAGAAATACATCAAGAAGCCCGAAGCCTTCAAGGACGTACCGGACAGTGAATTCTACAATTGCATCCAGAACGCCGGTTCCGGTTTTGGTAATTCTGAGTGCAAGAAGTACGTGGACGCCGCCGTGGCCGCCGGGTTCGATGGCGCGGCGCTGGCCAAGGACTTGAATGACCTGGTGATCAAGCCGCTGCAGACCCTGGATGCCCAGTACAAGTCTGCAGGCTGGCTGACGCGCCTGTACACCACCCTGTCGGCCGAAGAGATGACCAAGGACCCGATCTTCGCCGTCAATCCGGACCTGCCCGAAGTGAGCCAGCAGCACAGCGCCGAGGCCGAGCCGATCTGCGAGGAGGGCAAGACCCAGGCGACCCAGGTCAAGATCACCTTCAAGGACGGCTTTGTCCTCACCCTGCCCGTCGACAGCAATGCTCAGAACAACTGCGGCTTTTTTGGCCCGGTCGACATCCAGAAGAGCGCGACGAACACCGTAGTGGGCGGCGGCCAGCCGCTGGGCAAGCTGCAGGTGCTGGACGAGAGCGGTGCACCGATTCCGATCGATCAGTCGGTGGCCGACCAGGTCGACGCGGAACTCAACAACGCGGTGGTGGGCCAGCCCAGCCTCAGCCCGCTGTTCATCAGCAAGCTGCCCAAGGTGTCGTGGGATCCGCACACCACCAAGCCGACCACCACAACCAAGCCGTTCGCAACCACCGATTCTGTGGGGGATAGTGGTTGCAGTGCTGCGCCACACGGGTCGCCGGCCGGTCTGGGCGCCCTGCTGCTGGGCCTGTTCGCCGCGGCGGCGTGGCTGCGCGGCCGCAAGCCCGAGTAGCCCTGCACCGCCGCGACCCTTCCTTCCCGATTCAGCCCCTCTGAGCGAAGAACCATGAAAATTCAACGGATTGTTGTGGCGGTCGCCTGCGCGCTCGCCGGTTGCTCCCGCCCTGCTCCGCCGCCGGCCGTGCAGGCTCAGCTGGCGCAGGCTCAACAGGAGCCGACCAACACGGCACAAGCCCCTGCCCCTTCAGCGGAATCTGGGTCCGCGATCGCCCCGTCGCGCGCCCGGCCGGTGGCGCTCGCCCGGCGGCTGACCTGGATCGACGCGGTGGCGAATACGGACGTGGTGCGCGCCGTGCGCGCCGAGCGGCGGCGGGCCGAATTGGCCGGCCAGACCTTGGTGGTCTATGTGGGCGCGACGTGGTGCGAGCCGTGCCGCTATTTCCACGACGCGGCGGTGGCCGGCAAGCTCGACCAGCCGCTCGGCAACCTGCGCATCCTGGCCTTCGACGCCGACCGCGACCGCGAGCAGTTGGAGCCAGCGGGCTATTCCTCCAAGATGATTCCGCTCTTCGCGCTGCCTGGGCCAGATGGTCGGGCCGGGACCGCGCGCCTGGCCGGGGCCATCAAGGGCCCCGAAGCCGTGGACTACCTGGTCCCGCGCCTGCGCACCCTGCTGGAGTCGCCGGTCGCACCGCTCGCAGCCGCGCCCACCCCGGCAGCCCGATAATCCGACGCAACTCGCCGCCGACTTTCCTTTTCTAGTCCATCGGATAGGCGCGGAATCCTTGGACCGCAGACGGTGCTGCACTACCGTTCGCTACCTTGACAAAACCCGCTTGCCATGTCACCGTTTGGTCACCGTCGCGTCGCGCCTCAGTCATGCGAGCTTGGTCAGGCGCCGCGACCCGCTGATTGTCTTGGCCCCACTGTGCGGTCGAGGCCATCGCCCACAGCCGCGCTGCCCGCGCACGGACCCGCGCCCGGTCCCAGGCAGAGCTTCCGAGTACGCCCCTGCGCCAGCGAGTATGCCCACATGAAAGCTGCAAACCTAATGGATACCGATAAGTTGCTGGCCTCTGGCGCCCGCGTGCTCCGCACGGCCAAGAAGCTGAAGAGCCGCCTGCAGGGCGTGGCGGCCACCAGCCTGGGCACCGGCAACACCCGCTTTGTGCCGCCGCCGCCGCAGATCGGTGGCGACGAGGAAGAGTCGGATTCCACTTGGGGTTTTTCGG
>JACRCU010000105.1 GCA_016218865.1 Deltaproteobacteria bacterium | reverse complement strand
GACGAGCCGGTGCCCAGCGGCATGCCGGGCGTCCACGCGGTGAAGTAGGCGGTGGAGCGCCCTTCGTTGACGGGGGTGTCCGTGGGCGGCTGCATGCTGAACCAGTCGCCCTTGTCGGTGCTGGCCAGCTGCCCCACCAAGCTGCGGATCAGGTACTTGCCCTCGCTGTTGGTCTCGTAGGTCACGGTCTTTGCAGCCGTCTTGCTGTCGTTCGGCTCGCTCTCTTCCAGGGCAAAGGGGGGCGAAAGCTGGGCGTTGTTCAGCACGACCACCATGAAGTCGCTCTGCGACTTGGTCTGCGGCGCGGCGCAGCTCAGGTTGGGGTTCGGGTTCGCCGCCAGCCAGTCCCAGCACTCGCTCACCTTGACGTAGTACGTGCCCGACTGCGGCAACATGGTGATCAGGAAGCTGTCGTTGTCGGCGCCCTCGGGGTTGTCGTCGTTGGCGGCGATCGGCTTGCCGCCGTACCACACTTCCACCACGGTATCGATGATTTGCGGGTCGTAGGGGCTGCTCTGCTGGGCCGTGGCGAGCACCACACCGATCACGTCGCCCGCGTCGCCGTCGAAGGTGTACCACAGCGGCCCATTGGCCAGGTCGCCCTGCTGCTGCTTGGCCATCGCCAGCGGCAGCGCCGCGTCCATGCTGCTGCCGTCGGCGCAACCGGTGGTCTTTTCGTGCTGGCATTGCCCTGAGGCGCAGCTGTCGGCCGTGCACGGGTCGCCGTCGTCGCAGTTCTTGGCCTTGCCCACGCAAGTCTTGGCCGCAGTGCAGGTATCGCCGCTGGTGCAGGTGTCGCCGTCGTTGCAAGGCTGGTTGGCCAGGCTGGCGTACTTGCAGCCGCTGCCCTGGCACTGGTCCTTGGTGCACGGGTTGCCGTCCTCGCATTGGGCGTCGTCGGGCGTGTTCTGACAGTTGCCGGCGATGCAGAAGTCTTCGGTGCAGGCGACGCCGTCGTCGCAGTCGACCGGGACACAACCCGTAGAGGTGGTGGTGTCTTTGCCCTTGGTGTCGGGGCCACTGGTGGTGGTGCCGTCGCCGGTGCTGGTCGTGGTGTCCCCCTGGCCGCCGCCACCGCCGCCGCCGCTGCACAGCGAGTCGTACATGCCGGCCTGCCCCGACTGGACCACGCTGCAAAAGCTGGTCGCGGTGCAGACTTCGATGAGGGTCCAGGTGCCGCCGCCGCTGGCCGCCGCCGTGCACTGCACCCGCGCCGAACCGCTGCACATCTGCTTTTGCGTGGCCGGATCGCACAGACTGCCGATCACCGGTCCGCCGCCGCCGCCACCGCCGCCGCCGCCGCTGGCGCCACAGGCCGCCGCCAAGACCAGTACCAATGCCAACCCACTAAAACGGCTGCCAGCGCGCACCATTGCCACTCCTGGGATCGGGACCTTGGGGCCCGGAGCCGCAAGTCTAGCATTGTCGGCGGTTGCTTGCAGCCGGTCGACGGAGCTCAGGCTTTGGGGATCAGAACCAGGCAGGCCAAGTGGAATACGCTAGTCCTCGTTCCACTTCACCACGGCCTTGACGTCGCCGACCTGCACTTCCAGCACCAGCTGCCGCGGCCCCGCCACCGTATAGAACTCCTGGTCGCTCAAGCGCGCCGAGAACTGCGCATCGCACTCGCGGGTACAGGTCGCCGGCAGCTTGGGCAACAGCCCGCCCAACCACACCGCATCCAGCTTGGCCGACCACTTGGCCACACCGCCAGCCAGTTCGACCACCGTCGGCACCGCGCGGCGCATGCCCGACCCGTCGGCCACGAGCGGGAACGCCACCAAACCACCCTTGCCGTCTGGCAAAAGCACCAGACGCGCCGCGCCCAGGACCCAGTTGCCCCACAGCCACTCTACGCTGCGCAGCTTGGGCAGCACCCGCGCCACCTGCACCTCGTAGCTCTGGCCGGGGCGGCCCAGCACCGTCAGCTCTTGGCGGCCGGCCTTGGGCAGCGACAGGCGCTCGTCGCGGCCGGTACCGGCGGTGTACAGTACCGTCACGTCGCGCGCGGCAAGGTTGCTGAACTCTACGCGAATCGGTACGTTCTGGTCGGGCGAAGGCTTGCCCAGCAGCGTCGCCTTGCCGGACACCTGGCCCACGTCCTCTTGCTCGCGGTGCAGCCGGTCCGAGACCGCGGCCGCATACGCCGGCCCCAGGCGCGTGCCCGGGCGGGCTTGCCAGACCTTGGCTAGCACATCCAGCGGGGCGGCGGGGTCGGCGGCGCGCTTATCCACCGCCAGCTCGGCGGCCGCGGGACGCACCCCGGCCAGGCGGGTCGGCCCGGCCGTCGCGCAGCCGTAGCGGTATTCCAGCACGCCGTTTTGCACCGCGCTGGTCGGCGCGTCGGGCTTGCAGCGCACGGTCTGCTTGACCGTCTCGCTTTGGCGGGCCGTCAAGAAGCGCGCGGTGCGGTTGCCCAACAGGTCGACCTCGACCAACACGGCATTCTGGCTGGGGTTGCGCACGGCAAAGCTGCACTGCAGGCCCTTGGGCACAAACGAGCGCCACTGCGTCACCTTGGCGGCGGCCAGGTCGGCCTGCAGGGTGGCGGGCGAAAGCCGGCGCGGCGCTAGCTCTTTGGCCGGGACACACTGCACATCGCTGATCCAGTTGGCACTTTCGGCCACGGCAACCACTTGCAGCTCCGAAAACACTCCGGCCGACTCCGGCGCGTCGGGGTGCTGGACCAAGAAGTCGATTTGCGCCGCGCTGTTGCGATCCTCTACGGCTTGGCGCGCTGCCGCCGCCCGCGCCGCCGCGGCTTCGGCTTGGGCTGCCTGCTCGGCCGCTGCCTTCTTCTTGGCGGCTTCTTCGGCCTCGGCTGCCTTCTTGCGCGCGGCGGCTTCGGCTTCGGCCATCTGGCGCTGACGCTCGGCTTCGGCGGCTTCGGCCTTGGCGCGGGCCTCTGCTTCGGCCTTGGCCTTCTTGGCGGCGGCGGCCTCGATTTGCCGCTGGCGCTCGGCTTCGGCGGCGTCGGCCCTGGCTTTGGCCGCGGCTTCGGCCTGTTGCTTGCGCTCGGCCTCGGCGGCCTCCTTCCGGGCCTTTTCGGCCGCGGCGGCGGCGGCTTTGGCCTCGGCGGCTTCTTGGGCCTTGCGCTTGCGCTCTTCTTCGGCGGCGCGGCGGCGCTCCTTCTCGGCTTCGGCGGCCTCGGCTTTGGCCTGGGCGGCCTCTTCGGCCTTGCGCTTGCGCAGCTCTTCGGCGGCCATCTTCTGTTCGCGTTCGGCGGCAGCCGCTTCGGCCTTGGCGCGGGCGGCGGCCTCGGCCTTGGCCTTCAGGTCGGCTTCGGCGGCGGCGGCATGGCCACGGGCGGCCTCTGGGCTGGCGGTCTTGGCCGACTTGGCCGACTTTTCAGCTTCTTCGGCGGGCGGTTGCGTGGCCTTGGCGGGCGCAGCGCCCTTGGCCGGCGCGGAAGCCTTGGCCTCGGCAGACGGTGCGGCCGGGTTGGGCTCTGGCGCGGCCGCTGGCGGCGGTTCCGCTGGGGGCGGCGTGGCGGCTACGGCCACAGG
>JACRCU010000092.1 GCA_016218865.1 Deltaproteobacteria bacterium | reverse complement strand
CGCCCGCGCGGCGAATTGGCACAAACGGCGGGCTCCGTCAATGCTTCGCGGTGCCGGGACTTCCCTGGCTGCGTCGGCCCGTTTTGCGTTGACCCAGCGCAACTGGGCGACCACAATGGACAGTGATCATGGCCGTCGGCCGGTGGAGTTCGCAGATGCACAGCCGTTTTGCCAGGTTTCGTGTGGACTGGCCGTGGCTCGTAGCCCTTGGCACCGTGCTCGCGATGGCGTGCGGCGGCGGTCCGGCGCCCAGCCCGGTGGCCGACGGGCAAAGCAGCGACAGCGCGGCGGACGTCCAAGACAGCGACAGTGCCGCGGAGTGCGCCGGCGACGCGTGCAGTGCAGAAGTGGTCGACCAAGCCGTGAGCGAACCGCCGTGCCTGGAGGCCAAGCCCACTACCGTGGATTTTGGCGGCTACATACCCGGCCTGCCGGCAAAAACGGCGACGCTCAGCTTGTGCAATTGTGGCGGCGCCGCACTGTCGGTGACGGGCATGGAAGTGCTCGCCAATGTGGGTAACCCGGCGGTCTTCAGCGTGAACCAGCAAGGACTGTACGCTGGCGGAATTCTGGCCGCGCCGCCGCCGGTTTCAGCGGCAAATCCGATCCAGCTGGCGCCCGGTGCGTGCGCCGCCGTCGACCTTGGCTACGCCCCCACTGCGCTCACGGCCGCTGGCCAGCCCTCCGATTCCGCTGTGCTGCAGGTCAGTTCCAACCTGACCCCGCCCCTGGCTGTACCCTTGGTCGGCGTAGGCGTGGACAGTCTTTGTCCAGTGCCCCATGTGAAGGTACAAGAGGGTGAAGAAACTGTGCCGCAGACGCTGCTGCACTTGAGTGGCTTGGCCTCCAAGGCCGCGAGCGGTGCGCCTGTGACCAAGTACCACTGGACGGTCAAGCAGCCCGCCGGGTCGAATCAGCCGCTGCTGCCCAACGCCAACGTCGCCAATCCGCACTTATTGGCCAACGCCGCTGGCGAGTACAAGTTCTGCCTGGAGGTGTGGGACAGCGACGGCCTGAAAAGCTGCGCGATGTCGTGCGTCTACGTGCTCGTCATTCCCAACGACGCCATCCACATCGAGCTGCTGTGGGACACGCCGACGGACCCGGACCAGACCGATACGGGGCCGGCCGCGGGCGCCGACCTGGACCTGCACTTTGGCCACCCGCTGGCGACCCATCTGGACCTGGACTGCGACGGTGCGGCCGATCCCTGGTCCAATAACCCCTACGATTGCTACTGGTTCAATGCCCAGCCCGAGTGGGGCAGCTCTAGTGCCGCAGTCAAGGACAACCCCAGCATGGACTTGGACGACACGGATGGCGCCGGGCCCGAGAACTTGAACCTTATCCAACCCGAGGGCGAGCTCGACAGTCCGGCAGCCTATTCGGTGGGTGTGCACTACTGGAACGATTACGGCTTTGGCCCGTCGTATGCCACGCTGAGCATCTTCATCCAGGGCGGGCTGGCGCTGCAGCTCAGCAAGGTCAAGCTGCAGCCGGCCGACATGTGGTATGTGGGCAAGCTGTGGTGGCCCAACACTGCCTCGGGCGGCAAGAAGCCGGTGTTCCAAACGTGCTATCAGTCCGGCGCGTCGTGCCCCGCCAAGAAGAACCTGATGTGGCAGCCCAAGGGCGAGTGGTGCATCACGCCGTGTTATCCGGTCGACCCGGGCTTCGTCCTTGTCGACAAGCAGCCGAGTACTTGTCCGCCCTGACCGACCCTACGGCTCCGCAGGCCGCCGCCAGAACGGCGCCCCCAGCTGACTAAGCCGCGACACTGCATCGTCGCCCAGCACCATGAAAATCGCCGGATCCGTGGGCGGCAGGGCCTGCAGGGCGCCCGAGTCGATGGGGCCCGACAGCTCCAGCGCCACGACCGGCGTGGTGAAGGTGCGCTCGACCGGAAAGTACAGCTGGGCGATGCGCGCGCTCTGCACCCCCGCCACCGTTGGCAGGATGCCCCGCAAGCGTCCGATCAGCCTCAGGATTCGCCAGTCCGCGGCATTGCGCCCGGCCTGGTCGGTCACCTGCGGGTCGGCGCCTTGCTCCAGCAGCCATTGCTCGGCGCGGTCGCAGCCAAAGGCGATCGCCACATGCAGGGCCGTGCGCCCGCTCTGCGGGTGGCCCCTGTTCACGTTGGCGCCGTTGGCGAGCAGGACCGACAACTCCTTGATCTGCATGTCGACCTCGGCCGTATTGGCCGTCGGCAGGGCGAACAGCTCGGGCCCGTCGCTGTGATTGGGGTCGCTCAAGGAGGCCGCCCGCTCCGGATGCCAACCGGCGGCGGCCGCCCACCAGTCGGGCTCGAAAAGCCGGTCGAATTGCGCCAGGATCCGTTGCAGGTCGCCGGTCTCGTCGCAGCCGTCGAACTCGCGCACCGCCCACACCGCCACGTTGCTACCCAGCGGGAAGCCGCTACCGCCGGCCGCAGCCGTCCGCACCCGGTCGAGCAGGATGTGCTGCAGCCACTGCCCGGCCGACATGGTGCGCTGGCCAAAAGCGCCAGGGTTCTCCAGGGCTTCGGCAGGCAGCGGCGCGGACGACCACCAGCCCAGGCGCTTCAGCTCGGCCTCGATGGCGTCGGCCAGGGCCAGGGCCGGGCCGGCCAGGCTTTGGTCGCGATAGCTTTGAGGTTGCTGGGACATCCGTGCCCTCCTGGGTTCGCGTCGCTGCCGCTCAGTTTCGGGTCGGCCAGACCAGCCAGGCGTCGGCTTCGCAAGCATGGCCATCGCCTTGCACGGCGCGCAGTTGCAGCGTGCGGGCCGCCCCAGCTCCAAGCCCGGCTGGCACCGCGAACCGCTGGACCACCGTGGCGCCCACCGGCCAACCCGGCGGCGGCAGCGGACGCCCAACGTCCGACGGCGCCAGCAGTTGCGGTTCCGCCGATCCGACCTGGACCCGCAATTCCAGCCGCAGCGCCGTGGTGCCCGGCGTCAGCGCCCGCAGGTAAAGCGCCACCTTGTCATCGGGTTCCGCACCCACCGCCAGCCAACGCAGGCCGCAGCCCAAGCTCGCCCCAGCCCGCACTGTTGCGTTGGGCGTCGTCTCGACCACCTGGGTTCGCAGGGCCGCCGCTTGCTGATCCCACGCGGCCACCACCTGATCGCGCCACGCCGCCAGCCCCTGCAGCACCGCCGCTGCTTCGGTCGGGGGAATTTGCTCGGCGATATCGTTGGTTTCGCTGGGATCGCTGGCCAGGTCGTAGACTTCGGGCCCGCGCCGGCGCAGGTGATCGATGAGCTTGCGGCTGTCCGACAGCCAGATACGCGCCCGATCGCGCGGCCACACCGCCGCTTGCAGGTCGGCGTGCCCCTGCGGCTGCGGCAGCGACCGGCCGGGACGCGCGCCCGACGGCACCGTAATTCCGAGCACTTCAAGGATGGTCGGCGCCACGTCCAGGTTCTGCCGCAGCCCAGCCGCCCGCGCGCCCGCCGGTACCCCTGGCCCAGCGACTACCAGCGGGATGCGCAGGGACTCGTCGTAGGGCACGTCGTCGTGCTGCGCCTGGCCGTGTTCGCCAAAGGCCTCGCCGTGGTCGCCCAGCACCACCACGAGGGTGTCGTCGCCGTGGCCTTGCTTCTGCAGCCCGTCCAGGATCTGGCCCAGCGCCGCGTCGGTGGTCTGCAGCGCCGCCAGGTAGTCGCCAAAACTGCCCGGTGCCAAGCGCGGTTGCGGCGTATCACCCGGCAGCTGGTAGGGGTGGTGGGCGTTCAGGGTCAGCAGGGTCGCGAACCAAGGCGTCCGCTGCCGCGCGGTCCAGTCCAGCAGGACACTGGGCAACACCGCGTCTTCGAAGCCGAAGTAGTTCACCTCGGCCTTGCCCGCGCGGTGGGCCGCAAAGGCCGGACCGGCCAGCTCCTCGCCGGTGACGGCGGTCTGGTAGCCCATCTGCTCCACCAGCTGCCGGTTGTTCTCGAACCGACCCGACGCCGCCGTCAAGAACAGCGTGGAATAGCCCTGTTGCGCGAGCAATTCCGCCAGGCACGCCGCCGGCAGCGCCCCCCACTGGGTTTCGCTGAATTCGTGGTCGGGCCGCGGCGGATAGCCGCACAGCGTCGCGATCAGCGCCTTGGTGGTGTGCGGTATCACCGTGTAGGCATGCGGAGCCTGCAGCCCGCGCGCCGCCAGCGCCGCCAGCCGGGGCGTGGTGGGCCAGTCGGGGCGCTCCAGGGTGGTGGCGCTGGCGCGGGTCGACTCCAGCAGCACCACCAGCACGTTGAAGCGGCGCTTGGGGTCCTGCGCGCCCAACTGCCAGGCCCAGGGCGGCCCGGCACCGGTCGGCACGGGCGCCGGCGGATCCGCGGCCAGAGCCGCCGCGACCCAACTCCATTGCAGGGCGTGATCCAGGGGTTGCAGGATGGGTGGCAACCCCACCGGGTGGGTCAGCGCGCGCGGCGCCAGCGGGGCCAGCAGGGCCAGAGGGACCGCTGCAGCCCACACCCAGCGCAGTCCAGTCCGCTCAGGGGCCACGGAGCGCAACCAAAGGGGCGCCAGGCTCGCCGCCGGAATCAGCAGCAGCAGCAAGGTCTTGCCTAGCGTCACTTCGCTGCCCAGCACCTGACGCAGCATCGCCATGTGGCGCACCGCGTAGCCGAACTGGTCCCAGTCGAGCTGGTCGCCGGTCGTGACGAAGTACACCAGGTCCAGGGCCGCCACCAGGGCCGTGGCCAGCGCCGCCCCGTGCACCAGCACCTTGGTCGTGCGCGGCGCCCGCGGGCGACCGAAGAACAGCGCCGTACCCAGCAGCCCCGCCAATGCCAGCCACAGCGCCAGGTCGGGTAAAAGCACCGCCAGATAGCGTGGTTGCATGGGCAGGTGGGCGCGTCCCAGCAGCCGCTGTGCCCGCCAAAGCTTGGTGCCCAGG
>JACRCU010000017.1 GCA_016218865.1 Deltaproteobacteria bacterium | reverse complement strand
GTTGAAGTTGGCCGAGCAGCCGTACGAGTGGTAGCCGGTGAACGGATACCAGGCCGGGTTGGCGTCGAAGGCGAAGCTGGGGCCGCCCGGTGTACCGGTGGCGGTCCACGCGGCCAGCTCGGGATCCGTGCAGCCGAACTTCATGCTGTAAGGCAGCGTTTTGGCTGGCTTGCCGCACAGGCCGCCGGGAGTGTGGCTGCAGACGCCGCTGGTCGCGCTGCAGGCATCGGTCGTGCAGGCGTCGCCGTCGTCGCAGTTGGTGGCTGCCCCAGCCTTGCACGCGCCGCTGCTGCAGGCGTCGGGGCCGGTGCAGGCATTGCCGTCGCTGCAGGGCCCGCTGCTGGGTGTGGCCGTGCAAGTGCCGCCGACGCATGCGTCGCTGGTGCATACGTTGCCGTCGTCGCAGCCGCTGGCCGGCCCGGCCTGGCACTGGCCGCCGCTGCACGTGTCCGGGCCGGTGCACGGGTTGCCGTCGCTGCAGGGGCCGCTCGCCGGGGCGGCGGTGCAGCTGCCGTTCACGCAAGCATCGGCGGTGCAAGGATTCTTGTCGTCGCAGACCTTGGCCGCGTGGCTGCAGCCGCCCGCGCCGCAGCTGTCGGTGGTGCACAAGTTGCCGTCGTTGCAGTCCAACGGTGTGTATACGCAGCCTTTGGCGTCGCAGCCGTCGCTGGTGCACGGGTTGCCGTCGCTGCAGTACGGTCCGACGCCGCTGATGCACTGGAGGTCCAAGCAGAAGTCGCCCACGGTACAAGCACTGCCGTCTTCGCACGCTGCCGCCGGCTGGTCCACATGGCTGCAGGCATCGCCGGCCAGATCGCACCCGTCTTGGCTGCAGACGTTGCCGTCGTCGCACTTGGCGGCCACGCAACCCAGCGGTACCACCTCCAGCGCGTCGATGAACGGACCCGTGCCCACGGGCGCACTGCAATTGGTGGTGTAGAACACGAACTGCAGCCACAGCTTGCCGCCCGCGAAGGCGCTGACGTCGAAGGCCTGGGTCTTCCAGGTCAGGCCGGGCGCGTCCGGACCCGCCAAGAACTTGTAATTGCTGCCGTCGCCGCTGGCCTTGACCGCCAGATTGGCCGTGAAGTCGCTGGGCCAGGTGCCCGCCAACGCGAAGCGCAGCACCAGCGTGGTGCCTGGCGCTACCTTGCTGGCGTCGATGGCCGGCGAGGTCGCCGTGGCGTAGAACGACGACGTACAGGCAAACCCCGCGCCGTCGTTGAAGTTGAGCGAGCAGCCGTCGCCGGGCGCCGCCGGTTGCGCCGGAGTGGCGTCGATGGCCCAAACGGCCTTGCTGCCGCTGGAGGGCTTGTCGAGCACCCAGCCGCCCGCCCCCGCGCCGCAGGCGAAGTTGGCCAGGTACGGGATGCCCGGCGGTGGCGGCGTCGTCGTGTCGCCCCCCGCGTCGCCGGAGTCCGCGGCACTGTCCTTTGCAGCATCCGCGCTTGCATCGCCTGCCGGGCCGCTATCCGCCACGGGACCGCTGTCCTGCAGAACGACGGCGTCCTTGGTGTCGCCGCCGCCCGCCGTGTCGGCCGGACTGACTGCATCAAGGGTATCCGCCACATCCTTGGCATCCGCGCCGCTGCCGCTGTCGGTGGCCACACTCGCGTCCTTGGTGTCTGCGGCGGCGTCCGCATCGGCGACCGGGCCGGAGTCGACCGCGCCCGCCACATCGGCCACATCGCTCGCGACAGCCGAGTCCGCAGGTTCGGCGCTGTCGGCCGCATCGTCCTCAGTGTCACTGCCCGCGGTCGCGTCCTCGCCCGGTCCTGTCGCATCGTCCGCGGGCGTTGCGTCGTCGTCCGTCGCACCGCTGTCGCCTGCGTCGGCCGCACCGTCGTCCACCGGACCGGTCGAGCCGTCGGAATTGGCTGCGGCGTCTACCGCGTACCACCCGCCGCCTGATTGCCCCGCAGTCTGGCCGCAGCCAGCGAGGGCCGTCCACAGCAAAAGGCCAAGGCCTGTCGCTACCTTGCGCCGCATGCGCCCCCCTGTCGCTCGCCGCGCGGCACTGCCGCAGCTGGCCGATCACTCTAGTCGTTCGCGTCGTCGCCGCGCCCGCCCCGGCACCGCACCGGCGGATGTAGGCCGGTCGCCCTGGCACGGCCGCAGCACCCGGCCGCTCCAGTCCGGTAGAGTAAAGTTCAGGCGCACCCGTGTCGAGTCCAGATTGCCCCGCGCGACAGGGAACACAGCTGCCGATTGCCGCCAGTGCCGATGCGGGCGTACCCTGCCAACCGTTGAACGATCGGACCGCCAGCGGGCACCCATTGCCGTGGCGACCGCGCCGAACCCTGGGAGTTGGTCATGAAGCTGCGCAATACCGCTGGACTTTGGGGTCTGGTCACCGCCTGCGCCCTGGCAGCCTGCGACGCGGGCACCGCGGCCACCACCGCAGGGAGCGCAACCGGGACCGATGCCGCCGGCGCCGACACCGGTGCCGTGACCGCTTCCGACACCGCCAGCGGGGATGCCGCTACAACCGCGGACGGAGACAGCGCTTCTTTGACCGGCGGCAGCATCGCCATCTATCTGCAGGGCGACCAGCTGCCGGTCACCTTCAGCGACGGCCTGCAAGGTCAGACGCCGACCGAGTTCCAGGTGGCACTGTCGCGCTACCAAGTGCTGAAGTCCGCCGATGATCCGGCGCCACAACCGTGCTTCGACCACGGCAAGACGCCGGTCATCGCCGATCTGGCGGGCGACAATCTGATGGGCCAGTGCGCCACTTCCGGCATCGCCACCGGCACCTACACCCACGGGCGCGTCAAGGTCGACTGGCTGCGCTACAGCGTGACCGGCCAGCTGCACTACAACGGTATGGCCTTGCCCGGCAAGTTCACCTTTCTGCGCGCCTATTCGGACACGACCGTCGACGGCAAGCCGATGAGCGCCGGCGCCGGCACGCTCCGCTTTCGCGACAAGTCGGGCAACGTCGACAACGAGATCCCCTTCACCTATCCGGCGTTGCCGTCGATGCCCAGCGTCACCACCCAGCTGCAGGGCGGCGAGTTCCTGATGACCTTCGCCTACACCAAGCCGCTGCCGATCCTGCACGACGCCCCCGGCGCCTACTGGGCGCGCTTCCACTGGCAGGTTTGGCAAGGTTTCCGCTGGCAAGACAGCGCGACCGCAGGCAACACGGCGGGCGTATGGGACGTGCAAGCCCCGCCCGCGCCGAGCGAATCCGTGATCTTTGCCGGCGCGACCGGCTACTCGGTGACCACGTCGATCGATTGACGTCGACTACCTGAACTCAAAGTGCCGCACGGTCCGGGTCAATTGATCGCCGCCACCAGCATCAAGGTGAGCAGAGTGGTGCCCGCCAAAGTCACCGCGGTGAAAACGGCTGTGGTCGCGCCGACATCGTAGACTTCCAAAGACATGCGCTGGATGTTCGGCAGGGCATAGGTGACCGGCTGGGCCCCGGCGCTGGTGATGTCGAGCAAGTCGCCGTCGTGGATGTGCGCCACCAGCGGCCGGTCGTGCTCCACCGCGCGTTGACCGAACTCGAACACGTGGACGCGCGCAAAGCCCTCGATGTGCACCTTCTTGCCGTTCGGTGCCTCGACCACGCGGCCCGCCGACCACAGCGGATTGGCCTGAGGTGTGCCTGCCGCGGCCGCCGGCGCCGCCGCCACATCGCTCAGCTTGGGCAGCTCGCTGGGCTTGATGTCGACCAGATGCGAACACGCGGTCAGCGGCAGCGCCGCGCACAGCAGAGCAGCCAGCCACACCCGCGGCCGCACGCTGCCCGGAAGTTGCCGCTCGGCATGGGCTATTGGCATTGGCAGAACCCCGCGACGCACTTTTCGGTCGAGCTGCCCGAGCAGCTGCAGTGGTACGAGCTGGTGCACTGGTAGGCGACGCAAAGCCCTTGCTGGCAGGTCCAGCCGTACTGCGAATAGCCAAAAGCGGTGCCGTTGTGGCACTGGCTGTCGGCGGTGCACGGGCAGTCGGCGGTGCCCTTGGTGCAGGTCGGGGCGGGCGGCAAGTCCGGCTCGCTCAGGCACGCAGAGGCCAGCACGGCCAGTCCGGCTGCCCAGGCGGCAATACGCAAGTGGGCGAGTATCCTCATGGAACCCACCCCAATGACACGATCGCGCCGCGCCGCCCGTCGCCCAGCAGCGCGTAATAGTGGGCCGTGACCAGGAACGACTCGCTGAGCAGCACGTCCAAGCCGGCCAGCAGCGGCACCTGCAGCGCCGTGTCGCTCAAGGTCATCTGGTTGGCGACGCTGCCGATTTTGAAATTCACATCCAGCGCCGTGTAGCCCAGCGCCACGCCCAACCCGGCAAACGGGCGCAGGCGCTGCCAGGACCAGCGGCCCAGCAAGTCCATGGAAATCCGAAAGGACTTGGCCGACGTCACCATCCCCGCCACGCCGGCGCGCAGGTCGCCCAGCTCGTAGTCGTCGGCCGACAGGTAGTCGCTGTAGCCACTGGAAGTACGCACCGTGACAGGGACATGCAGCCCCGATGCATAGCCGCCCGCCACGGCCGCGCTGAA
Organism: Deltaproteobacteria bacterium; assembly: GCA_016218865.1. Taxonomy (GTDB): domain Bacteria; phylum Myxococcota_A; class UBA9042; order UBA9042; family UBA9042; genus SXRM01. Next base: position 9,463 of record JACRCU010000017.1, on the reverse strand, counting down.
GGCGATGCGCGACGACCCGCCGACCCAGCGCAGCTCCAGGCCGGCAGGATTGACAGCGGCGCGGGCGCCCAGCAACTCCAGGTGCTCGCTAGAGGTGGTCACCTGGGTGGGATGCAGCGAATTGCCACTGTTGTGGCGGGTATACGACACTGTCTCGCCGCTGAGGCCGGACGACAACTTGACGCTCGCCCGCGGCATCAGCTCGTAGGCCAGGCCCAGCCGCAGGTCGCCGCGGCGGGCAAAGGTGAGCGGCTGCGGCAGGCTGGAGCGCATCGCCAGCTGCAGGTCTGGATTGGGGCCGGCGTGGACTTCGACCTTTTCGAAGGCGAGCAAGTGGTTCGGCGCCGTGCAGCGGACCACGTACGTCCCTGGATCCAAAGTGATCGTCGCCGGGCTGGGGCGGTGCTCGTCGTCGACATGGACGGTGGCCTGGGGCGCCCCGCACACCACCTTCAAGCGGCCGGTCGGCTCGGGCGGACGCGACGGGTCGCTCAGCCGGCTGGGATCCTCGGGCAGCGGCGCCCCGTCGGCCACCGGCAGCTTGGGCTGGTTCGGCAGCCGCTCGGGCACGGGCGCCAGCGGCCCCTTGGGCATCACGAACAGGAACTCGCCCTCGCCGCTGCGGCCCAGCTGCGGCAGCTGCACCGTGTGCATTTCGGACGCCGCCACCCGCGCCACGTTGGGCTTGACGAAGCTGACGAGCTCGTCCGTAGTGACCAGACCGTCGCGGTTCGAGTCCGCCGCACCGCGCAGCCCTTCCAGCACGAAGCCGGTGAACAGGCCGTTGCCGCGGTACTCGTGCGCCTCTTGCCCGGCGGCGCCAGCGACAAGGGCAATCCGCACCGGGCGTTTGATGACCTCTTTGACGTAGTCGCGGGTGCCCGGCGGAATCCCCACCGCCCGCGAGCCGATGGCCAGGCCCGAATAGCACGCGTCGGCCAGGTACAGCACGTGGCGCGCCGGGTACATGGCGAACCAGCGCTGCAGCTCGGCCATGCTGATGGCGGTGCTGGCGGGGGCCTCGCGCTTGCCGTCGAAGGGCATCAAATAGCCCATCGTCTCGGCGTCTTTGCCGCGCGACAGGCCGTGGCCGGCGAAGTAGATGAGCACGCGGTCGTCGGCCTGCAGCGTGCTCGGCAGCTCGTCGCCCACCAGCTCGGTGATGGCCTGGCGGGTGGCGGCGCCGTCCAGCAGCGTCTTGACCTCGAAACCGACGCTTTTCAAGTACTCGGCCACTTGGCGGGCGTCGCGGCGGGCGCCGGTCAGCGGCGTCAGGTTGGGGTAGGCGTCGATGCCGATCACCACCGCCACCGAGCGGCGGTACAGGGTGACGCGCTCGCCCGACGGCGGCACGTACTCGACTTGGGCAGCCGCGAGCGGCTCGGCCCCGCGGTCTTCGGCACGGCCAGGGCTCGCCAGCACCGCCAGAAGCAGCAGCAGCGCGCCCAGCGGGTTGAGCCCACGGCGCGCGCGACCCGGGCGCAGCAGCGCACCCAGGCAAGTTTCAGCAAGATGGGCGCAAGGCCGGGTCACGGGTCGGGTCTCCATCGGCTGCCGCCGAGTCTAGGGCAGGCATGGCCAAACTCCAAGTCCCAGCGGCGGCGGTTGCCCGAGCGGCGGCACCGTGCGAAACTGCGCGCGATGGCGGCACAATCGGCGCTGCCGGCGAGGACGCCATGCTCGGACGGCCGCGGGCTGTCGCCCTACTCATTGCGTCGTGTTCCGCCTGTGCGTCCGCTGCCGGCGACGGGTCCGCTGGCGGCGACGCGACCGCCGACACGTCGGCCGACACTGCGCAACTAGCAGACATTCAAGGCGGAGATGCCGCAGGCCGCGCAGACACCGCCCTGGCCGACGGCAGCCCGGCCGACACCGGCGCAGACAGTGCCAGCCCACGCAGTGGCGGCCCGGACAGTGCCAATTCGGACAGTGCCAACTCGGACCTTTCCGCCGACGCGTCTGGCCCCGCCTGCCAGGTCCCTGGCAAGGGCGCCGGCACCTGCCTGCCCACCGCCGCGTGCACCGGCACCGCGACGCCCGGTTACTGCCCGGGACCCAAGGACATCCAGTGCTGCACGCCGGTCGCCGCCAGCGGCACCTGCGACCCTAGCGCCGCACCGCTGCCCAATCAGGGCCTGGGCGCCGAACCACCCGGCCTGGGCGGCTGTCCGGCCGGCATGGCCCGCATCGACCCCGCCGGCAAGCCGAGCTACTGCGTGGACCGCTGGGAGGCCGCCCTGCAAGTGGTCGACAGCGGTGCAGAATTCTCGCCGTATCACAACCCGGGCAGCGTCGCCGTGCGCGCCGTAGCCCGGCCCGGCCAGGTGCCGCAGGCCTACATCAACGGCCTGCAGGCCAAGGCCGCCTGCGCCGCCGCCGGCAAGCGTTTGTGCAGCGACGGCGAGTGGTTGCGTGCCTGTCAGGGCCCCAGCGCCTGGACCTACCCCTACGGCGCCCAGAAGGTCCCCAAGGCCTGCAACGACAGCCGCACCGTCCACCCCGCCGTCGAGCTGTACGGCACCAGCGACGCCTGGATCTGGAGCAAGCTGGACAACGCCTGCTTGGATCAGCTGCCCGATTCGTTGGCCAAAACCGCTGCGTACTCGGGCTGTTTCAGCGCCGAGGGGCTCTTCGACCTGATGGGCAACCTGCACGAATGGACCGCCGACCCGGCCGGCACCTTCCGCGGCGGCTACTTCGTCGACACGGTCCTCAACGGTCCGGGCTGCCTGTACGCCACCACCGCCCACGACACCGGCCACTGGGACTACTCGACCGGCTTCCGCTGCTGCGCGGACCTGCCGTAGGGTCGCGCAGGGCGCTGGCTCCGTCCGCATCAGGTGGGAAACCGCGGCAGTCGCCAGGGCCCGGACCGGATTCCCCTTGGAATGCCTGTGCGTTGGCAAGCGTGCCTGGGAGGCCGTTCCCGCGCGAACAGGTGGGGTGCGCGCTACAGACTGAGGATGTACGAGTTGCCGGTCTTGATCTCGTACTTGACCACCGCGAACAGGTCGTGGGCAAAGTACAGGTCGTGCGGCGGCGACGGGTCGATGATCATGCCGCCGTAGCTCAGGTAGCCGGGGATCAGCGCGGTGCCGGTGTTGCCGCAGGCGCCCTGGATGCCCAGGGTGGGATGCCAGCACGGCCACGGGGTGCGGTCGCCGGTGGCCAGGTCGACCACCACCGCGCTGGATCCACCAGAAATGCCGTGGGTCCACAGTACCTTGCGGTACGGGTCCCACTTGCTCCAGCGGTCGCCCAGGCCCTCGGCGTTGATCGGGCCCGCGCCCAGACCGCCGATGTCCTTGGCGTTGCTGATGAGCTTGCGGTCGCCGGTGGCAAGGTCCACCTCGATGAGCTTGGTGTCGGCAATCGCGTACAGCTTCTTGTCCACGATCTCCAGGCCGCGCATCTCGAATTGGATGCTGTCGTAGCCGCCGCCGATCGGAGTCTTGCTGGTGGTCGATTGGTTCATGTCGGGGACCATGGTCAAGAACGAGCACTTGGCAAAGGCCTTGTCGAACTTGACGATGCCGCGACCGGGCATGTTGATGTAACCGAAGTAGAAGTTGCCGTCGGCGTCCATGGCAAAGCCCTCGGGCACCATCTGCACCACCTTCTTGCCGGGCAGGGTCGAGCCGTTGGGGCACAGGGTGGCCGGGTCGGCCTTTTCCTCGTCGAACAGCTTGGTGCGGTCGCCGGTGGTCGGGTCGATCTTCCAGACCTTGGGCGGGGCGATGTCCGAGGTGCCGCCCACCGCATACAGCATGCCGTCGGCGCCCAGCTTGATGTCCATCACGTTGACGAACGCGTCGCCCTTGCCCACGGTCTGGTAGCCCAGGGCCGGGTCATCGTAGGCGCCCGAAACGTAACGGCGCTTGCCGGTCTTGAGGTCGATGCCGAAGATCATGGTCTGGCTGGGCTTGGACGCCGTCTTCCACCCCACCGGCAGCAACCACTCACCGCCGACCACCACACCGTTCCAGGCCTGGACGGTGCTGGCCAAGGTGCGCATGCGCGGCCCTTCGCCGAACGAGATCTTGGGCTCGAGGTTGTACGGTCGCTTGCACAGGTTTTCCAGCTTGCCGGCGCAGCGGCAGTCGATGGGGTAGTCGCTCGGGTTGGACCAGTACTGGACCAGCGGGCACTCGGCGCTGCCGAAGTACGGGCTGGTCTTGTCCGTGATCGCGCTGACGCAGGCCGCGACCGACTTGTTGTTGCCCAGCACGTCGCAGGCCGGGTGGGTCAGCTTCTTCTGGGCCAGGTAATCGCAGGTGCTTTTGGTGACGTCGAAGCAGTAGCCCTCGCCAGCGCAGTCCTTTTTCAGGTAGGCGCACATCGACTGCACCTGGCTGGTGTCGCCTTCGCAGATACCCGACTTGTAGGGTTTGCCATCGGGGCAGAAGCAGTAGTTCTTGCCGTCGGCCCAAGCCTTGCAGATCTGCATGTTGCCACACAACGGCTTGGCGGGATCACAAGGCTGACCCATCTCAGCAGGTTTGGCCGGCAGGGCGGTATCGGTGCCGGTGTCGACGCCGCCGCTATCGGCAGCGGTGGTGTCCGCAACAGTAGAATCCGCAACGGTAGAATCCGCACCAGAAGTGTCGGCGACCGCCGTGTCCGGCGCTTCGGCGTCGACGCTGATGCTGTCGCTGGCCGCGGCATCCTGGCTCGCCGCGTCGGCGGCCGCGTCCTGACCAGAAACGGCTGTATCTTCGGCAACTTTTCCGCTGTCGGCGGTGCTGCCGTCGCCCCCCGTCGCGCCGTCCTGTCCGCCATCGGCGGCCGTCGTCTGTGGCGTCGCCGTTTCGACCGACCCACAACTCGCCACGCTGAGCAGGATGCATGCGCACCCCACCCATCCTCGTATTCTTTGCATGTTGAACTCCCCAGACTTGGAATGATTCAGGTACCCCAGGCGGCGCAAGGATAGCGAGGTATTGTCACAGTGGCAAGTAACCACAGAGGCAAGTGTAGAATCTGCAATGGTAGTGTGGCGATGGACCGGTGACGGCCGGGCGTTCAGTCGGCAGTGGGCAAGTGGTAACCGATGCCAACTGGCCACCCGGATGCCCCCACCAGCGAAGCTGGCATTTCGCAGTTCTATCACGTTGTTCTACCCAGGCGGGCGCCAGAGGGAGCAGGCCCGGGTTGCCGCGACGGGCGCTGCGCCACCGCCGTGCGGCCTGCCCACGCAAAAGTCGAAGAGGGGCCCCGCGTTGGGGGATCGACGGCCGGCAGTTGACCGTGCCGGCACGGAGGCCGTATGGTGAGTTGCCGTTCCCAGGGTGGAGCGGTCGGGGCGCCGGCGACCATGACCACTGTGCAGACGGCGCGGCTGGGGGGCCGCCTCACCTTGCTCGCCGCCCTATTCGGCGCACTGGGCTGTAGCTCGCCCGCGACCACCGCCGCAGTGAGCGGCACCGACACCGCGGGCGGCTTCGACATCCAGCTGTCCGACGTGACCGTGACCGGCGCCGACACCGCCAAGGGCGACGCGGCCGAGGACGGCGACGGCAGCAGCGACGCGACGGGCAGCGACAGCGGCGCCGATATCCAGGGCGACACCGCGACCCTTTGCGGCAGCGCCGGTTGCCCGTGCGCCGGCAACGGCGATTGCGACTCGGGCTTCTGCATCGAGGTCGGCGGCCAGAACGAGTGCGCTGCCCTGTGCGTGACCGGCTGCGAGCCGGGCTTCCAGTGCACCCAAACCACCAGCTCCACCGGCGACATCGCCTCGCTGTGCACGCCGCTGTTCGGCCGCCTGTGCGAGCCGTGCCAGGCCGACGCCGACTGCAGCAACGTATTGGGCGGCAAGGACAATCGCTGCGTCGCCTACTCCGGCGCGGCCGGCAGCCTGCTCGGCCAGTTTTGCGCCGCGCCGTGCGGACCCAGCGGCGACTGCCCCAGCGGCTACGCCTGCCAGGATACCAAGAGCGTGGGCGGCGTCCTGGGCAAGCAGTGCCTCCGGGTCAACGGTTCGTGCGAGTGCGATGCCCGCGCCCAAAAGCTGGGGCTGGCCACGCCGTGCAGCAGCGGCAACGCGGCCGGCACCTGCAAGGGCTCGCGCGCCTGCAGCCCCAGTGGTCTTGGCGCCTGCGACGCGCCCCTGGCCCAGACCGAGACCTGCAACACCCAAGACGACAACTGCAACGGCCAGACCGACGAGGGCGGCAGCAGCCTCTGCGACGACGCAACCCCCTGTACCTACGACAATTGCATCGCAGGCGAGTGCCAACACCCGCCCAAGACCGGCGCCTGCGACGACGGCAGCGCCTGCACCAGCGGCGACTACTGCAGCGACGGCATGTGCAAGGGCAACGCCCTGAGCTGCGACGACAGCAACGGCTGCACCGCCGACAGCTGCAACCCGCTCAGCGGCTGCGTCAACTTGCCCACCACCGCCAGCTGCAGCGATGGCGACGCCTGCACCAGCGGCGACGCCTGCAAAGACGGCCAGTGCGTCCCCGGCCCGGCCACGCTGTGCGACGACGGCAACCCCTGCACAGCCGAGGCGTGCGAACCCAAGCGGGGGTGGGCGACCAGCCCCAACAGCGACGCGTGCGACGACAACAACGCCTGCACCACCGGCGACACCTGCGCGGCCGGCAAGTGCAGTGGCGGCACCGGCGTGGTGTGCAACGACGGCAACCCGTGCACCACCGATGCCTGTGACTCCAAGCAGGGTTGCATCGCCACCCCCAACACCCAGGGCTGCGAAGACGGCAACGCGTGCACCACCGCCGACACCTGCGCCGGCGGCAGCTGCGTGGGCGGCCCGGCCCTGCCCTGCGACGACAACAAGCCTTGTACCACGGACAGTTGCGACCCCAAGGCCGGCTGCAACTTTGCGCCCAATACCCTGCCGTGCGACGACGGCGACGCGTGCACCCAGGGCGACGTCTGCAAGGGCGGCAGCTGCTCGCCCGGCCAAGCTGGACCGTGCAGCGACGGCAACCCTTGCACCACCGACACTTGCGACCCCAAGGGCGGCTGTTCCAGCAGCAACAACACCCTGCCCTGCGACGACGGCAACGCGTGCACCCAGGGCGACCTCTGCAAGTCCGGCAGCTGCACCGGCGGCGCCGCACTCAACTGCAACGACGGCAACACCTGCACCTTGGACAGCTGCGACGCGGCCAAGGGTTGCCAAAACCTGGCGGCCGGCGGCCCGTGCAACGACGGCAACGCTTGCACCGCGAGCGACGTCTGCGCCAGCGGCGTGTGCACGGCCGGCAGCGCCATCGCCTGCAACGACGGCAACAGCTGCACCACGGACAGCTGCGAGCCCGCCAAGGGCTGCGTTTTTGCCAACACCACCGCCCCTTGCGACGACAACAACGGTTGCACCACCGGCGACGTGTGCGCGGCCGGGGTGTGCAAGTCGGGCGCGGGCTGCGGCCAGAACGCCGTGTGCGCGCCCAAGGCCGGCGGCGGCACGGCCTGCGCGTGTGCCAGCGGCTACGCGGGCGACGGTCAGACTTGCACCCTGGTGTGCCCGGCCGGCTGCACCGCGTGCTCCAGCCCCACGGTGTGCACGGCTTGCGAAGCCGGCAAGAACTTGGTCAATGGCCAATGCACCGGCTGCGTGCCCAAGACCTGCGGCTCGGCCTGCGGCACCGTGCCCAATGGCTGCGGCAAGGACCTGGACTGCGGCCCCTGCACCAGCAACAGCATCCGCGCTGGCAACGCGTTCACGTGCGTGGTGCAGGTGGGCGGCACCGTGCAGTGCTGGGGCAAGAACGACCTGGGCCAGCTGGGCGACGGCACCTACATCGACCGCTGGCAGGCCAGCCTGACCGACGGCACGCCGGCCCTGGTCCTGGGCCTCAAGGGCGTCAAACAGCTGGCCCTGGGCGATGCCCACGCGTGCGCGCTGCTGGGCGACGGCACCATCCAGTGCTGGGGCAACCACAATTACGGGCAGTTGGGCGACGGCACCGCCGCCTCGCCGACCGGCCGCAGCTCGCCCGTCAAGGTCAGCGGCATCACCAACGCCGTCGCCGTCACCACCGGCCGCTGGCACACGTGCGCGCTTTTGGCCGACGGCACCGGCAAGTGCTGGGGACACAACGTGTACGGCCAGCTGGGCGACGGCACCTACACAGCGCGCAACGTGCCCACACCCGTGCAGAACTTGACCGAGGCCGCCGGCATCGGCGCGGGCTACGACTTCACCTGCGCCTTGTTCGCCAGCGGCTCGGTCCAGTGCTGGGGCGACAACCTTTTTGGCCAGCTGGGCGACGGCACCACCGTGTCGCACAACACCCCGAGCCCGGTCTCGAACCTCACCGGCGCCGCCAGCTTGACCGTCTCGGCCCTGGGCAAGTTCGCCTGCGTCGTCGAAAAGGGCGACACCATGCAGTGTTGGGGCCTGAACGCCAACGGCCAACTGGGCACCAACACCAGCTCGCCCACCAAGGTCCCAGCGCCGGTGGTGGGGTTGACAAACGTCAAGCGCGTCGGGGCGGGCAACGTCCACTCCTGCGCGGCCCTGGCCGACGGCACCGTCAAGTGCTGGGGCTACAACTACTACGGCCAGCTGGGCGACGGCACCACCACCAGCCACCCGACCCCCACAGCGGTGCCCAACCTGACCCGCGTGATCGACGTCGCCGGCGGGCAGTACCACACGTGCGCCCTGCACGCCGATGGCAGCGTCCAGTGCTGGGGCGACAACCCGTCGGGCGCCCTGGGCAACGAGACCGTGGCCGACTCGCTGGTGCCAGTGAGCGCCGTCAACGTGCCGTGTGGCAACGTGGGCACCCCGGTCACCTGCTCGGGCTGCGTGCCCACCACCTGCGCGGCGCAAAAGGCCACCAGCGGCACGATTGCCGACGGCTGCGGCGGCACCCTGCTCTGCGGCGTGGACGCGGGCAAGCTCGCGACCGGCACCGCCTTTACCTGCGCCCTGCCCGGCGACGGCAGCGTGCGCTGCTGGGGCCAGAACGACAAGGGCCAGCTGGGCGACGGCACCCAGCGCGTGCGCTACCAGTCCACCTGGGTCGACGGACCGCCGGCCAACGTGAGCGGCATCACCAAGGCCATAGCGGTTTCCGCAGGCAACATGCACGCTTGCGCCGTGCTCAGCACCGGCAAGATCCGCTGCTGGGGCAGCCACAGCAACGGCCAGCTGGGCTTTGGCGGGGCCGCTGACTCGGCGCCCCACTTCGACCCGGTCGAGGTCAGCGGCATCAGCACCGCGATCGACGTCAGCGCCGGCCACCTGCACACCTGCGCGGTGCTGGCCGACGGCACGGTCAAGTGCTGGGGCTACAACTACCACGGCCAGCTGGGCGACGGCACCACCAGCCAGCGCATCCTGCCGCTGCAAGTGGGCGGAATTGCTGGCGCCATCGCGGTGCGGGCGGGCTACAACTTCTCGTGCGCGCTCACGCAAGCGGGCCAGGTCAAGTGCTGGGGCGACGCGTACAACGGCCAGCTGGGCAGTGGCACGGTGTCG
>JACRCU010000091.1 GCA_016218865.1 Deltaproteobacteria bacterium | reverse complement strand
GCTGGGACCAAACCCACATCCTGACGCTGCTGGGCTCGTACAAGCTCCCCGACAACTGGGAAGTGGGCCTGCGCTTTCGCTACGTGACGGGCAATCCCAGGACACCGGTGGTGACTGCGGTGTACAACGAACAGACGGACACCTATACCCGCGTCCAATCGCCGAATATCCTGAGCGAGCGGCTGCCGGGGTTCCACCAGCTGGATGTGCGCATCGACAAGAAGTTCGTCTTCGACAATTGGCTGCTCAACGTCTACCTGGATGTGCAGAACGCGTACAACCACGGCAACCCAGAGAATATTCAGTACAATTACGACGCGACCCAGTATACCTACGCCACGGGATTGCCCATCATTCCCAGTCTGGGCATTCGCGGCGAGTTTTAGCACCAAATCCGGCCAATCCGCCTTGGTGGCCTGGGCAGAGCTGCGGGAGTGAACCACGTCCCCGCGTGATTTTCGCCAGTTGCCAGTCGAAGCCGGCAGGCCATTCCTGCGCGATTCCGGTGGGGCGCACACTGCAGACCAAGTTCCTAGCCTTTGGTGCCCAATCCGTCCGTTTCGGATCGGAAACCTCGGATCTTCTCCGGGCCGAACTGGGGCCCCTGCGTGATTCTCGCCAGTTGCCAAACGGGCAGGGGAAGCCCTTCCCGCGCGAACCGGGCGGGGTGCCAATGAGCGGACATTGTCGTGCTCCCCGGCCTGTGCTACGGTTCGCCACCGATGCCAGAAGCGTGGCAGCGTGCCGCGCCGACACGAGTCGCCGCGAAGAGCCGCTGGCTGCGCATTTTCCGCGTTCGCAGGCGTGCCTGCGGCGTTCGGATTGGGTTGGGTCTCCGCGAGGATGCGACCGCATGGGGCGAGCATGACCAGCGAGCAAGCCGAGTTGCTGAACAACTTGCCCATCCTGGCCAGGCTCGACGACGACGGCCGCCAGGAGTTGCGGCGGTGGCTGCGCATCATTCCGGTCGAAGTGGGCGACGTGGTGTACCGGCAGGGAGAACGCGGCGGCGCGCTGCTGTGGGTCCTGCAAGGCATCGTGCGCTTGGAGGTTTCTGACCACGCTGGACGCAACCACACCATTTGCAGCGCCCTGCCGGGCGAGGTGATCGGCGAGCTGACCTATGGCGAGCTGTGCACGCGCGCGACGACCGCCATCGCTGCCAGCGCCCTGATTCTGGCCGAGCTCACCGACTCGGACCTGCAGTTGATCGAGCGGCGCGCACCACGCGTGGCCTCGCAGGTGCTGGCCTGTTTGACAACGTGCAACGTGCGCCGTCTGCGGCACATCAACCGCGAGCTCGATCAGTTCGTCGGCCGACACCTGGCGCCGCCGCCGCGCCCCTTGGGGGCCGAGACCAGTGAACCGAGCAGTCTGGCGCGCCTGTGGAGCCGGCTGGCCGGGCGCGCGCCGGGGCAGGAGCCCGAGCGGAAATGAAACAGGCGAATCTGGACCAATTGCGGGCCAATCCGGCGACGGCCAAGTGGCCCGAGCCGGACTTGAAGGCGCTCGCCAGCGCCATCGTCATCGAACATTACCAGCAGGGCACGGTGCTGTGCCGCCAAGGCCGGCCGGGCGCCTGTTGCTGGTTGGTCTTGGATGGTCAATTGGAGGTCGCGCGGGCTGTGGCCGGCCACCGCATGGAGGTGGCGCGCGCCGGTGTGGGCGAGTGGGTTGGCCAGTTGTCGCTGATCGACGGAGCCCCGCGGGCAGCGACGGTGGTCGCAGCAACCGACATCGAAGTGGCGGTGATGACGCGCGATATCTTCGAGCAACTGTTGGCGTCGCAAGCGCCCGTGGCGCTCCGCTTCCAGCGACATGTGGCCATGACCGCCACCTCGAACCTGCGGGCAGCGGGCGAACATCTGGCCAAGGTCCACGGCCTGGTCGACCAGCACGGCCTGCTCTCGCCGGCGGACCTGTACACCGTCCGCAAGCGCCGCGCCGGGCCCAAGCCCACCCACCACGGGATTCGCTGGGCTGCGCCGCCCCACGTCGAGGCTCCTCCGCACCCGGACCATCAGCCGGCCCAAGGGCACCTGCATCCGCGGCCCCACGATCACACGGGCACCCGCGGCCACTGACAGTCGCCCGGGCCCGCGAGCGCGTTGACCTTGACGTCGCGCGGAACACGGAAAGACTGCAGAATAGCTAACTTTTGCCGGGCACGATCTTGCCCTTCCAGACGGCGCGGCGAATGGCATCGCAGTCGCAGCGCCACTCGGCCGGGGCCTGCTGGCACACCAGCGCGGCGATCAAGCGGTGGCCGGCGCCGTTGGGGTGCACATGATCGAAGTCGTGGTACGGCTTGGCCAAAAACTGCTGCGGCACAGCGCGGGCGGCCTGGATCCACTTGTCCTTGTCCGCCGCCTGCTTGGCCCACGGACTGCGGCCAAAGGCGTCGGCCAATTCCTCGCGCGGCCGCAACGGCGCGGATGACCCGGCGCGCAGCGGGCTCCTCCACAGATCGATAGCAATATCCGGCAATTCACCAGGCTGCCATTTCTGGTCGTCGCCGCCCCGCTGGGCCGCGCGCCGGCCGAGCGCCTGGGCTGGAGTCAGGTGACCCAGCACGAACTCGACCACCTGCTCTGTGGCGCGGTGGAGCCGCAGTGCCTTCCAACCGTCGAACCGCGGATCGTCGTCGCTGCCCCACGGCGACAGCGACAGCGCCAGCACCTTCAGGCCTTCGCCGTGGCTTTGGCTGAACAGGCGGCTGAGCCACCACGACGTCGATTCGGGCGACCACACCGAGTTGAGCCCGCCCTGAACGACTACCCAGCCCAGCCCCTGCCGCGTGTCCGGCTCGTCCAGCACTGCGGTCTTGAGGTTCTTCAAGATCTTGCTGGCGCCAGCGCCCACTTCGCCGCGGTTGAGCACTTCCAGGTCGCTGCAGCCGTACTGCAGGTACTGCCCAAAGTTGCCGGCGTAGTAGCGCGAGATCGAGCCGCCCAGCACCACCGCGCGCACCGGTCGATTGGTGCGCCACGGCCCCTTGGCGCCGTCTTGGGCGCGAGCCGGCACAGCCATCACCGCCGCCAGGAGCAGCAGCAGGGGCGTCCGCCACATGGTCTAGGCCCGCCGCAAAGTCGCCACGCAGTCTGCGACCATTTGGACCAGATCGCGGCACGGCTCGATGCCCAGGAGCACGCGCATCTTGGACGACTCGGCCACCAACGCCGCAATGTCGCCGTCGCGGCGGCCAGTCAGCACGTGCGGCACCGGCACGCCCATCACCTTTTCGACCGCGTGCACCACTTCCAGAACGCTGGACGGCCGGCCCGAGCCGACGTGCAGCACTTCGTGGGCCGCCTGACCCGCCATGCAGGTGGCGCGGCTGTACTTGGCGCCCCGCACCAGCGCCGCGATCACGTCGCGCATGTGCACGTAGTCGCGCAGGCAGGTCCCGTCGGGCGTGGGCCAGTCGGTGCCGAACACCTTGAGCGGCGGCAGGTCGCCCCAGGCCGCCCGCACCGCCAGCGGAATCAGGTGCGACTCGGGCTCGTGGCGCTCGGCGCAGCCGCAGTCGGCGCCCGACACGTTAAAAAACCGTAAGGCCATCGTGGAGATGCGCCCCGTCGCCGCCGCCGCTGCCAGGGTCTGCTCGGCCTGCCACTTACTCAGGCCGTACGGACTCTCGGGCTGGATCACCGCTGACTCGTCCAACTGCTCGGCGCCGCCCTGCTCGGGCCCCAGCACCGCCGCCGACGAGGCCAAGACCAGCGCGGGTACGCCGGCTTCCAGGCACGCCTCGGTGACGACGCGGGTGCCGTCGGCGTTGACCGACAGGTAGCGGTCAGCCTGGGCCACCGACTCGCCCACCAGGATCAGCGCTGCCAGGTGGAACACCGCCTCGGGCGCGCCGCCGCAGGCCAGCAGCGCTGCGCGAACCGCTTCCGGGTCGCGGACATCCCCCGTCACCACGTGGACGGCCGGCGGCAACGTGTCGCGGTGGCCGCGCTCGAAGCTGTCCAGCGCCACCACCCGCGTGCCCTCGGCAAGCAGATGCTGGACCAAGGTGGTGCCGACAAAGCCACCGGCACCGGTCACCAGCGCGGTGCGCAAAGGTCGATCGAACATCGGCCGTCTCCCGAATTTACGTTGTTTTGCGTGAACTTAGTGGTGGTGACCGCCGGGACCGTGCACGTGACCGTGGCTGAGTTCTTCGGCGCTGGCCTGGCGGACTTCCACGATCTCGATGGCGAAGTGCAGCGTCTCGTCGGCCAGCGGGTGATTGCCGTCCAGGACCACGTCGTCTTCGTGGGTGCCAGCGATCCACACCGGGAAGGCGTTGCCCTGCTGATCCTCGAGCTCGAGGGGCAGGCCGATCTCGATCACGAAGTCCTTGGGCAGGGCCGAGCGCGGCAGGGCGATCACCTTGGACTCGTCGCGGGTTCCATAGCCCTGCTCGGGGGCCACCGAGATCTTCCGCTTGTCGCCCTTGGCCAGGCCGAGCAGCTCGCTCTCCAAACCGGGGACGATGTTGTGGTGGCCCACCAAGAAGAAGAATTCGCCATCGCTCGACGCGTCGATGACCTCGTCGTCGTCGCCCAGGCGCAGTTCGTAGTTCATGGCAACGACAGTATTGGGAGCAATTTTCATCTTTGAATCCAACGGGCTTGGCCCGAGATCGAGTCCACTCGCCGACCAGAAGGGGTCAGCACGGGCGCAAGTCTGCCACGGTTTCCCGCCGCATGCACGGCCCGCGTCGGCAAGCTGGGCAGACTACAGGGCGGTGCCAAAATCGGCGGCCGTTCGCGGCGCCAGCTTTTCTTCGGAGTAGCTGAAGTACAGCACGCCGCGCAGGAAGCTGAACTGAGATCCAGACTTGGGGTGCGGTACGTCCTTGTCCCACGCCACCAGCAAGTCGTCGACGCGCAGGCCGCCGGCCAACAACAGCTCGCCGTAGTCCTTGCCCGCGTCGGCGTCGGCGTTCTCACTTTCTACTTTGGCGTTGGCCACTTGCACCAATAGGGCGCGGTAGGGGAGCGAAGCCGGCGCCACCGCCAACACCGCAGCGTCGACCGTCAGCGCGGCCGGCGGCTCGGGCAGCACTGCGCCCACCTCGATCTGGGCCGCCGCCAGGGCGCGCAAGCCGAACACATCCGCGACCTTGCCCGTCACGGTGATCTCTTGGCCCACCAGCAGCCCGGCGTTGGCGACCGCCGGCTGGATGTAGACCCCGCCCCAGGGTACGGCCGGCACCGTCTGCGCCCACACCACGTCGCCCTTCTTGGTCGCCGCCGTGACCTGCAGGCCGGTGACGCGGAGCCGCTCGCCGGGCGGCCACAGCTCGGGATGCTGATTGAATTCCACTGCGCTGACGTCGCTCACCGGGCAGGCCGTGTCGCCGGGATTGGCGGCCTTGGCGCACGCGTCGCAGGCATCGCCCTTGCCGTCCTTGTCGCCGTCGATCTGTGCGTCATTGGCCACTTGCGGGCAGTTGTCCAGGTCGTTGGCCACGCCATCGCCGTCCAGGTCGGTGGGGCCGGGCTTGGGGCAGGCGGTCGCGTCGTGCACCAGCGGGCACGGGTCGCACGCGTCGCCCTGTTTGTCGCCATCCAGGTCGCTCTGGTCGGGATTCCAGACCTTAGGACAGTTGTCGGCCGCCCCCGCAGCGCGATCGCCGTCGGGATCCGCGGCACTGGGCGGATCGGCCAGGCTGGGCGCCATGTCGCACTTGAGCAAGGCGTCGCCGGCCGTGCCGCACAGGAACAGCGGCCACAGCTGATACGCATAGTCGAATTCCGGACTTGGACTGTCCTTGCTCTTGGCCGTCGCCAGGGCACCCAGCAGCGCCTGTTGCACCTGCGCCAGCGTCTGGCTGCCCTTGGCGCCCGTCGCCGGGTCGGCAGTGCAGAGCCGCTTGGAAACTCCGCACACGTCCACGGTTTCGCAGTCGCCCTTGCCCAGTTGCTGCATCAGCTCGTCGTCGCCGTACAGCGCCTTGCCGCCCACCATTGTCAGCCGCACCTGCTCGGGGCGCGCCGCGATCACGCTGGGCAAGGGCTTCTTGCGATCGCCGGTAAACACTGTAATATCCGCCATGTAGCCAGTGGCCAGCTTGCCCACCCAGTTGTCGGCACCCACCGCCTTGGCCGCCTGGGTGGTGGCCATGCCCACCAGGATCTCGGGGGTCAGCATGCCGCCAAAGCGCTTGTCGCTCAGCATCTTGGCGCATTTCAGCTCGTCCAGCGGGTGAATCGAGCCCGAGGCGGTCCAATCTGGCCCCAGCGCCACCGTCAGGCCCAGGTTCAGCGCCGTGGGCACGCGGGTCGTGTCGCCGTACAGGTCCAAATTCGACTGCGGCGACCAGATGATCGCGATGTTCTGCTGGCGCGCCTCGGCCAGCTCAACGCCGCCCAGGCCCGTAGCGTGAATCAGCGAGACGTGCGGCCGGGCCAGGCCCAAGTCGACCAGATCGCGCCACTCCTGCTTGGCGGCGGCGTTGACACCCTCGCCCAGATGGATGATCACGTTCTGGAATGTCGCCGCTTCCAGCCCCGATTTCCAGGCATCGATGTCGCTTTGCGCCGCGCCGCCGATCGCCGGCACCACGTGGGTCTCGATCAGGTAGCCGCTGAGGCCGCTGGCGCCCTTCTTGTCGTCCAGGTCGCGCACCCAGCCCGCCGCGCAGGTACCCACCGCACTCGACACGCCCTGCACCGAGGTCACCCCCGACATCAGCTCGCGAAACTCCATCCACTTGAGGTTCTCGCACTTGGCCGCGGCGGCGACTGTGGCGTTGGGCTTCTTGAAGGCCTTGTAACTGCTGTCTTTTTGCCAGGCGTAGCGGTCGGGGTAGAGCTGGCTGTGCTGCCAGCGCGGCAGGTGGTCGTAGGTGCCGTGGTCGTGGGCGTTGATCAGGCCGGGCACGATGACGCCGCCGGTGCAGACCACGGTGGCTTTCGCGGCCTCGGGCGCGTCGCCGCAGCTGCTGGAAACGCAGAGAATCTGGCCGGTCTTGGCGTTGACGTACACTTCGCCGTCGTCGATGCGCAGCTCACCGGTCCAGATCGTGCCGCGCAGGCGGATCAGGCTGGGGTCGCCGGCCACTGGCTCGCATGGCAAAAAGCTGACCGCGTCGGAGGTTTTGCTGTCGCCCGCGCCGGCACTGGCGTCGCTGTCGGCCGCCACCGGCTCGCTGCCGCAACCGGCCTGAGCCAGCGCCAAGGTCGCCAGCAGTGCACAACCAGGCAAAACAAAACGCGATCGCGAACGTGCCAGGCGCATGGGCCCTTCCTAAGCGAGCGTGACGCGAGCGTCGGGGATCGGCGCCGGTATCGCAGGCAAAGGCCAGCGACCAAGGCAGCATACGGGGGGCCAGCCGGCGCGTCGAGACGCCCCAACCCGGCGGCAAGGATGCGCTTGGAAACCGCTCAACTGTCAGGCATACTCAAAATAGCGCGTCGCTGCTCCCCCAAGCGGCCTGGACTCGCAACCGCCGATATCGGAGGCTGATCTCATGCGTCTGCTCGCCCCTCGTTCGAATTCCTGGAAAGCCCTGCTCGCCGCGTCGGCGCTGATCCTGTCTGCCGCGGCAGTTGGCTGCGGCTCGGATGCCAAGCCGGGGACAGACACAACCGAGGAAAACACTGACGAGCAGGACACTGCCGTCGGCGATTCCTCGACGGACAAGGACGCGCCCACCACCACGGACACCAAGCCCAGCGACAGCAACGTGGGCCCGGACGGCACCGTCATCGATGCCGAAGATTCCGACGCGGAAACGCCAGACGAGCTCGTGGGCGACGCAGACGTCGACAGCGCCGACGACGTGTCGACGACCGCCGACACCTCCGACACCGACGCCGCCGCCGAGGTCAGCAAGCCCACCCTGCCCCTACCCGACTGCGCCATCGGCAGCTGCGCCAAGTGCTCGTTCTGCGCCACCGCTCCGCTCTGCGTCGGCGGTGTGACGTACGCCAACGACTGCGAGGCCATCTGCAAGCTGGACCTGAAGGAAGGCCTGGCGCCGATCCTCGATCAGGTCAAGAAGGGCGCTTGTCCCGAGTGCGCGGCCTGCGGCACCGAGACCATCAAGTGCAACACCCAGACCAAGCACTGCGTCATCATCCAGAACGGCGTCTCGACCGAGAAGACCACGGCGGCGTGCACCAAAGACACCGACTGCGCCAGCGCCTTTGTGCAGTGCGCCACGTTGGAAGACGGCACCAAGGTCGAGATCGACTCGCCATGCCAGGCCACCTGCCTCAAGCTGAAGCAGGGCATCACCAACCCCACGCCGGGCCTCTGCAAGACCTCGTGCTCCAAGCCGCCCACCAGCTGCCCCACCGCCAAGCCGTCGTCGGCTGTGCCGGAAGTGCCAGTCTGCGCGAAGGAAGACGGCAAGACCTACGCCACCGCCTGCGCGCTGAAGAACTGCGCGCTCGACGGCTGCTACGCCGAGGGCGAAACGGCCGCCACCAGTGCCTGCGGGGCCGGCCTGACCAAGGAATGCGACGGCGCCTGCTTCGCCGATGCCTCGAAAGTCAGCGCCACAGCTGCCAATTGCCCCAAGGACTGCAACGCCGTCTGCGGCGTGTTGCCCACCGGCCGCGGCAAGTCCTTCCGCAACGAGTGCCTGGCCACCAACGCGGGCGCCAAGGTCAAGGACTGCGCCGGCATCACGGCCACCGAGGGCGATAAGTGCGCCGCGGACACGCTGTACACCAACCGCGGCTGCTGCGCCGACGTGAACTACACGGTAGGCGGCATCAAGCAGATCTGCGCCAAGAAGATCGACCCCAAGGGCGGCCCCGAGTTGTGGGTGACCTTCCGCAACAGCAACGAATTCAAGTGCCTTGCCGGCACCGACGCCACCTGGGAAATCCAGTACTCGGGTCCGTGCCTGTGCCAGTGCTCCGACGTGGACAAGCCGGTCTGCGGCGACAACGGCCAGACCTACACCAACCAGTGCGTCGCCGAGTGCTACAACAAGGCGCTGATGCCCAACTTCACCACCAAGCCAGGGCCCTGCACACCATAACCACAGAATAACTCTAGCTATTCAACGGGCTTGTCTGGAGCGATCTGGGCAAGCCTGTTGGTTTTTGCGGCGGCCAGCGTCCGCCATGGCAGCCTGCGCAGGGTGGCCAGTGCGGCGCCGCGCGCGACGAAATCCCCAAAGCGCTCGGGGTGATCGATGAGGTACTGGCGGATTTCGGCATAGCGCATCACGGCGCGGCCCAGGGCGGGCGACAGCTTGGCCACCGCTTCGTCGGCAATCCGCCCGGCCAGCCCCGGGGCACTTCCACCTGTACTGACAGCCACTTGCACCTCGCCGCGTCGGCGGACCGCCATCCACCAGGCCGAGCAGGCGGCGGGGCGGTCGGCGGCGGTGCAGAAGATGCAAGCGCGCTCGCAGGCGGCGAAAACCTGGGCGTCCACGCCGTCCTGGTCGGTGCAGGCCACCACCAGAAAATGCCCGGCGACGTCGCTGGCGGCAAACGGGCGCGCCTGCCACGCAATGGCGCCCGCGGTGGCCAGGGCCTCGACTTCGCGGCAGGCCCACGGGGCGACCACATCCACCAGCGCACCGGCCGCCAGCAGCGTTTCTACCTTGCGCGCAGCGACCTTGCCGGCCCCCACCACCAGTACCGGCCGATCTTGCAGCCGCAGGGCCACGGGCAGCGGCGCGGCGGCACAACTCACGGCAGCCACCGCTGATCCACCACGGCACCCAGCACGGCCACGGACGGGCTTTGCGGCACTGGGGCGTCGGCATCGGCCAGGGCCTGGGCCAGAGTGGTGACGATCCGCAGCTGCTCGTCGCGGCCAGCCCACGTCACCCACGCCAGCGGCAGATCGGGCGGATAGCCGGCGCGCAGCAGCTCGCCTAGCCAGCGCGCCCGACTCGCCACGCCCATCAGCACCACCAGCGTCAACTGCGGCGCAAACGCCGGCCAAATCGGCAGCGCACCGTCTTGGCGGTGGGCTGAAATCACGGCGAAACCATCCGCAACGCCGCGCAATGTCAACGGTATCCCCGCCAAGGTCGGCGCCGCCAAGGCCGAGGACACGCCGGGCACCACGTCGAACGGCACGTCGGCAGCGACCAGCGCAGCCACCTCTTCGCCAGCGCGACCCAGGACCATCGGGTCGCCGCCCTTGAGCCGCACCACCGCCTTGCCAGCCTTGCCCAGCCGCACGAGCAGGTTATTGATCTCGCTCTGCTTCATGCCGTGGGCGCCCGCGCGCTTGCCCGCATCGATGAGCTCGGCGCGCAGCCCCTGCAGCAGCGCTGGATCGACCAGGGCGTCGACCACCACCACCTCGGCCGAGTGCAGCAAGGCCAGACCGCGCAAGGTCATCAGGTCGGCAGCCCCGGGGCCGGCGCCCACCAGGTAGACCCAGCCAGGTTTGGCGCGGGGCAGGGGCAGATCAGGCAGTTGGTTCCACATAGCGGCGCAGTGTAGCCGCCGCCGGATGCGCCGAAAACTCGCGGCGACCAAAGCCCGCGCTATGCTGCCGGTTGGCGCCAGGTGGCGCAGGTTCGCATCGCCGTGGCCGAAGCAGCCCAGCCCGCGCCCTGGTGGCAGCCCTTCGCGACGCGCCTGGTCGGGTTGCCGGTCTATTGGCTGACCTACCTGGGCTCGGTGGTCCTGTTTGCCTGCACGGCCGTGTGGCGCGCGCGCAAGCGGCCGCTGCGCCTTGGCGTGTACCTGCAACAGATGGAATTCGTGGGCGTCGGCTCGCTGGGCATCATCCTGCTGACCGGGGCCTTTACGGGCGCGGTGTTCGCCATCCAGACCTCGGTCGCCTTCGACATCTTCAAGGCCAAGGCGCTGATCGGCGGCTCGGTGGCGCTGGCGCTGGTCTTGGAGTTGGCCCCGACCATCGGCGCGCTGATGGTGGCCGGGCGGGTCGGCTCGGCGATGACCACCGAACTCGGCACGATGCGCGTGACCGAGCAGATCGACGCGCTGGAGACGATGGCGGTCGACCCGCTGCACTACCTGATTGCGCCAAGGCTTTTGTCGTGCACGCTGATGATGCCGCTGCTGACAATTGCCTTCAACGCCGTGGGTCTGGTGGGCGCCTACGTGGTGTGCACGGCGCTGCTGGGCGTGGACCGCGCCGCCTTCTTTTCGCGGATTTACGAGTGGGTGAATCCGTCGGATGTGTACTGCTCGGTGGTCAAGGGCACCGCCTTTGGCGCGATCATCGGCGCGATCGCCTCGTACAAGGGCTTCAACGCCTCGGGCGGCTCGCGCGGCGTGGGCTTGGCCACCACCAGCACCGTGGTCACGGCCAGCGTTACGGTGCTGATCGTCGACTACTTGATCACCAGCGTGTGGATGATCCTGTTCCCCACCGGCGGTTGAGCGACCGTTTGCACTCGCGCGGGCCGGCCCGTACACTGCGCCGCGCTGCCAGGACCGGTCCTGCGGCGACCCTACGCGAGGATTCATGGCTACTTTTTCCGACCTGAGGTCCTGCGCCAGCGCCATCGATGAGCGAATCGATGCGCTGCGCAGGAGTCTTTGACTGCGACGCCAAAGCCGCCCGCTTGCACGAGCTGGAAGCCCTGAGCGCCGAGGGCGACTTCTGGCTCGACGCCGACCGCGCCCAAAAGCTGATGAAGGAACGCGGTGACATCGCTGCGGATCTGGCCAACGTAGACGAGCCGGCCGCCGCCGTGCGCGACGTGCGCGATATGGCCGATCTGGCCGAGCTGGAAGGCGAGACCGGCATCATCGACGACTTGCAGCGCCAGCTGGACGAAGTGGCGGCGCGCCTGGACGCGGTGGAATTCGCCCGCACCATGTCGGGCCACACCGACAAGTCCCCGGCGATCCTGCAGATCAACGCCGGCGCCGGCGGCACCGAGAGCGCCGACTGGGCCTGGATGCTGCTGCGCATGTACACCCGCTGGTGCGAAACCCTCGGCTTGAATGTTGAATTTCTGGACTAAGTGCCCGGCGAAGAAGCCGGCATCCGCAACGCCGTGCTGCGCATCGAGGGCCCGTTCGCCTTCGGCTGGCTCAAGGCCGAGAACGGCGTGCACCGCCTGGTGCGCATCAGCCCCTTCGACGCCGCCAAGCGCCGCCACACCAGCTTCTGCAGCGTGTTCGTAGTGCCCGAAGAAGACGACGAAATCGACATCGAAGTCAACGAGATGGACCTGCGCGTCGACACGTTCCGCGCCTCGGGCGCTGGCGGCCAGCACGTCAACCGCACCGACTCGGCGATCCGCCTGACCCACATCCCCACCGGCATCGCGGTGGCGGTGCAGGCCGAGCGCAGCCAGCACAAGAACCGCAGCTTGGCCATGAAGATGCTGAAAGCGCGCCTGATCGACCTGGAGCGCAAGAAGCGCAACGCCGTCAAGGACGAGATCGAAGCGGCCAAGATGGGCATCAACTTCGGCAGCCAGATCCGCAGCTACGTCCTGCAGCCCTACCAGATGGTCAAGGACCACCGCACCGGCCACCAGACCAGCAACACCGCCGGCGTACTCGACGGCGACCTGGGCGGCTTCATGAAGGCCTACCTGCTGGCGTCGGCTTCGGGCGCACCACTGGCCGTGCAAGTCGACGACGACTAGCGAAAGACTGTGACATCAAAGGTGTTTGTTGCTGAGTTGGGTTCGGGTTCGGGCTCCGGCTCCGGTTCGGGTTCGGGCTCGGGCTCGGGCTCCGGTTCCGGTTCCGGTTCGGGTTCGGGCTCGGGCTCCGGTCCCCACTTGGCCCAAGCCCAAAAAGCCGAAAGCCCGGAACGCGGACTTGCTGCGAACAGCAAGGCGCGCCCGGGCTTTTGGCATGGCGTCCCCAGCGGGAATCGAACCCGCGTTATCGGCGTGAAAGGCCGGTGTC
>JACRCU010000093.1 GCA_016218865.1 Deltaproteobacteria bacterium | reverse complement strand
CAGCCGTTGCGCACCAGGTTCCACAGGGCCTGGCGCAGCGCCGAAGGGTCGACTTCCACTTCCAGGCCGGGCTGGAGCGCCAGATCAACCTGCACTTTGCGCAGTTCCAGTTCGGGCGCCAGGAACTCGACCAGCGAGCGAACCAGCCCGGCCGGATCCAGTGCCACCTGCTCGCTCGGCGCCACCCGCGCGCGATCCAGGTAGCCGTCGGTCAGCACCCGCAGCCGCTCGATCTCGGCGCCGATGCTGGCCAGCAGCTCGCGGGCTTCGCCGCGATCGAGCGGGCCTTCGCGCGACAGCTCTTCGTCCAGCAGCTCGGCGTTGAGTCCAATGGAAGACAAGGGGTTGCGCACTTCGTGGGCCATGCGCGCGGCGATCTGGCCCAAGGCACCCAGCCGCTCGGCGCGCTGCAGCTCGTCGCGCTGGCTCGACAGCTCCTTTTCGCGTTCGGCCAAGGCGTTGGCCATGTTGTTCCATTCTTCGGCCAAGGTGGCGATCTCGGCCGGACCGCGGCTGACCGCGCGCACCTTGCGCTCGCCACTGGCAAAACGCCGCACCACCTCGGTCAGGGCCGCCAGCGGTCGCAGCGCCACCACGGACCACAGCAGCATGAGCACCGACATCGCCAGGGCCAAGGCCGAGGCCACCACCACCAGCAGCACCAGGTTCGCCTCGGCGCGCTCCGCATCCTCGAAGCGGGCCGTCAGACCGCGCTCGAAGGCCAGCTGCGCCCGCTCCAGACCACCTTGAACATGGCGAATCATCCTGCGCAGTTCCACCACCAAGCGGGCCGAATCGGCCACCCGCCGCTCGGCCATCGACCGCTGCAGCGCCGCCGTGATCGCTTCGTAGGCTTGGGTGTCGGCGGTCGCGTCGCGCAAGTTGCCCAGCAGCGTCAGCATCTCGCGATCGCGGCGCAGCTGCTCCAGGGCCTGGTTGCCGCTCCGCACCTTGGCCAGCTCGGCGTCGAGCAGTGGCAGCGGCGGCGCCTGGCGGCTGACCAATTGCGCGAGCCGCGGCGGATCCGCCAACAGCGCCATTTGGCGGGCGTGGGCCAGCAGCTGGTCGACGCGCTGATACGGGCGGGCATTGGGCAACAGCCGCACCACCCAGTCCAGATCTTGGGGCGCCGCGCGCTGCAGAGCCTCGTCGAAGGCCCGCAACTCCGCCGTGGCCTGGCGCAATTCGTCAAGCAGGGGCAGCGCCCGCGCGCGCAGGAAGGTCAGTTCGTGGCGGAGGGCGGCCACGGTGGCGATGGCATACAGCGAACTGCCGCCCGTGCAGACGATGATCAGGGCAAACGCCATGAAAATGCGGGTCGGCAGCGACCAGCGCAGCTTGCGGCGGCCCCCACTGCCCACTTTGCCTGGCTGCTGTGCCTTCACGCTCGCTTGGTGCCCCGCCTGGCCGGATCAGGATTCGGTCCGAGCATAGCACGATCGCCCGGCGGCGCAGCGCGGCGACAAACGGCATGGGCCACCCGCGCTTGCGTGGTGCGACCCACCCGGGCTCAGAACGGCAGCTTCTCGATCACGTCGGCCTTGCGCCGCAGTTCCTGGACGATGCGCCGTTCTTCCAAGAAGGCCTTGCGCGACAGCAGCGAGCGGCGGATCTCCTCGCGCACCTCGCCGTAGGTCTTGTTGCGCTGGTCGTTCTTCTCGATCAGGCGGATCACGTAGTAGCCCCAGCGGGTGCGGATCGGCGGAGCGATGTCGCCCACCTTCATCTCGAAGGCGACTTTCTCCAGGTCGCTGTCGGTGCTGCCCTTCAGGATGTGCAGGGGCGGCTGGGCGCCGTCGCCGAATTCCTTGGCCACCAGCTCGAAGTCCTGGCCCTTTTTCAAGGCCTCGTAGGCGTTTTTGGCCCGCTGCGCCGCCTTGTCGCGCTCGCTGGGCTGGGCATCGGCCGCCACGCGCACCACGATCGCCCGCACATCGCGCGAGGCCTGCTCCACGAACGAAGTGGGGTTGCCGTCGAAGAACTGCTTCATCTCGGCTTCGCTGACGTCGACCTTGCCCAGCTTTTCGGTCAGCTTTTGGCCCAGCTTTTGCTGGCGCAGCTGTTCCTTGACCTCGGCGATGCTGCGGCGGGTGCGCTTGAGCTCGGACGCCAGACCCGCTTCGTCGACCTTGCCGTTCTCGTCGGCAAAACGGCGGGTGTAGTCGCTCCACACTTCGTCGAGCTCGGCCTGGGTGACCTCGATGTTGTTCTGGGCGATGGCCTGCTCGCGCAGCTCGTTTTCGACCAGGCGACCGATGATGCTGTGGGCAATGCGGCGCAGGCGATCGGTCGGGATCTTGGCGCCCGGGCCGATCAGCTTGTCGAGCTCGGCGTTGAACTTCTCGGCCGAGATCGGCTTGCCGTTGACGGTGGCGACCGGGGCCACGGCGCGGAAGGGCGCGGCGCTCTCGCCTTCGGGCGGGGCCTGGGTCGGCGTGGCAGCGGCGGGCAGCGCCTGCGGCGAGGCGGCGGCCGCAACGGGCGCGGGCGCGGTGGTCGGGCGGCTGCAGGCAGAAAACCCGCCCACGGCCAGCAGTCCGGCGATGCAACCCAAGCCCAAGCCCAGTGGGCTCAGGCGGGCGCGGCTCAGTAGCGACATGATCCTCCAAGGGCAGGGGGCGGCAGACGCCGGGGCCGTCTAGAATGCCCGCCCCGGCACAACCCTGCAAGCCGCGGCCGGCGCGGGCTATTCCCGGGTGCAAAAAGGCCGACGCCGCTCGGCAGGCCAGCGCGAAGCCAGCGAGCCGAACGGCGTCGAGCCAATGTCAGGCTAGGAAAGCCAGGCAGCCCAGAGGCTTACCAGCGGTAGCCCAGGGCCCAGTCGACCGCGAACGGGCTGGTGGAGGCGCCGGTCGCGGCGAACACGCCATTGTTGAAGTAGCTGGGGTTGACGTTCAGGTCCAGATCCCAACCCATCAGCTTGAAGCCCATGCCGGTGGTGACGGTGTTGACCACGTTGGACAGGTGCTCTTCGTTGGACGGGGCCGGATTGGTGGCGGTGTTGCCGATGTTGGTCAGGACGACCTGCTGGCGGGCGCCCAGACGCAGGACCATCCAGTCGAAGGCCTTGGCCTCGGCCGCGAAGCCGTAGTACGGGATGATGCGGTTGCTGCTGGCATCCAGGGTCTGGCTGGGGATCTGCCCGCTCTGGTCGGGGACGGCCTTGCCGCTGACGGTGCTGGTGGCGAACGCGAGACCCAGGCCCGGCTGGATCAGCACGCCCTCGACCGGCTGGATGGCCAGGTCGGAACCCAGCTGCAGGACGGTCATGGCGGCGTTGCCATACTTGGCGCCATTGCCTGCTTGGTCCTGGCCGTGGGCAACGTTGCGGCTGTCGTAGGCGAAGTTCAGGTACGGCACGATCTTGGCGATCTGATGCACCTGGAACTCACCCTTGAAGATCAGGCCAAAGCGGAACAACCCGTTGGGGGTGTACAGGTCGCCCTGCGGACCCTGGTTGGTGAAGGACCCGACCTTGAGGTCGATGCCAAAGTCCATGCTGTTGGTTTCGCTGAGGTCGAAACCGACGCCCGCACCGAGTTGGAACAAGGTGTTGTTCTGGGTCTTGTTGTTGGTGGACTTGTCGGTGAAGTTGCGGCCGCCCAGCGAGGCGTGGGCGCCCAGGCGCAACGACTCGCCGGCCTTCATGCCAAAACCCAGACCGAACTGATGGTTCGTCGGGTCATTGGGCATGCCGTAGCCCGAGGCGGTACCAGCGGTTGCCCCGGCGACCGAGCTGAGGTTGGTCACGGGCTGCCACACCGAGCGCTTGCCGTAGATCAGGAGCACCGCGTCGTCGCTCAGGGCGTAGCGGATGTTCATGGTGCCGTACTTGGCGCCGCTGGTGGCGTCCGAGTCGACGCTGTTCTTGTAGGTCGGCAAGAATTGCGGGAAGGTGTAGATATTCGCCGAGTCGCGAATCGTAAACGACTTTTCGTTCAAGACCGTGTCGCTGGCGGTGGGGCTGTCGGGATTGCCGGTGAGCGAGACGGCACCGCCGCTGAGGCCGTTGATGCGCGAGTCGGTGGCATGGGCCGTGCCCGCCACGGCCACCACGCCCAGACCGAGCGCAGCCAGAGAGGTCCACTTCTTAAGATTCTTCATTGCTTACTCCTGTGTTCGCTGCGCACTGTTTGTTCGCCGCGCCCTTCTTGTACGCTGCGCCGTTGCGCCCGGTCGCGCCCCCTGAGGCGAGATGCTGCACTGCCGCTTTGCGCTGCATTGCCGCCTATTGCCCCCTTCCTGGCGCGCCGAATCCCTGTTTGCGCCAAATCCGCCGCAGATCGTGGTCGACAGCGCGTGCGCGGGCGGCCAAGTACCACAATCGCGCGGCGTTTTCAAACGCCTGCCTGGGCATGTTGCCGCAAAGCCGTGCGCGGTCAACATTTTCGCATGCCGGGGGTCGCCGCCGGTCGACCTCTACCGGGCGCTGCGCTATGGTATGGCCCGCGGTCCAGGCCCGCACCGGCGGGCAGCGGGGGCAACTGTGCGAGTCATGCGGCGCTTTGGCCTACTGACCGGGGGCGGCGACTGCCCTGGTCTCAATGCAGTGATCTGGTCGGTGGTCCGCGGCGCGGCGCAGGCGGGAGTCGAGATCGTCGGCGTCGTCGACGGCTTCGAGGGCCTGGTCGGCGGTGAAAACGGACTGAACATCCGGACTTTAGGTTCATCGGACGTCCGCAACATCTTCAACCAGGGCGGCACGGTCCTGGGCACGACCAACCGCGGCAACCCCTTCAAGTACGCCACTGTACGCGACGGCCAGAGCGCGGTGGAAGATCGCGGCGACGAAGTCGTGGCCAACATCGCCCGGCTGGGGCTAGAGGGCTTGATCGCCATCGGCGGCGACGGCTCGCTGGCGATTGCCCACGAACTGGCCGAACGCGGCGCGCGGGTGATCGGCGTGCCCAAGACCATCGACAATGACCTGGGTTCCACGGACACCACCTTTGGCTTCTACACCGCCGTGGAAGTGGCCATGGACGCCCTCGATCGCCTGCGCACCACCGGCGAGTCGCACGACCGGGTGATGATCCTGGAGGTGATGGGCCGCTACGCCGGCTGGATCGCCCTGCACGCCGGTCTGGTCGGCGGCGCGCACGTGGTGCTGATGCCAGAAATTCCCTATGATCTCAAAGTAGTCATGGGTCGCATCCGCCAGCGCTGGCACGAAGAGCGCCGCAACTTCACCTTGATCGTCGTAGCCGAAGGTGCCTTTCCGGCCGGCGGCCAGACTTCGCTGCTGGAGGCGGCTGGCGCTGGCAAGGTGGCGCGGCTCGGCGGTGCGGCCCACCAGCTCGAGGCGGCGCTGCGCGAGGCGTTCGCCCAGAATTGGGATCGGCCCAGCGTGCCCGAAGTGCGCACCACCGTGCTGGGACACATCCAGCGCGGCGGCTCGCCGTGTGCCTATGACCGCCTGATTTCGTTGCGCTTTGGTGCCGAGGCGGTGCGGCTGGCCCTCGCCGGGCAGTGGGGTCGCATGGTCTGTCTGCGCGGCACGCAGATCGAGTCGGTGCCGCTGGTCGACGGCATCCGCAAGCCGCACATGGTCGAGACCTCGAGCCAGTTGGTGCGCCACGCGCGCAGCGTCGGCATCTGTCTTGGCGATTGAACTACCCGTACAAATTCAAGGTACTTCGATGGGACGCAGGCTGAAGCACACCCGCCGCGCCAATTCGGCGTAGGCCGGCGGAGCGCTGCACACGGCGATGCGCCCCACGGCACCGGCGGGCAGGCCGACCCACAGGTCCTGCACCGGTCCGACCGGCTTCTTGCGCGCCCACACCAACCCACTGACATCCTTGCCTTTGTCCTCTAGCTGACCCACCGACAGCTCGCCGGCCGCCGCCACCAACTCGGCCAGGTCGTGCAGCGGGCGCCGGCGGATGGTGACGCGCAGGCCACAGGCCGAGCCGGCGATGCTGCGCTCGAAGGTCCAGGTCTCGTCTTGGCCCGCGCCGCTGGCGACCGCCGTGCACGGCTCTGGCAACTCCAGCTGCACGCTCAGGTCGTCGACTGGCCGCAGCTTCAGGGTCTGCAGCAGCTCGCTCGCCGCCTCGGGCGCCGCGGCGGGGGTCGCCGGCAGCGGCAGTTGCGTGGCGGTCGCCCCCACGGGGTTGTCGATGGGCGGCAGTTGTTGGCGCTCGGGTTGCCAATTGGGGTCCGCCATTGGCGTCGGCGCGGGCCGCTGGTCCGGGGGTGGCGGTTCGCGGCACGCCGCGAGGGTGGTCGCCATCGCCAGCCCGATCCCGAGCCAAGTCCTGCCCTGTGCCATTGTTCGCCTCGCCACTTGCCCCAGCGGCCTGGCGATTGTGCCGGCGAGCAGCGCCCGCTTGTCAACCGCGCTATGCTGGCCACAGCCCGCGCCGTGTGACGCGAGTGTGACGCCCCGATGCCTGGGGGGTTTGGCGCACAGCCGCGCATGAGGCTAGCTTGCATGCAGGGAGGACCCACCATGACCCGCCACCACGCCAGTCCGGCGCACAGCGATCCGGTCGAAACTTTTGAAAAAATTGAGCGCATCGAGCTGATCGCCGCCGAGTTGTTCCACTTGCTGGCGGCGCGCTTTGCCGATCAGCCGGAGCGGGCCGAGCTGTTCATTCGGTTGGAAAAACAGGAAATCCAGCACGCCTTGCGGGTGCGCATGGCCTGCCGCGACTTCTTGGTCGAGCACGGCCGCAACGGCACCTGGCAGCCCGACGAAGCCAAGCTCGACGCGATGATCCTGCAGGGCGAACAGGCCCTGGAGCGGTTTGCCGGCGAGCGGCCCAAGATCAGCTTCGACGAAGCACTGGCGGTGACGCAGCGGCTCGAGAGCGAGCTGGCCGGCAGTCACGCCGCCCTGACCGAGGCCGAGAGCGACCCGCACCTCAAGGCGTTCTTTGCGCTTTTGTCGGAGCAGGACCGGGCGCTGCAGAAGACCCTGGCGGCCAAGCGCGCCGCCAAGTAGGCCAATTCGCGCGCGCGTCGGTTACGGATTGGCCTTGCACTGCTCGGCCTTCTTCTTCAGCGGCTCGGGCACGTCGGCCGTGGAGATGAAGTCCTTCAGGTAGCGGACCTTGATGTCCTTGGCCTCGCCGCCCGGAATCCCGCACATGGCGTCCAGGGCCTTCTCGCGGACCTCGTTGTCCGAGTCGCCGAAGAAATTGGCAATCGCGTCCATGGCTTCGACCAGTTTGCTGGCGCCGAGCGCGGCGATTGCCGCCAGCTTCACCGGCTTGCTGTTGTCGAAGGCCGCCTGGCGCAGACCCTCGATGTCGGAGACGGCGGTCTTCTCGCTCAGGGCCTGGACGCAGTACAGACGCACCTGGCTGTCGTTGGTCTCCATGCCCTTGAGGAAAATCCCGCGCAGTTCCTTGCTGTTTTCCGGCGTGCGCAGCGCCAGCAGCGCCTCGAACACCGCGCGCTTGACCTCGACGTCGGGCTGGCGGGTGAAGCTCACCAGCTTGGGCACCGCCGCGTAGTCCTTGCGCTTGCCAAGCCCTTTGATCGCCTCGACTTTCACCTTGCGGTCGGTGTCGGTCATCATCTCTTCCAGCACCGCCACCGCCTCGGCGTACTTTTCGCTGGCGTTGGTCAGGGCGTAGCACACGTGCATGCGGACTTCGGCGTCGGGATCCTTCTTCATCTCGGCCAGATCGCGGGCGATGCCGTCGTCTTGCAGGCGCGACAGCGCGAACACCGCCGAGCGCTTGATGTTGACGTCGGGGTCCTTGCGCGCCT
>JACRCU010000080.1 GCA_016218865.1 Deltaproteobacteria bacterium | reverse complement strand
GCTCGCTCGACACCTGCAACCCAGCCAGTGGCGCCTGCGAGCACAGCCTGTTCGGCAGCGGCACCGCCTGCCCCGACGACGGCATTGCCTGCACGGTAGACCAGTGTTTGGGCGGAGTTTGCAATCACGCCGACATCAAGGCCGACATGTGCATGATCCAGGGCACCTGCCTCAGCGGCGGCGCCATCAGCCCCCTGGACAGCTGCCTGGGCTGCCTGCCCAAGCAGAGCCAGACCCAGTGGTCCACGCGGGTCAACCTGCCCTGCAACGACAGCAATCCGTGCAGTGTGGCCGAGACTTGCACCGCTGCCGGCAAATGCGTAGGCGCCAAGCTGGCTTGTAGTGACAACGAGCCGTGCACCGCCGACAACTGCAACAGCGCCGACCCCGTCAACCCCTGCTACTGGGTCCCTATCGCTGGCGCCTGCGACGACGGCAACGCTTGCACCACCGGCGATGGCTGCAGCAACGGCAAGTGCGGCGGCTCGGGAATCAGGTGCTCGGACGGCAACCCGTGCACGCAGGATTCCTGCGCCGGACCAAGCGGTTGCAGCCACTCACCCACCGCGGCCGGTGCTCCCTGCGGCGACGACGGCTTGGGCTGCACCCAAGACGTGTGCCAAGACGGCGCCTGCAACCACCCGATTGCCACCGGTTGGTGCAAGATCGCTGGCGCGTGCCGGGCCAGCGGCGAACTGTCGGCCGGTTCACCGTGCCAGTCGTGCCAGCCGGCCGCGTCGACCACGGCGTGGACTCCCGCCAGCGGCGGCGCCTGCGACGACGGCAGCCCATGCACCACGGGCGACACATGCAGCGCCGGTGTCTGCAAGGCTGGCGCCGCGACCAACTGCGACGATGCCAACCCCTGCACCACCGACTCGTGCTCGCCGAGCGCCGGTTGCCAGCACGCGGTCCAATCCGGCATCGCCTGCAGCGACGGCAATGCCTGCACTAGCGGCGATGCCTGTCTGGCTGGCACGTGCGTCGGCCAACCCGTGACCTGTGCGGGCAGCGCTGGCGATGCCGCAGCGTGCTTGATGGCCGCGTGCGATCCGGCCTTGGGCTGCGTCAAGACCACCGCCTGCCCCGCGCTCCACGAGTGTTCGGCAGGCGAGTGCTTGACGGGTCAGGGCGGCAAGTTTGGGCCTGTGCCCCTCAACCTCAGCTCAGCCGGAATCGGCGCTCTGGTGGCCCCGACGCTGCGCTGGCAAGAGAGCGGCGAGGACTGGCTGGGAGTGGCACCGCGGTTGTGGCTGGCCGGGCAGTCCTCGTCTTGCAGCAACCCGGCCGGGGCAGGCACGGTGGTGGTCGTCAAGCTCGGGCCGGGCGGAGCGCCACCCCAGGTGCAATTGGCGACGCCCGCCGTGGCCGGGGTGTGCGGTCAACAGCCGCAGCTGGTCGCTCATCCGGCAAGCTTTGCGCGGACTTTGCTGGCCTGGCTCGATGTCGATGCCAAGGCCTGCCCGGCGGGTGTGGTGCGGAGTCAGGTGCTGGGCAGCTCGGCCGTGCAGCCGGCTCCGCCGAGTGCCTGTCTGCCGCTCGCGGGCGGCCGGGCCGCATTGGCGGTGAGCAAGGCCGACGTCAACAGCACCGTTGGGGCGCAAGTGACGGCGCTGCGCAGTGGCGGTGCCCTGGCCTGGCACGGCACGGGTCTGTATCCAGAGGGGTTGACCGGCGCCGGCGCAGCGGTGGCAGTGGCGGGGGCGCCCGGGGCACCGGCCAAGTACTCCTTTGGCCGCCCGTCGGTGGTGGCGATGGGCAGTGCGCAGGCGCTGCTGGTGCCGGTGCACGTAGCTGCACAAAATGGAACGGATTTCCAACCCTACTCCCAGCTGCAATTCGGCCAGGTCAGCGCCGTGGGGACGCAGCCGTCCTGGCAAGTCGTGTGCAAGAGTATCGACGTCATCGGCACCGACGTGACCTTCCTGGCGGTCGAGGCCGCCTGGGACAGCGACGCGGGGCGCCTGCTGGTGGCGGTTTCTGGCACGGCCAACCAGGGTGGAAAAGTGCGCGGATTCTTGGCGCATACCCGCTTCGCACCGTCCATCACCAATCCGCAGACCGCCGTGGTGGCGCAGTGGTTCGATCCCCTTGGCAACGAGGTTCCCACCATCGCGGCGCTGCGGCTGGCCGAACTGCCCGGCAGCACCGACTTCCTGACGGTATGGGCCATGCCCGGCAGCGCGCAGGTGTGGGTGGCGCGGCACAAAGCGGCCAACGACACCAAGTTCATCACCCAGGTGTCGCAGGTTCTGTTCAACGACTTCGCGCCGACCAGCCTGGGCGGTCCACTGGCAGGCGCCGGCGGTCTGTCGGACTTGGTGATCGCTCCGGGCGCGCTGCGCTTCTCGCTGGCCTACGAAAGCTCCGCAGGCACCAGTGTCTACACCGGCTTGCTGCCGAAGTAGCCGCGCCGGTCCAGCCGCGCTGCAGACTCGTTGTGCCAGGGGCGCGGTGGCTCGGCGCCGAGGACCCACGGGCGGCCACTGCAGTCGAGTTCAGGCAGAATAACAGGAATAGTCGATCACTTCCCGCCATCGCCGCGGCAGGTCGCGGCAGCGCTCGCTTGCGACCCACCCAGCATCATTGGGTTTTCGTCAGACCGAGTCTGCGTTGCGCGGGGCCTGGGAGGTTTCTGATTGACGTTCTGGGAACCTGTCGGCAATTCTTGCTAACCCATTGAAATTACATGCTTGCCTCAATTTGAGACTTGAGCAATTTCATGAGCTTTCACGACACCGCACTCGCTAGCCCCACACGCTCCTAGAGCCCTTCGCTTGCGGCCCACCTAGCGGCCGAAATGTTCAAGCGCTTATCTTACAGAACCTCAGCCCCGCACCGTGATGAGCGTGGCGTAGACCGCCAGAGTCACCGCCCCCACCCACACGGCCGCCGTGACGAACAAGAGCGAACGGCTGGCCGGGCGGTCTTCGCCGAGCACGTCGTCGGCCAAGGCGCCCGCGGGTTGGGTGCGGACAGCCCACGGCTCTTGGCGCGACGTCTGCGGCTTGGTGGTGTCGTCCAGACCTTCGCTCGCCGCGGCCAGGGCGCGCGTGCTGTCTTCGGGGGGAGCTACCGACGGCTGTTCGGCCAGCCGGCGCGTCAACTCCGCCTGATCCATCTGGAAGGTTGCGTCTTCGTGCTGCG
>JACRCU010000094.1 GCA_016218865.1 Deltaproteobacteria bacterium | reverse complement strand
TGCAGCAATATGACCTGGACGCAGCAGCAGACGAACTCACAAAAGACCCCCTCTTTCGATTCAGAACCTGGAGTCGGCGGCTTGACCTAGAGTATTTTTGGCTCCTCTTGAGCCCAGTCAGTTTCAAGGATGCAGTTGCAGTCGACGCACCGAACGCGATGGTGCTTGTCAACTCCAGCATGGGCACAGGTTCCGTGCTGGGGGCTGCCGCCGCCGCGGGCATACACGTCCTCGAAGACCAGAAGGGCACGCAAACATGGTGGATTGTGTCCCACAAACGCGGCGGATTCTCGCATGCGGCGTTGGAGGAACCACAATGGAAAGACCTGTTCAAGAGCAGCCTGTGGGCCGGAATTCTTGTTCTCAAGATGCCACCCTGATCGTCTCGTCCCGATTCAACGACGGGGTTCGCCGCGCGGCTTCGTCCCTGTTTCTGGCCATGTGGCTATCAGCAGGTTCGCTGTGCGTCGCCTGCCAATCGGACGTCCTCGACCCCGACCCAACGGCAGCGAAATTCGCGAAACCATGCGGGGCGGAGTGTTTCTTCGAGGCCAGGTGCGAATTCGACGGCCAAGAGTGTGTCGGCGGCGAGCAAGGCTGCCGGCAGAGCAAGTTCTGTTCCGAGGAGGGCAAGTGCCACTTCGATGCGGCGATTCCGGGGCCCGCCTGGCACAAATGCGTGGTTTGGGAAGAAGCGGACTGCGCGGCGTCTGCAACTTGCCGGATCCAAGGGCTCTGCGGGGTCAAGGAATTCAACGACAAGACCCGCGCCTGCGTCGTGACTGAAGCGGGATGTGCTGCCGCCAGCACCTGCGGCGGTGCCGGCCGGTGTCACGCAGGCTCACAAGGCAGATGTGTTCCCCAGACCAACGAAGAGTGCGAGAAATCCCAACTGTGTGCGGAAGCGGGCCGATGTACTTTCGACGCCGCGGATGAGTCCTGCACCAAGGTGGAGGCCGCCAGCGGCTGCCAGGCCGGCACAGTGCCTGCTCGCTCGCACGCCTGGATCGGAATTGGCCTTGCCTGTGTACTGGGTGTGCGCCGATATCGCCGGGCGCAAGCGCAAGCTGCTCCCTGAATTTCCCTGGCAATCCAGAGCGAGTTCCTCCTGGGCGAGCGGCGCTCCATTGCGGCAACTGCGTCTGCTCCGTGCGCCCCGCTCAGGCCCCTGTCTGCCGCAAGTGCGATACTGCGCCGCGTGGCCAACTGACCCGCTGGGCCCAAACGCACCGCGCACCGAGACAGGGGCCGACGTCATCGCCGCCGCCGTTGGGCCCCACCCGCGAAACTGTGTGAAGCCCCCCTACACAATCCGTTAATACGGGCACAATGACACCCTTGGGGACGCACCGCCGGGTCCCCTTGGCCGAACCCCCCGGTGGCCAAGCCGGCGAGCGCACAGAACAACTGGCTGGATTGCCGGGCCTTCGCCGCCGCGCGGTCGACCTTCGGGTCGCGGTCCCGAGGAGGCTCTCGGAAGTCACCCTACCTAACGGGTTCGTCGGTGCGCAACGCAACGTGGTGCCCGAGTAGCGCCGTTCACAAGGTGCCGCAGACCGGTGGCATGGCCTGCGGCGACATGGCGTGGACCGTCAGCCCGGCAGGTTCGGGCAGCGGCGGCACCGTCAAGTCGGTCTGGGCCCTCGACGCGACCCCGCTGCCGCCCGGCTCCATTGTGCCATTGCACAGTGTTCGCGTGGAATCAGCTGTAGAATCAAAGCGCAAGGGGCGCCGGATTTGCCCCGGGGGCCGGTACCCGCAAGCTGCAGATCGGCACCCGGGCGCTTGTCCCGCGGTCCTTCTGGCCGGAGGCAAGCGTGCGCAGTGATCGACGCAAGG
Source organism: Deltaproteobacteria bacterium (assembly GCA_016218865.1). Taxonomy (GTDB): domain Bacteria; phylum Myxococcota_A; class UBA9042; order UBA9042; family UBA9042; genus SXRM01. The sequence goes on along the minus strand of JACRCU010000094.1, from coordinate 16,410 downwards.
TATTGACGCAGTTGGCCAGTGCCGCGTTGCTGGCCGCCTGCAGCGACGTGGTGAAGCCCAGCGGTGCGGGCGCCAAGGCGGGCGACGCGGGCGATGCCAGCGGTTTGGGCGACACGGGGCCCGCGGGCGACGCCAAACCTGGTGACGTGACTGCGGATGCCCAGCTGGATGCTGCGGGCGACGCCAGCGCCACCGATGCCGCCTCCGACAGCACGGCTGCCGACGCCAGCGCGGGTCCGCTGACCCAAGACCCGGCTGGTCCCACGCCGTTCATCACGCCGAACGACAAGCATTACATCACTTCGTGTTGTGGAACACCCAGTTATGACCCGGCTACGTGGACTCTCCAGTTCGCGGACCAGGGCAAGCCGCTGCTGTCGCTGACCTTGGCCCAACTCGACGCGCTGCCGACACAAGTCAAGGAACATACGCTGGAATGCATTGGCACCGGCCCGTACAGCCAGTCGGTGAGCAACGCCTTGTGGACGGGCCTGCCGGTCACCAAGCTGCTTGCCCACTTTGGGGTGGCCGTGCCGGCAACCAAGTTCCTGAAAATCACCGGCATCGACGGCTACACCACCGGACTGCCCGCCAGCGACCTGGACCGTCCGCTGTGGGTGGTGTGGCGGATGAACGGCGAGCAGCTGCCGCCCGCCCACGGCCGACCGGCGCGTCTTTTGGTGCCGGGGCGCTACGGCATGAAGAATCCCAAGTGGTTGAAGTCCATTGAGTTCGTCAACGAGCCGCACAAGGGCTTCTGGGAAAGTCAAGGCTGGAGCGACACCGCCGTCTACCAGGCGCACACCTACATTCGCTGGCCGCGCGGCGAGGCTCCCCTGCCCGCCGGCACGGTGCGCATCCAAGGAATTGCCTTTGCGGGTGCCGACTTGATTGCGAATGTGCAAGTTCGGGTCGGCGACGGTCCGTGGCTGCCTGCCAAGGTCGACTATGCCCCTGGTCCCGACATCTGGACGCTATGGCACTTCGATTGGCCTGCAACCAAAGGCACTTATGTAGTGCAGGCCCGCTGCGTCACCAAGTCCGGCGCCACCAGCTCCGCCGATCCCGAGGGCTCCGATTTCAGCGACGGCTACGACGGCAGCATGGCCGTATCGCTGGATGTGAGCTGACCCGCCAGGCCGTAGCCGGCCGAGCCACTGGATTCGAAAGACGCTTCGCGGCCGTGGTCGGGCGCTGCCGACCTGGCGACCCAGGCGCACGTCGGCCCAACTCGCCTTGGACGCAGCCCGGGTCGGCGCCCGCGTCGGGCCTTCAGTGGGGCGCCCCGGGGTGGAACGGGTGTGGAGGCGGCGCGTCCCGCCGTCCGAAAACGTCAGGCACCGCCAAGTCTCGATTGACGCTCCCTTGGAGCGCGCGTACGCTTTTGGCCGTTGCGCCGGTGGCAGTGGCTGCCGTCGCGGCACAGCGGATGCCGGCGCAAGCGCCTCGAGTGCCGCAACACGGTCTGCGTTCTGGAGATTCAGCATGAAGCGACTACTACTCGGCTTGGCAGCGGCCTCCTTGCTGGCCCTGGGCAACCCGGCTCCGGCGACGGCAGCGGTGCCCACCACGATCGGCCTCGAAGGCGTCCTGCTGTCGAGCGGCGGCGCGGCCGCGGCCGATGGCCTGTACGACATCACCTTTGGCATCTACAACGACCCCACCACCGGCAATCCGCTATGGGTCGAAGGCCCCGTCAAGGTGTCCGTCAAGTCGGGGGCGTTTACCTATGTGCTGGGAACGACGAAGGCCTTGAGCGCCGCGGTCCTCAACGGCACTGGACTGTACCTGAGCTTGCAGGTCAGCCCCGACCCGGAGCTGCCGCGCAAGCCATTGGCATCGCAGGCATTCGCCTTCCGGGCTGCGGTGGCCGAGGCGCTGGAGTGCTCGGGCTGCATCAAGCCCGCGATGCTGGATGCCGCGGTGCTGCAGGGCTATGCCAAGACGGCGGACCTGTCGGCCTACGCCAAGACCAGCGACCTCAGCGTCTACGCCAAGGCCGCCGATCTGTCGGCCTACGCCAAGACCGCCGATCTGGCCGCCTACGCCAAGACTGCGCTGCTGGCCAAGGTCGCCACCAGCGGCTCCTACGCTGATCTGGCCAACATCCCCGACCACAGCGTCTATGCCAAGGCGACCGACCTCACCGCCTATGTCAAGGCCGCTTCGCTGGCCAAGGTAGCGGGCTCGGGCGCCTACGCGGACTTGAGCGGCCTGCCGGTGCTGGCGCAGGTCGGCAAGCTCTGCGGAACTGGCCTGGTCATGAACGGCCACAATGCCGACGGCTCGATCTCGTGCGTCGCGTCGACGCTGCAAGCCGACATGATCGACGAGATCTCCAACGGCCTCATCTTCAACCAATTCGTCGACTCGCAAGCCGGCGCCGCCAGCACCAAGATCCCCGACGGACTGGGCGCGGGCGTCACCGACACCCTCACCTTCCCAGACATCGGCCTGGCCCAGAAGATCTGGGTGAATTTGAGCCTGACCAACTCGGACCTGACCGGCGTCAAGGTCGAGCTGTACGGCCCCGGCGTGTCGACGCCGTACGTGTTGTTCAACGGCGGCAAGACTGGCACCGCGCTTTCTGGCAACTACAACACCGACATTCCGCTGGTTTCGGGCAATCTGAACGGCGACTGGCTCGGCAAGAACATCAAGGGCGCCTGGTCGATCACGGTCAAGGACCTCAAGGTCGGCGGCGGCTCGGGCGGTTTCGACGGCGCCTTCAGCTGGTCGATCAACATCCAGACCCTGTCGAGCAAGAAGATTGAGATCAAGGGCAACCTGATTGTCGACGGCTCGCTCTCGATGGGGGCCGGCAACACCGGCCTGTCGGGCGACATGGTCTTCAACGACTTGGTGACCTTCAAGAACAGCTGGTGCCCCACCCAGTCCAACGGCCAAAAGTCGCTGGTGGTCGACGGCGTGTGCACGCCCGGCATCAATGGCGCCATCACCTGGCAGAACGCCACCGACTGGTGCGCCGCCAAGCACGCCGATATCTGCTCGGGCGCGCAGGCCCTCATGCTGCGTCAAGGCGGCGCTTTGTCGCAGAACATCTACTTCCAGAGCCAGAGCTACAGCGGCAACTGGATCAATTCGTACTCGGACAACGACGCGAATTGGCACCAAGAGACGGTGGGCTACGTTTCCGACGACCAGGGCGCCAGCAACACCATCGCTGCCCCGTGCTGCTACAACTACAAGACCCCGGCGCGGCCGACCGACCAGATCGTCAAGGTGGCCTCGGGCGACATCGGCACCCGCGTGACCCTGATCCACAACACCATGGACTCGACCTTCCACTACGCCGCCAAGATGTGCTCGTCGCTGAACTCGGACTTGTGCGACAAGTCGCAGTTGGTCTACCTGCGCACGGCGGGCAAGATCACCGCCGCGGTCTTCTGGGATCGCAGCGGCGAAGACAACGACGGCGTGGCCGAATACGGCTCGGGCGGCATGGACAACGACACCACCTTCCACGGCAATGCCTACGCCTTTGCCTGCTGCGCCACCGAGAATCCGTCGTCGACCGGTTGCCCCGCCGGCTTTACCGATGTGGCTGGCGTTTGCTACCTCAAGGTCAACAACGCCGGCGCCACCTGGGTCAACGCGGCCAAGGACTGCGCCGCCAGCGGTACCCACATCTGCTCGGTGTCGCAGAGCTCGGTGCTGCGCCGCAAGAGCGTCATCACGGCCCCCAGCAACTGGACCGGCAGCTTCAACGACTGCGACGGTCAGTGCGCCGGCGGTCTGGGCATCGGCAGCGCCGCCAACAACCTGAGCGCCGGCAGTTCCTACGGCTACGCCTGCTGCTTGTAGGCGCGGGCGACTCGGTCAATCCAGCGACTCTTTGGGCGCTTCCGCCCCGCTGCCGCAGCGGTTCTTGGCTGCGAGCGCTCGGGTGGCTGCTTGGTGCGGCGCGCGGCGCAACACCTTGGCCGCAAAGGCACACACGCAGGCGCGGTCGCCGTCGGCGTCGCAAACCGTGGCGGCCGTGCGCAGCGCCGGTAGCAGGTCGGGTTTGATTTCAAGCGCTTGTGTAGTGGTGGCGCGGGCCGCCGCCGCCTGCCCCAACGCAAGCTGCGCCGTGGCCAGCACCACCTTGGGCATGGCCGCCGTGGGAGCCGCGGCCACCATGCGCTCGGCCTCGGCCTGGGCAGCGTGGGCCAGGCTCGGATCGGCGCGCCAGCGGGACAATTCGAGCACGAGATCCGCAGGATGCACCACCTGGTAGCCATCGCGCGCTGCCAGGGCCGGGTTGGCGCGGCGGTCCACCGCGACGAAGGCCCGGTCGTCCAGGAAGACCAGGCGCCAGTCCGGCCGGGCCTGCACCTCGCGCAGCCGCTGGTCGTTGTAGACCACTGCGACACCACAGCGGAATTCCTCTAGGAGCTGCACCAGACCGCCCGGTGGCGGGTCGTAGACGCGCGCGACGAAGTCGATGCCGTACAGCGCCATGGCGCGGCCGTCGATCAGCACCGGGTAGCGCCGGTGCAGGGCCCAGAGCAGGAATCCGCCGTCAAAGAAGTCATTGTAAAGGTTGCCTTTTGCCGGGTTGCGCCGCAGGTACTCCGCGGCCCCTTCTGGGAAGTCGCCCGCGGCGACGCCAACGCCAACTGGCCGAGCGTGCTTGGCCGCCGCCGCCACGCCGACGGTCCCGAGCACCGCAGCCCCAGCAGCCAGGGCCCAACGGCGCCGCGCCAACGGGCCGCTGTGGAAGACCGCATCCAGGCCGACCACGGCCAGGGGCGCCAGCGCCATCGCCGCCATCGGCACGAAACGCGCGGTCCGCACGCCCATGACCAAGAACCCCAAGCCGAGAAACCAATAGGCGCTGGGCAGCTGCCGCCGCAGCGGCGCCACGGTCGCCGGCACCAGCGCCACCAGGGTCAGCAGCCCCAGCGCCGCACCCCAGCCGCTGCGGGCGGGCAGCCAGCCATCGCGCCACAGGGGCGCCCATTCCATCAGGATGGCCGGTACGCGCTCGTCGCCCAGGTGCAGGAAGCCGGCCGCCAGGCGATCGACCGGCCACGGCGCCGCCAACAGGGCCAGCGCCCCCGCGAGGACTTGCAGCCAGCGGGTGCGCACAGCGGCGGTGGGCGGGGCAATGGCAGGCCGCCACACGTGATCCACGGTCGCGCCAGCGGCAGCCGCCAGCAGGGCCAGCCAGCCGAGCAGGGCGCTAGAGTGCAGGTTCTGACACAGCACCAACAGCGGCACCGTCCACCATGCCCGCCGCACGGCGCGCTGCGGGTCCACCCCGCCCGGCTGGACGAGCAGCGCCAGCACCAGCGCCAGCAGCAACAGCGTCAGGGTCTGGGGCCGCGGCGCGACCCGAAACACCGTGGCGGCCACCAGCAGCGGGCTCACGGCCAGCAGCGGCCACGGGCTCGCGGTCAGCTTGGCCAGGTGCCGGGTCCACAGCCCCACCGCCACGCCGGCTGCGGCGCAAAACGCTGCAATATTCCCCGCATGGTCCCAGGCGCCGTACAAGCCGACCATCAGCAGGTCGGCCAGCCAGTCCACGTAGAGCCACGGCTTGCCGGCGAATGTGTGCGAAAACGGGTCGACGCGCGGAATGCTCTGGTGCTCGGCGATCCACGCGCCGGTTTCCAGGTGCCAGAAGTAGTCGGGGTCGTAGATCGGTGTAGCGCGGGCCAGCGCCGTGCCCAAACCGGCGAGCAGCGCCAGCCATCCGGCGATGCGGCGGTGCGAAGGAGCGTCGTTGGCGGCGGCGGTCGTCATCGGCGGCCCGGCCAGGGTAGCGCGCCGACCGCATGACCTGCAAGCCAAACTTGATTGTTCGCCAGAGGGAACAGTGTAGTTCGCCTGCGGACCTTGTCGCGCAGCGGGTCCAGCCTACCTTTCTCGCTGCGGCGCGGCGCCGCGCTCATCCCCACCCAGAAAAGGAAAGCCCAGATGACGCAAATGCTTTTTGGCCCCTACACCCTCGGTCGCCTCGCGCTGGCCAACCGCACCGTGATGGCCCCGATGACCCGCAACCGCGCCCTTGGCAACGTGCCCGGCGACCTGGAGGCGGCCTACTACGCACAGCGCGCCACCGCCGGCCTCATCGTCACCGAAGGTGTGTCGCCGTCGCCCAACGGCCTGGGCTACCCGCGCATCCCCGGCCTGTTCAGCGACGCCCACGTGGCGGGCTGGCGCAAGGTCACAACGGCGGTCCACGCCGCCGGCGGTCACATCGTGGCCCAGCTGATGCATACCGGCCGCGCCTCGCACCAGGCCAACTTGCCCGCGGGCGCTACCGTCCTGGCGCCGTCGGCCGTGGCGCTGGGCGACACCATCTACGTCGATGCCCAGGGGCCGCAGCCCGCGACCGAACCGGCCGCCATGACCGAGGCGCAGATCCAGGCGACCATCGCCGAGTACGCCACCGCAAGCCAGAACGCCATCGCCGCCGGCTTCGACGGCGTGGAACTGCACGGCGCTAACGGCTACCTCATCGACCAATTCCTCAACACCAAGACCAACTTGCGCAGCGACGCCTGGGGCGGCGATGTGCAGGGCCGCATCCGCTTTGCGGTCGAGGTGGCCAAGCGCTGCGCCCAAGCCATCGGCGCCGACCGCGTGGGCATCCGTCTGTCGCCCTACGGCGTGTTCAATGGCATGGCACCCGACGCCGAGATGGACGCCCTCTACCTGGCGCTAGCTGCGGAATTGTCCAAGCTTGGGCTGCTCTACGTGCACATCGTCGACCACAGCGCCATGGGCGCCCCGACCGTGCCGCAGGCCATCAAGGACGGCATTCGCGCTGCATTCAAGGGGACATACATACTGTCTGGCGGCTACGATGCCGCGCGCGCCGAAGCCGACCTGCAAGCGGGGCGCGGCGATCTGGTGGCCTTTGGCCGGCCGTTCCTCAGCAACCCGAGTCTGGTCGCCAAGCTCAAGGCGGGCGCCGCGCTGACGCCGCCAGACTTCAGCACGTTCTACACGCCGGGGCCCAAGGGCTACGTCGATTATCCGGCCTAGATCTAGATCGCGAAGAACTCGCGAATCTTGGACAGCATCGCCGTGTTGCGCTCGGCCGGCAGCTGGTGCTGACCGGTCGCCTTGGCCGACTCGCGGTCGAGCTCGCCCTGGCGCAGGACCAGCATCTCGGACATGCGCACCGCCCCGTCGGGCGACTGCTGCTAGACCTCGTGAAATGCAGCCGTGTCTACCACCAACAAGGCCAGATCCGTCGCCGCCCGCACCGTGGCGGTCCGCGGCGCGCCGGTCATAAGGCTCATCTCGCCAAAGAACTGGCCCTTGCCGAGTCGCGCGACCTCGGTGGCCTGACCGCTGGCCTGCTCCACGACCACGGCCACTTCGCCGTGCTCGACCACGTACATCTCGCCGCCTGCATCGCCTTTGCGCAGCACGTACTCGCCGGCTGCAAACCGCCGCGTATGGACCAGGCCCGCCAGCACGTCGATCGACGGGTCGGGCAGCACGTCGAACACCTCGACCTGGCGCAGGGTTGCGCGTCGCTCGGCCAGCTTGGACAGGCGGCTGTGCTCCACATCTTCGGCGCGCACGTTGTGCTGGAACACCTCGCGCACATCGCGGGCAAACGGCACCCCGGCTCGCCGCAGGGCGTGCCAGATGCGCTCGCGCACGCGGCCGTCGACCGGGTGTACATGCTCGGCGTCGTCGGTGAAATACCGCAAGACATAGAGCAGGCCGTCGGGGTCGAAGTCGCCCACGATCACATTGGGTTTCGGCTCGGACAGCACGCCGGGCGTCCCGTCGACCGCGGCTTCGAGCAGGTTGCGCACGTGCGCCGGAGCGAAGTCGCTGGGCACCATGACGCGAATCTGCCGGCGCAAGAGCACGGTGGGCTTGGAGAAATTGCGGATCGGCGACCGGGCCAAGTTGGCGTTGGGCACCACGATTTCCACGCGGTCGGTGGTGAGCAGCTTGGTGGCCCGCCAGTTGATCTCGACCACGCGCCCCAGCGGTTCGTTGGACTCGGCGAGCTGCACCCAGTCGCCCACTTCGAAGGGCGTCTGCGCCTGAATCGCCAAGCCGGCGAACAAGTTACCCAGGGTGTCTTGCAGAGACAGACCGATGACCGCCGTCAGTAGCGCCGAGGTTGCCAGCAGCGAACTGGGCTCGAAGCCGATGCTGTGCAGGACCACCAGCCCAACACCAAAGTACACCAGCATCTGGATGATATCGCGAAAGATTTTTGGCAGCTGCCAGCGCAACCGGTGCGCCAGCAGGCCGTCGATCACCAGCATCGGCAGCGACTGGGCCAGCGCCGCCCACACGAAGAGCAGGCCAAAGAACTCCCACGGCCGCCGGGCATTGGCCGGCACCAGGTGCTCCACGCCCAGCGCCGCCAAGTGCAGGAGCAGGAACAACACCGGCAGGCGCAGGCGCTTGCGCTCGGCCGTGGGCAGCGCAAACCAAGCCAGGGCTACCGAGAGCAGCCCAAGGAGCGTCGCGGCGCCGCCTTCGGCACCCGCCACCAGCGTTTTTGCCAGATTGTCGTCCACTGCGGCCCCCAAAGGCGTGTCGCCGTGGGCTGAGTCTAGCGGATCGGGCGGAAGTTGGCAGCGATGGCCGGGCCTTCGTGGCCGATGACCTCGACCTGCTTGCTGACCGGCTGCGTTCCCGACGGCAGCACCGCTTGCGTCGGTTGCGCCAGGCGCTGCATGCCCAGCTCCACCAAGTCGGCGCGGGTCAGTTGGCGCTTGTCATGGGCTTTTTGCAGCCACGGTGCCGCGTGCACGCCCAGCGCGGCGGCAATCTTCGCCTGGCTCTGCATCAGCGTGCGGGTCAAGCGAACCGCCACTCCTTGCGGCAAGTTGCGGATGCGGTCGACCTGCTCGCGCGGCAGCGACAACGCGCGCACATCGGTCAGGGCGCGCGCACCCAGCACCGGCGGGTTGCCGTCGTAGGCGGTCTCTGGCGCGAGCCAATCGCCGGGGCCCAAAACCAGCACGGGCAGCCCCATGTCGCCGACTTCGAACAACACCTGCACTTCGCCACTGGCGATCAGCAGCGGACCCACACACAGCTTGCCCGCTTCGACCGCCGCCTGGCCGGCGCGGATCCAGCGGTCGCCGCCAGCCTGCACCAGCGCCGTTCCCTCGGCTTCGGCTATCTTCTGCCACCCGGGTAGGGCGCGCAATTGCTGCACATTCATGCTAGCCCCCCTTGCCAGTCAGCTTCGAGAACAGCCGCCCAAACGACGTGCCTTCGCTGCTGGCAGGCTCCGCGGCGGCTGGAGCGGCGATGCCCAGGGCCGCCTGAGCGATGCTGGTCATCTTGTTGGTCTGCAGACGGCTGCGCCGCATCGACTGCTCCATCACGGCCGCCGTCAGGCGCGCAGCCAGCTGCGGCATCCGCTGAGCCAGGTTGTGCAAGTCGCCGCGCTCGCACGCAAACATGACGAGATCGCTCGCTGCCAAGATGTTGTGGCCGTGCGCGTCGTCGCCGGCCAGCAAGGCTTCGCCCGCCCAATCGCCTGCGCGCAGCGCCGCCGCCCCGAGGGGGTGGTCGTCGCTGGCCAGTTCCATGCGCGCGAAACCGCTGGCAATGATGTAGGCCACTTCGGCTGGCTGGCCCTTGGTGGTCAGCGACCGACCGGGCGAGCAGACCACCCGCGTGCAGATGGCCGCGAGTTGCGCGATCTCGACTTCGCTGGCCGACTCGCGGCTGAACAGCGCGCCAAACGCCTGGCTGGCATCCGCGTCGTGAGGCCGCACCGTGGGGTTGACGTTGGCCGAGTTGGAAATCGCCACCGACGGCGCGACACCGCTGCCCGGTGAGCTGATCTGCGTCGTGCCCGACCATCCGCTGCGGTGGGCCGGGCTGCGCGCGCCGCCGTGGCTCGGTTCGCGGCCCCCTAGGTCAAAGCTGGCGCTGGGCTCGGCGACGCTGGACCAGCCACTGCTGGGCTCGCGCAAACCCGACGGCGCCGGGGTGTGGGGCATCAAGCTGAACGCGGACGACGGTTCGCGCGCCCGCGGTGGTGGCGCCGGCGCGCGCGCCGCTTCGACGGACACCGTGGTGGGCCTGGTCTGCTCGGGCGGCGGCAGGGGGTGGGCGCCGCTAGGGGGCCGCGGCCGCGGCGGCGACGGCCGGAAGGGATCCCGCAGCGGCGCCGGCTCCGAGGTGGCGTGCACCACGACCGGCCGGTAGGCCGCGGACTGGGGCGGCCCGATGGGCTCGGGCGCCACGGCCTGGCTGCTGTGGGTGACCGGTCGCACGCCGGCCATCGGCGAACCCGAGGCGATATGGGGCGCTTGCATGCCACTGGCCGGGCGGGGCGCGATGCCGCCCGAGGCGCGCACCGGCAGCACATCGTCTGCGCTGACGACGCCCGAGCTTGCCCGCGCGGTGCTGGGGAGCCGCGGCGGAGGGGCCGACGAAGGACTGCCCGATGAATTGGAGTTGCTGCCCACGACCAAGCTCAAAACAAGGACACACGCCTCGTATTCACAATACCAAACAGGTGCCCTCGCCGGCAACAACAATGCGACACCCGATCGGCAAAATCCAGAATCCATCCCTAGTTGGCCCGCAGAGCGGTCGCGCAAGTGCCGCACAGCTCCTGGCGCCGCTGGCTCCCCCGGCTTCCGCGGTGCAGGCCGGTGGCCGCCGCCAAAGGCCCGACCGGTAACACCATGCATTGCGTAGGGTTCCGCGCCCAACCGGTGTGCCGACGCGGCGCAAGGCGCCGAAATGGCCGCTCTCGCCACCCATGCTTGCGGTTGGTCGTGCGATATTACGCAGTATGATCCAGTGGTTGTGCGGCATCGCTGTCTCGCGGATGGCCAGGTGCCGGTTGGTGTGGAATTCCTTAACTTGAAATGTGTGTAATTTCAGGTCATTGCATGTGTCGGCCGAAGAACCCGCAAAAACCGCCCGACCGGACGATCATTTCGTGGCCTGCGGCCAATTGGACCACTTGATCCCGGTCAAGTCGCTATTCCGTAACTAACTGAATTTACATACTGCCGAATCCGGCCCCGTCATGCGGCTGTCACATCAAGGGGATCCACCCCTTTTGCCTGTCGCGGCCGGAGTACACTTGCCCCGTCAGCCTGCCGTGCGGAAATGGTTCCGCAGGGTGAGTTGAGCAGGAACCGACCACCGACCACCCTCGCGAAGCTTTCGTTCATCCAGGCCTGGACCCTCGCCGACCTGCCTCGATTCGAGCTCTGCACCGGCTCCCCGATCGTAGCCGACCCGGTTTCCGCATACAGGAGAACAGCAATGAAATCAGACACTACCAGAATGCTCGCGCGAGCCTCGTGGGTGGCGATGGCTCTGAGTCTCGCCGCCTGCGAAGGTGCCAACGGCACCAACGGCAAAGACGGCAAAGACGGCGCCTCGTGCACCCTGAAGGACAACACGGACGGCACCAAGACCTTGAGCTGCACCGACGGAACGTCGGTCGTCATCAAGAGCGGTGAACCCGGCAAGGACGGCACGAACTGCGTGGCCGCCGACGACGGCAAGGGCAACAAGACGATTACGTGCGCCGACGGCTCCAAGCTGACCATCACGGATGGCGCGGCGGGCAAAGACGGCGCGGCGGGCAAAGACGGCGCCGCGGGCGCCAACGGCAAGAGCTGCACCGTCAAGGACAACGGCGATGGCACCAAGACCATCAGCTGCGAAGACGGCACCACCGCCACGGTCGCCGACGGCAAGGCTGGCAAAGACGGCCAGAGCTGCACGGTCAAGGACAACGGCGACGGCAGCAAGGCCATCAACTGCCCCGGCAGCGACACCGTGACCGTCAACGACGGCGCCCCCGGCAAGAGCTGCACCGTCAAGGACAACGGCGACGGCACCAAGACCATCAGCTGCGAAGACGGCACCAAGGTGACCGTGGCCGACGGCAAGAATGGCGCCGACGGCAAGGGCTGCACCGTCAAGGACAACGGCGACGGCACCAAGACCGTGACCTGCGGCGATGGCACCAGCGCCACCGTGGCCGACGGCAAGGCCGGCACCAACGGCACCAACGGTACCAACGGTACGGACGGCAAGAACGGCCTGTCGACCGCCAGCACCGGTATCAACGTCACGGTCAAGAGCATCAGCACGGCCGCGGCCGACCCGATCGTGGTCAACTTCACCCTGACCGACGACAAGGGCTACCCGATCGACGTGTGCGGCGGCTACTCGCTGAACACGAACATCCGCCCCTCGTTCGGCCTGGCCTACAACGCCACCGACTCCAAGGGCAAGCTGCTCCCGTACGTCATGATGACCAAGTCGGCCTCGTCGAGCGCGCCGACCATCGCCAACCCCACGATGTTCAGCCCGCTGGGCACGGACTGCAAGCCCGCCGTCGACGCCACTGGCGCCTCGACCGGTTACGGCACCTTCAAGCAGAACGCCCCCGGCGACTACACCTACACCTTCCCGACCGTCGACACCCCCAAGGGCCCCAGGGCTGTCAAGTACGACGCCGCCCAGGCTGATGTGACCCACACCCTGTGGATCCAGGCGACCCGTCAGGTCGACACGCAGTACACCCAGAACACCGCGACCTTCAAGGCGATCAACAAGGAATACGCCTTCATCCCCAGCGGCAAGGGCACGCCGGTTCGCCGCGAGCTCGTCGCCACCGCCAGCTGCAACGCTTGCCACCGCGGCTTTGCCCCCGAGAACACCGTCTCGTCGGGCTTCCACGGCGCGGGCCGCGTGGAAGGCAACTACTGCGGCACCTGCCACAACGGTCGGACCAGCTCGTCGGGCGCGGCCAACACCGCCGCCGACGCCGGCGTGTTCATCCACCGCCTGCACTTCAGCGAAGACCTGAACCCGGCGAGCTTGTTCCACGCGATCAAGTTCCCCTTCCCGCAAGACATCCGCAACTGCAAGGTTTGCCACCAGAACACCGCTCAGGCCGATCAGTGGAAGACCCGTCCCAACGCCAATGCTTGCACTTCGTGCCACGACAACGTCAGCATGACCGACGCGACCCTGGCCAAGTGCAACTCGCAGGGCGCCGCCAAGGCCCAGACCATCGACCCGGCCACCGGCTACCGCAAGGCCTGCGTGCACAGCGGCGGCGCCGGCAAGTCCGACAACGACTGCGCCACCTGCCACTCGGACGTCGACATCGCCGGTTACCACCAGCCCGTCGACAAGCCGAATCCCTGCAACTCGATCGACATGGCCGGTCAGCCCACGTCGGCGGCTTGCCCGTCGATCAGCAACAACACCCACGCCGCCAACCTGGCCGCCACCAACTTCGTGCCGACCGGCGCCGACGTCATTACCTATGACCTCAAGCAAGTCACGACCTGGATGGACGGCACGGTTCGTCGCCCGCAGATGACCTTCAAGTTCAAGAAGAACGGCACGGACGTCGTCTTCCAGACCTACGCGGCTGGCAGCGTCACCGAGATGATTCCGAACTTCGTCGGCTCGCCGAGCGCCTACTTCGTGTGGGCGGTGCCGCAAGACGGCATCAACATGCCGGCGGACTTCAACGCCAGCGGCAGCGCGTACATCAAGGGCGTTTGGGGCGGCCTGACCAGCGACATCAAGGCCGGCAAGGCCACCCAAGGCAAGCAAGGCACCACCGACTGCACCGCTTCGGCGCCCTGCACCTGCGGCGACGGCCTGAACAACAACCCCGCGCCTTGCAAGGTTCCGCTGGGTTCGCTGACTCTGGACGCCACCACCGGCTACTACACCATCAAGCTCAACCTGGTGAAGATCGGCGACGACGCCACCATGCTGACCGGCGGCCTGGGCTACAGCTACAGCCTGGCCTCGACCCAGCCCATGACCCAGATCAACCTGCCGGCCTACCCGGTCAAGGACACGGCGGCCAAGGATGCTTGGGGTCTGGCTCTGAAGTCGGGTGGTCTGATCGTGGCTGCGCCGAACGTCTGGATGCCCGCGACCAACACCGCGGTCACCACCGGTACCCAGGCCTACGGCTACCAGGGCACCACCCTGTGCGCCGCGACCGCTGCCAAGGCTTGCACCTGCACCACCACCGCGCCCTGCAACGCGTGGGCCCCGCGCCGCACGATCGTTGACAACGCGTCCTGCAACAAGTGCCACGCCCAGCTCGGTGCGGCCCCGTCGTTCCACGCCGGCCAGCGCAACAACGCGCCCAGCTGCGCTTGGTGCCACAACCCGAACCGCACCAGCTCGGCATGGTCGGCCAACGCCAAGGACTTCGTCCACGCCGTCCACGGCGCCCGCAAGCGCACGGTTCCGCTGACCTGGCACGCCGTCTCGCCCGAGAAGAACTACTCGGAAATCGAGTTCGCCGGCCCGCTCAGCGACTGCACGGCTTGCCACGTGGCTGGCGCGTTCGACTACAGCTCGACCGCCACCAACAACGCGCTGCCGAACATGCTGGTCTCGACCGTCGGTCAGGGCAAGTACAACACCGACCCGGCCACCAACACGACTGGCTGGTTCGCCATCTCGCCGTACGTGGTCGCCGACAACGTCACCGACTACGGCACCGGCTTCAGCGTGTCGAACTCGACGGGCACCATCACCCCGGCCAAGGACACCACCCTGGTCATCACGCCCATCACCGCGGCTTGCGTGGCTTGCCACGACAACGCCCCGGCCGTGGACCACATGCAGGCCGCTGGCGGTCGCTTCTATGACACCCGCGCGAACACGTTCGCCAAGGGCGCCATCAAGGAGCAGTGCCTGCTCTGCCACGGCCCCGGCCGTATCGCCGCCATCGGCGTGGTCCACAACTAGGCTGTTCGGTGCCAGGCTTCGTGCCTGACCAGTGCGCTGCGGTGTAGGTCCAGTTCTGAGCGGATTCCTGATGTCCCCCAGGACTGGACCTGCACCCGCGCCCGGCTAGTTCGTTCCTTCGCATCGTCCTCGCGCGCCGCAGGCAAGGCCCCACCGCCCCACCCTGCCGGTAAACTGGACGGAAGCTCTCGGGTTGCGCCCCCTGCTCGGCTGTTCGGCAGGTGGCGCGACTGCGAGGGCAACTCCCCCTGCAATCTGCGACTCAGCCAACCCCTCGCTCGCGGCGGTCGCCTTCGCCCGTTGTGCCCATCCGGCCCGCCGGCGGGGCACCCAGGGGCCGCACTGTGGTGTGCCTACCCCGGCCACGGACCCCGACGGGGACGCGCCCTTGCGTCGGGTGGCCCGCGGGCCCACACTCGACAGGCATACGCAGCAGTGCGCGGGAGGCGGGCATGGCGATCGGCAAACGGCGGCGAGGTCAGCCAGGCAGGCAACTGCGCGTCCAGCTGCCCGAGCACGACGGCTTTGTGAAGGGCTGCGGCGTGCAATGGTGGTACTGGACCGGCCACCTGCAGACGGCGACCGGCAAGCGCTACGGCTTCGAGGTGGTCTTCTTCGTGTTCCGCAAGTGGGGCGCCTTTGTCGCCACCCTGTGCCACCACGCGCTGACGGACTTGAATGCCCGTCGGTTCTACTTCGATCAAGCCACCTTGCCCCTGCAACTGCCCACGGCGACGCCGGGCCGCTTCCACTTTGACGCCGACGCCGCCAGCAAGGTGCACGCCAGCGGCGGCGGGGGCCACGACCACCTGGTGAGCCAGTTGGGTGGGGTGACCCTCGACTTGCGGCTGGACACCGGCGAGCCCGCCACCCAGCACTACGAAGGTACGGCGCATCCTTATCTTGCGGGCGGTTACACGCTGTACTACTCGCGCAAGCGCATGCAGGTGACGGGCACCCTGACTCCCGACCGCGGGTCCGCCGAGGCAGTGACGGGCGAGGCCTGGTTCGACCGCCAATACGGCGAGCTGTTGCCCGCCATCGCCGCCGGGTGGCAGTGGTTCGGCTTGCACATCGGCGCCGACACCGAGCTGATGATCTTCTTGTTCCCCGGCCAAAACCACGCCACCGAGACCTTTGCCTCGCTGAAGACCGCGCAGGGGCACCGGGTGCTCACGCCCGACGACTTCTTTGTGCAGGTCACCGGCGAGTGGCCCAGCCCCCATACGGGCGCGCGCTACCCCAGTGGCTGGCGCGTTACCATTGCGTCGCAGGGGTTGGACCTGATCCTGACGCCAGCGGTCGTCGATCAAGAACTGTACGGCGAACACCAGTACTGGCCAGGGCCAGAGTACTGGGAGGGCGCGGTCGACATTGCCGACGCGGACGGGCAGCCGATCGGTCGCGGCTATGTCGAGTTGGATGGCTACAATCGCAACCTATTTGGTCGCTTGGACACGGACTGAGCGAGCAGCCGGCGGCGAGACCGCCCGCGAGGCACCATGTGCAACAATCCCGCGAAAGGTAGCGAGGTTCCCACCCGCCGCCTGCAGTTGCCGGCCGACGATGGGCCGATGAACGACCAGAACGTGCAGTGGTGGTACTGGACCGGCCATGTCCACACCAACGCCGCCGATCCGGCCACAGACCGGCGCTTCGGCTTCGAGATGGTCTACTTCGACTTCGCCG
>JACRCU010000083.1 GCA_016218865.1 Deltaproteobacteria bacterium | reverse complement strand
CGGTCCTGCCCCCAGACCAGGTGGTCGCCGACAAAGAAGGTGGGCGCGCCACAGGCCCCGCGCTGCACGGCTTCTTCGGTGGCGGCAATCAGGGCGGCCTTGACCTCGGGGCGCTCGCAGCCCGCCAGCAGCGCCGCGCCGTCCAGGCCCTGCTCGTCCAGAATCGCCTGCAGGGTCGCAGCGTCGCCGATGTTGCGGTCGTGCGCCCAGTACTGCTTGAACAGGTGCTTGGCCAGCTCGGTGTGCGCCGCGCCCTCCAGCTGACAGAGCACCCGCAGCGGCCGCACCGTGTTCATCGGGAACTGGCTCGGCCACTGCATCGGCAGCTCGCGGACCTCGGCCCAGCGCAGGATGTCGGCCCGGAATATGGCTTGCTTGGCCGGCGGCGCCACCGCAATCGGCACGATGGGCCCGCCCAGGGCCTTGAACAGGCTGCCCAGCAGAAACGGCCGCCACCGGACCTGGGCGCCGTGGGCCGCGGCCAGTGGTTCGATGGCCTCGTGGGCCAGGTAGGCGTAGGGGGACGAAAGGTCGTAGAAGTACTCGACAGTCTTGGCGGTCACAGTGGCTCCTTGGGCTCGGCTACGAAGTGAAAGTCGGCGAGCGCCGGGTCGGGGCGCCAACCTTGGGCCGCGCGCACCACCATCGGCAGGCGGTCCTGGCCCCAGAACAGCTGGTCGCCGACGACGAACGCCGGGGCGCCGAACACGCCCACCTGCAGCGCTTGCTCGGTGCGCTCGCGCAGCTCGGCCTTGATGGCGTCGCTCTGGGCCGCGGTCAGGATGGCCGGTGCGTCCAGCCCGGCGCCCAGCAGGAGGTCGGTCAACACCTTGGCATCGCTGAGGTCCCGCCCCTGGACCCAGTAGGCGGCAAAGCAGGCGTCGGTGAGCGCTTCGCGGGCCTCGGCCGGGGCGGCGAGCAGGCAGCGCAGGGCCTCGACCGTCCGCATCGGGTGGTGGTGCGGCGGCGCCAGCGGCACCCCGAACCAAGTGGCCCAGCGAATCACGTCCAGGCGGTTGTGGCGCGCCTTGGCCGGCGACAGCGTGGCCGCCAGGTTCTGCGCTTGGCCGATGGCGGCAAACACCCCGCCCAACAGGAACGGGCGCAAATGCACGTCGCTCCCGGACTCGCGGGCGAGCCAGCGGCGCTGGGTGCTGGCCAGGTAGGCGTAGGGACACGAGAAGTCGAAGTAGAAGTCGATCGGCAGGCCCATGGCGGCAAGGTACACTGGCGGGCGAACGCGGCCAAGCGCGCGTGGGCGTGGCTGCGGCGAACGCTGGGAAATTCGCGCGCACTGGGCCGGCGCCTCGCCCTGGGCCATTTCGCCCTTGACGTGGGCCGCGCCGGGGTACACGGTGGTGGCATGTGCATCCCCGTATTGTGTACCGCGCCGCACCTAAGCTCGCTCACCGCCAAACCGTTGTGCCGGGCGTGGGGCCTAGTGCTGGCGGGGCTGTTTGGCTGCACGACGCCAGACGCGCCCACCGCGAACGGTCAGGTCGACCCGGCGGCCCTGGAGTTGGCTGCGGAGGCCCAACTGGCGACGCTGCCCCTGCTCCAGGCTGCGTGCGCGCTTTGGCCCCAGTGCGCCGACGCGCCGCTCCGCTTTGCCGACCTGGACACCTGTGTGCACAGCCGCGAGGTTGGGGCGCTCCTCGCCTTCGTGCCCGACGGGATCGCTGCGGTCGCACTCGGCCGTGCCAAGCTGGATCCCTCGCGCCTGGCCGCCTGCCGGGCCGCGATCGAACGCGACGGCTGCGAGGTGTTCCAGAATTTCCTGCCCTACAACCCCTTGCCGCCAAGATTGCCCGAGTGCGAGCAGGTCTTTGTGGGCCTACTCCCAAACGGCAAGTCGTGCACCTACGACGCCGACTGCGGTTCGGGCTTCTGTTGGCCACGCTGCAGCCCCGATACCGGGAAATGTGAGCCCCGCAGCCCACTTGGCGAGTACTGTTCGGAAATGCGGTACTGTGCGTTTGGCCTGGAGTGTGGCGCAGAAGGCTGCCGGGTGCCGCTCCGGCCGCAACTGGGCGAGCCCTGCGGCTACCCAGTTGCCTGCGCCCCTGGTTTGGTTTGCGCGCACGCAACGCCCCATGGCCAACGCACCTGCCAGCCGCCCCGGCAACTGGGCGAGCTTTGTACCGTGTTCCCACCGCGCCAATGCGCCACCGGGCTCGACTGCGACCCCAACCCCGTCCCCCACGCCTGTGCGCCCGCCAAGCCCACCGGCGCCCCCTGCCAGCGGCACCCGCCACCGCCAAAGAGCGAGTACGAAGGCGAGTACCAAGCGCCGCTTTGGGTGCAGTGCGTGTCTGGCGACTGGTGTGTGCCCGACCTGCCCGACTCGGCCACCGGTATCTGCCAGCCGCTGGGGGTGGTCGGGCACGTCTGCAGTCTGGAATACGGTTGCCTGGTCACAGACTTGGCCTGTGTCCGCGGCGCCGATGGCGTGCCGCGCTGCGAACCGGGACCCCACATCGCGACACCTTGTGGAAACGAGGACTTGGCGACGGTGTCCGCAGGCGTCGGCGCATACTCATGGTGCGGCGCGGACCTGGTCTGCGACGCGACCTCGGCGAGGTGCCGCGAGCCGGCCGGCCAGGGCAAGCCATGCCTTGGCACCGTCTGCCCGGCCGGCTTGACCTGTGTCCGCAGCAGCGCAAGCGATTCTGGCACTTGCCAGGCGCCCTTGCCCGCTGGCGCGGCGTGTGACCCCAAGCCGGAGGCATGGCAGTGCGCGGCGGGAACGGTGTGCGGCCCTGGCACCCACCGCTGCGAAGCCGCCGCCTGCGACTAGCCCTACTTGCCCTCGCCAGCCCCCCGCAACTGCCCCAACTTCCCCGCAATCTTCTGCGCCAGCGCCGGCGAACCGCGCTCTTTGGCCGCCGCCAGCGCCCGCTGCCACGCCCGCGCCGCCGCTGGCAGGTGCCCCTGCAAGTACTCGAGATTGCCCAGACTATCCAGCGCCTCGGCATCGCCCGGGTCCGCGTCGAGCAGCACCGTCAAGTTGCCGTAGGCCGGCTCCAGGCGCTTCTGCTGCAGCAGCACGTTGGCCAGGCGCAGCCGGGCGGCGCGGTCGGTGGGCTGCCGGTCCAGCAGGGCGGTCAGGGTCGCCTCGGCACCCGGCAGATCCCCAGACAACTCCTGGGCAATCGACAGGTTGGCCAGCACCCCCAGCTCGCTCGGGTCGGTCTGGACCGAGCGCTGGTAGTAGGCGACCGCCGCCTTGCTGTCGCCGCGCGCCATGCAGGCATTGCCCAGCTTGTTGTTGGCGCGGGCGTCCATGGGCTCGATCTGCAGCGCTTTTTGGTACTCGGCCTCGGCGCCGGCCCGATCGCCGCGGCGCTCCAGGGCCATGCCCAGGTCGGTGTGGGCCAAGGCGTTGTGCTCGGTGACGGCACACGCGCGCCGCATCAGCGCCTCGGTGTCGCGCCACGCCGGCAAAATCGTCGCGCTGACCAGCACTTGCCCGGCTACGGCCGCCCCGGCCAGCGCCAGCTGCGTGCGCGCCGCCGCGCCCTCGAGCAGCCGCACCGCCACCGCGGCCACCGCCAAAAGCAGCAGGAGCAGCGGCAGGTACACGAAGCGGTCGGCCCGCGCCGAGCTGCCCAGCTGCACCAGGCCGGCCACCGGCGCAATCAGCAGCAGGTAGCCGAACCAGCCCACGGCCAGCAGGGGCAGCGACCGCCGCAGCCGCCACGCTGCCACCGAAATGCCGAGCAGCGCCGCCGCCGCCGCGGTCAGCAGGGCCGCGTCCACGCGTGAGCCCGGGTGCGGGTAGTGCACCGCAAGTCCGGACGGCCACAGCAGCTTGCCGGCATAGGTCGCCACGCCCACCACCGCGTTGGCCAGCCGGTACGGCCAGGGCAGGGCGCCGTCGCTCACCAGGGCGCCCAGCTCGCGCTGCGCCGTGCTGGCCCACAGCAGCAGCGGCACCGCCACGAGCAGCATCGGCACTTTCTCCAGCATCAATCTGGCGTTTTGCCGGTGCGCCCGCGGCTGCCAGCGCTGCAGCGGCCAGACGTCGAGCAGCAGCAACAGCACCGGCAGCGGCGCCACCGTGGGCTTGCTCAGCATCGCCGCCGCAAAGCAGCCCAGCGTTGCCGCGTAGTCGACCCCGCGCCGCCGCGCCGCCCAGCGCCCGTGCATCGCCACCGCCGCCAGCGCCCACAGCGCCGCCAACAGGTCTTTGCGGTCGCTGACCCAGGCCACCGACTCCACGTGCTGCGGATGCACGGCAAAGCTGGCCGCCACGAACAGCGCCGCGCCCGCCGGCAGCACCCGCCGCGCCAGCGCCAGCACCAGCGCCGAGTTCGCGATGTGCAGCGCCAGGTTGTGCAGGTGGTGGCCGGCCGGCGCCGCGCCGAACAAGGTCGCGTCGAGCAGGTGCGACAGCCAGGTCAGCGGGTTGTAGTTGCCGTAGTGGGCGCCCGCAAAAGCCCAGCGCAGCGAGGCCGCCGACAAGCCCGCCATCACGTTGGCGTTTTCGTACACGTAGTAGTCGTCGTCGTAGTGCACGAAGTCGAAGCCGGCCACCGCGCCGAAAAGCAGCAGCGGCAGGATCACCACGGCCAACCATGGGATCACGCGAGCAGTCGGGGCTGGTTGGGCGGCGGCCTTGGTCACGGCTGCAGGACGCACAGCCCCTTGACGCACACCTTGGCCAGCGCGCCGATCGAGCAGGGGGTCGCGCCGTCGTCGATGGCCTGGTGCGAGCAGGTGCCTTGCGCACACGCATCGGATGTGCACGGGTTCTTGTCGTCGCAGGCGCCGAGCACCGGCGTGGGCTTGCAGGTTGTGGTCGAGTTCGCCGCCACCTCGCAGACGTTCTTGGTGCAGGTGTCGCCCGCTTCGCACGCCACCACGGTGCTGGGATTGACGGCGCACAGCTTGGCCAGGCAGCTCATCGCGCCGTTGCAGGGGTTGCCGTCGTCGAAGGCCTTGCAGTCGTCTGGCGTGGTGCAGCCGCAGATGTTGGCCCCCGATTCGCACACGCTGCCGATGCAGACATCGCCCGTCGTGCACGGGTTGCCGTCGTCGCACGCGGCGTACATCTGCGGCGGCGGCTGCATGACACAGGAGCCGGTGGCGGGGTCGCAGGTGTTGATCAGGCAGGCTGTGTCCAAGCCGGCCGGGCAGCTGACCAGGGTGGCCGGGTTGACCTTGCACTTGTGCGGCGTCGTCGCCAGGTCGCAGTACAGCGTGCCGTTGCACAGGTTGCCGTCTTCCAGCTTGCCGCAGTCGGCCTGGTTGTTGCAGACGCAGGTGTTGGGGCCGGCGGTGCACTCGCCCTCTGCGCAGGTGTCCGACACGGTGCACGGGTTGCCGTCTTCGCACAGGATGTTCTTGCCCGCGATGACCATCACGCACTCGCCGGTGGTGGGCTGGCAGGTGTTCTTGCGGCACTGGTTGTCGAACTGCGGGGTGCAGAACTTGACCGTGGCCGGATTGACCTCGCAGGCGCCGGTGGCCTTGTTGCAGAACATGGTGCCGTTGCACAAGTCGCCGTCTTCCTTGCTGGCGCAGTCTTTGTCGGCCACGCAGACGCAGGTGTTGGGGCCAGAGTGGCACGAGCCGTCGGCCTGGCAGTAGTCGAACGCGGTGCACGGATTGCCGTCTTCGCACTTGACGTACGCGGGGCCGTTGGCCTGCGGTTTCTGCTCGCAGACGCCGGTCTTGGGGTTGCAGACGTTCTTGGCGCACTGGGTGTCGCCCATGGTGGGGCACACGACCACGCTGGCTGGGTTGACCTCGCAGGTGCCGTTGCTCTTGTTGCAGTACAAGATGCCGTTGCACAGGTCGCCGTCGTCCTGCCCGGCGCAGTCGCCGTCGTCTTGGCACTTGCACGTGTAGGCCGTCTTCTCTGCGGCGCACTGGCCCTGCTTGCACGACGAAGCGGCCGTGCACGGGTTGCCGTCGTCGCACAAGACCAGCGTGGGGCTCTCTTCGGCAGCCAGTTCAACGAAGATGCCGCAATCCGGCTTGCCGACGGGGCAAATCTGCTTGAGCCGCTCGGTCGGCAGCGTTTCGCACACGCCCGAGACCTTGTTGCAGACGTGTTTCTCGCACACCGTATCCAAGGCGGTCTGGCAGGTGACGATGCTGGCTGGGTTGATCTGGCACTCGCCCAGCAGCTTGTTGCAGAACAGCGTGCCGTTGCACACGTCGCCGTCCTCCTTGTTGGCGCAGTCGGCGTTCTTGGTGCACTTGCAGGTGTTGGTGCCCGACTGGCACTTGCCGGTGAACACCCCGCCTTCCGTCACTTCGCACACGTCGGCGGTGGTGCAGCCGTTGCCGTCGCTGCAGGCAATCGGGGTCTCTGGCTTTGGCGTGGGTGTGCACTTGCCGGTCTTTGGGTTGCAGGTGTTGACCACGCACGGGTCCGTGCCGGGATCGCACACGGTCGGTGCGGTCTTCTTGCACGTGTGGGCCTCGTCGCAGTAGTGGATGCCATTGCACAAGTCGGTGGCGTTGCCCGCTTTGTCCTGGCAGGTCTTGCTGTCCAGGCATTCGCACATGTTCTCGTTTTCTTTGGGCACGCACTTGCCGGCCTGGCATACGTCTTTGAGGGTGCAGGCGATGCCGTCGTTGCACGGAGCCAGGTCGGCCAAGGTCTTGACCTTGCACGCCTCTTTCGCGGTCTTGGCGCTCGGGTCGCAGTACGACTCCAGGCAGTCGCTGGGGCTGGCATCCGGGCACTTGGTGCCCTTGCCGATTTCCTCGCAGGTGTGGGTCTTGGGATCGCAGATCATCGGCCCGGTGCACACGTTCGACTGGTCGATGCATTCCTGGTCGTTCAGGCAGTCGCACACCTTGGTCTTGCCCGGCTTGCACTCGCCGGCCTCGCAGTGGTCGCCGATCAGGCAGCTATTGCCGTCGTCGCAAGGATCCTGGTCGGGGGCCGGGCTGTAGGTGCAGCCGGCGGCGGTGCAGCTGCCTTTTTGACACGGTTTGGCGGGGCAATCGGTGTCCTTGATGCACTTGCCGGCGGTGTCCGCCGGGTCCGAGTCGGCCACACCGTCGCCCGCTGCGTCGCCGTCGCCGCCCGCCTGATCGGGTGCCGTGTCGACCTGGCTATCGGGCACGTCGCCGGCCAGGCTGTCGACCAGCGTGTCCGGGCCCACGTCGCTGCCGCCAGCGCTGTCCGCGGCGTCGCTGCTGCTGACGGTGCCGTTCAGCGCACTGCGATCCAACGTCTGCGGCTGGCAGGCCAGTGCGCCCACCCCAAAGACCACAACCGTCGCCAAGTCGATGATCCGCATGCTCGATCCCCTTGCCCCTGGTACGCGCTCGCAGGTCCGCCCCGGGCTCGCCATTGGCCAGGCGCGCTGTCTGTGCCAAGGATGCGCCGAGTTGCCCCGCGCAATCAAGCGTACTCGCGGCCACCGCGACTCGCCCGGCAGCTTCCTCGCGCCGCTGGGCAGGCCCGCCGGCCACCTTGGAGGTTCACGGCTTGCGCCAGCGGCCGTTTGGCGGTATGTCAGGGCGGTCTGGCCCGCGCGCGAGTCGGGCAGGCCACAGGACCACGCCGGCGGTTGCACCGTCGCGAGGCGAGCGATGTCGAGCACCACAACCAAGCGAATTTGCCCAGAGTGTGGTCGCGCGACCAACGACGCCACTTGCCCGGACGACGGCGAGATGACCCTGGTGGTGACCACCAAGGAGAAGGGGCCCGACGATCGCATCGGCATGGTCATCGGCGGCCGCTACCGCATCGTGAGCGTGATCGGCCAGGGCGGCTTCGGCGCCGTCTACAAGGCGCACCACACCGCCACCGGCGACATGATCGCGATCAAGATTCTGCGCACCGACATCGCCGGCGCCAGCGAGACGATTGGCCGCTTCCGCCAAGAGGCCAAGCAGACCAGCAAGCTGAAACACCCCAACACCGTTCGGGTATTCGACTTCGGTCAGATGGACGACGGCAACCTGTACCTGGCGATGGAGTTTCTGGAAGGGCGCACCCTGTCGGACCTGTACCGCAAAGAGGCGCCGATCGATCCCAAGCGGCTGGTGCACATCGCCAACCAGGTGCTCAAGGCGCTGTCCGAGGCCCACGCCAAGGGCCTGGTGCACCGCGACCTGAAGCCCGACAACATCTTCTTGCAGTCGGTCCACGGCGAGCCGGACTTCGTCAAGGTGCTGGACTTCGGTATCGCCAAGTCGCTCTCGGGCGACAACACCGGCGACATGACCTCGACCGGCGCCATCTTGGGCACCCCCCGCTACATGAGCCCCGAGCAGGCCCGCGGTCAGCCGGTCGATCTGCGCACAGACTTGTATTCGCTGGGTATCATCCTGCACGAAGGCTTGACCGGGGTGGCGCCGTTCCAGGCCGAGACGCCCCTGTCGATGCTGCTGCGCCGGGTCCAAGAGGAGCCGCCGCGCACCCACGACGACATCGGCGTCGCCACGCCTTCGGGCTTGTGCGACGCGGTGTTCCGCGCCCTGGCCCGCGAGCCGCAACAGCGCTTTGCCGATGCCGACAGCATGGCAGCCACTTTGCAGGCCAGCCTGAGCACGCCGATGCTGCCGCCCAAGGCCCGCGCCTCCAGCGCCTTTGCCGGGCTGGGCGGTGGCCAGACCGGCAAAGAGACCATCCCCTTGGCGACGCCGATGTCGCACCGCGTGGTGGTGCACGGCAACGACGACGACATGGGCGAGGCGACGCTAGACCCCAATCAGTCTGCACAGTTGAAGGCTGCCGCTGCGGCTGCGACCAACTCGGAGGCCCCCACCCGGCTCTCGGCCGTGCCGGGCGATGCCCCGACCGCGCAAGGGGTGGCCGCGGCTCCGGTTTCTGTGCCAGCGGCCGCTGCGCCCGCCGCCGCACCCGCCGCCGCACCCGCCGCCGCGCCCGCCGCCGCACCCGTCGCCCCACCCGCCGCCGCACCCATTGCTGCGCCGGCTCCTGCCGCACCGGCCAAGCGCACCACCCTGATCATCGGGGCTGCCGCTGGGGCACTGGTCCTCGTCGTCGCGGCCGTTGCGGCGACCCGCAGCGATCCGCCGGCCGCGCCCGCTCCCGTCCCCACTTGGCCGAATCCACCGGACTCGCCCAGCCCTGCGGGCACGCGGGGCCCCTTGGCACAGGCACTTGCTCCGGCTCCGGTACCGGTTCCCGCTTCGGTTCCGGCTCCGGCTCCGGTTCCGGTTCCGGCTCCGGTTCCGGTTCCGGCCCCGGCTCCGGTTCCCGCCCCGGCCCCGGCTCCGGCACCCGCTCCCGCCGCCGAGGCGCTGGTCCGGGTCCAGGTCGAGCCCGCCGACGCACAGATCGAGATCGACGGCGCGCCGATCGCCGGCCAGCAGGCCAGCGTGGGCATCGGCAAGCACCACATCAAAGCGAGCAAGGCGGGTTACGCGCCGCAGACCGTCGACATCGACGCGCTGGCCGGGGCGAACAACGTCAAGCTGACCCTGCGCAAGCTCGCCGCGCCTCCGGCGGGGGGCGAGCGGCCCGGCAAGGACAGCAAGCCGCCGGCCGGTTCGGGCGATGGCTTGCTCATCAAGTAGGCCGGCCGCCAAGGAGAAGATATGCGTTTTGCCGCCGTTCGCACGCTGACCGCCTGGGTACTGCTCGCGCAGTCGGCCGCTGCCCTGTCTGTGCCCGCCGTGGCCAGCGCTGCCGCCGAAGATCCCAAGGCGTGGGCCAAGAAGGGCGCAGAAGCGTTCAACAAGGGCGACTTCTTGGGCGCGGCGCAGGCCTTCGAGAAGGCAGCCCAGCTCGACCCCAGCGACCCCAAGAACCTGCGCTACGCCGGCCGCGCCTGGCAGCAGGTCGGGCATTGGAAGCGGGCGCTAGTCCTGCTAGAGATGTACCTGAAAATCGAGCCGAATCCCGACCATCGCGCCTCGATCATGGAGTTCGTCGAGCCGCTGCGCAAAGCGACGCCGCGGCAGGTCGCCGAGGCCCTGGATGCGGCCCTGGCGCGCTTCCCGCAGGGCCGGCTGGAAGGCGAGGCGGCCCAGCTGTGGGACGACCTGGACGACGAGGCCGCGGTCCAGCACGCCAGTGAGCTCTGGGAGTTGGCGCGGGTGCGGGCGGCGAGCGACGCCGATCGGCAGGCGGCCGAGGCCGGTGCCCGGCGATCGTCGCAGCGGCTGGCCGCTCTGAAAGCGCAGCGCCTCGCGGCCCAGCAGCCCAAGAACGATCCCGCCAAGCCCGACCATGTGCCTCTGCCGCAGCCCCCCACGCCCGCGGTGCCCGACAAGCAGCCGCCCGCACAACAACCTCCTGTGACTACGGGTAGTTCCACGCTGCGCACCACCCTGCTCATCAGCGGCGGCGTGCTGGTCCTGGGCGGGGCGGTGCTGGGGACCCTGGGCTACTTGGGCGCGCAAGACGTGAACGACCGCGCCAACAAGGGCGAGTACAAGTCGAATCCCGACGGGTATTTCACCGACAAGGGCGCCAAGGACAACCTGGCCTATGCCGGGTGGTCGGCGCTGGCGGTGGGCGTGGGCCTGGGCGTGTGGGGTGCCTTGACCGGCGACGGCACCCCCGCCCGCGTCACTGTGATCCCGCACTTGGGTCCCGAGGGTGCTGGGTTGGCCCTGGCCTCGCCGTTCTGACCGGCGCGGCGACTTGGCGCGCCTGGGGCGCGGCTTGCTGGCGCTGCCGCACAACTGCATAAAATCACAATGTAACTCTGGCATCGCACCGGACTTCGGCGCGGCCGCGCGCGAGTACCGCGCAACCGGCAGGGCGGGCAAGTCTGCGCGCTTGGGTCGACCATGGCCCGGCGCCCCGCAGGCCCTGGCCAAGCCCCGGCCAATCTGCCATCGTACCGACATGGAGCGGCGAACACGGTTGGCCCTGCAGGCCCGTGTCGGCGCGCACAGTGAGGCGGCATACGCGCGACCGCCGGCGTGGCGAGTGGCGGGCTGACTCGGCAAGGAGACAACGGCATGAAGAAGCTTGCTTCGGCGTCCAGATTCGCGGTGGTGGCCTTGGGTTTACTGGTGTGGGTCGGTTGCGGCGACGACATGGCCATCACCGGCGAGGGGGGCGCGGCGGACGGCGACGGAAGTGCGTCGATTCTGGACATTTCTGGGTTCGGCGACACGAGCTTGGGCGATCTGCCCAAAGTCGACAGCACCGCGCCCGATGCCGGCCCCGACGACGGCAGCGGCGGCACCGACGCGGCTGGCAACCCGTGCAGCGGTCCGCAACAATGCCCGCAGCCTACCGATTCGTGCCACCTGGCGGCCTGCGACCAGGGCGTGTGCAGCCTGGTGCTCGCCGCCGACGCGACCCCCTGCGACGACGGCGACGCCTGCACCACCGGCGAGACCTGCAAGGCCGGCGCCTGCCAGGGCGGCAAGGCCACCCCCTGCGACGACGGGAGCCCGTGCACCGCCGACAGCTGCGACAAGTCAAGCGGTTGCAAGCACGAGCCCGCCGCCGGCACCTGCAGCGACGGCTCGGAGTGCACGGTGGGCGATTCCTGCGCGGGCGGCGTGTGCGTGGCGGGCGCGGCCCCCAGCTGCGACGACAAGAACGTTTGCACCACGGATACTTGCGACCCCTCGGCCGGCTGCGCCCACGCCCCGGCCAGCGGCGTCTGCAGCGACGACAACCCATGCACCACCGGCGACCTGTGCCAAGATGGCAAGTGCCAGGCCGGCGCGGCGAGCGACTGCGACGACAAGAACCCTTGCACCAAGGATAGTTGCGACATCGCGGCCGGCTGCACCACCACCGCCGACGACACGCTGGGCTGCAGCGACGACACCGCGTGCACCGCGGGCGAT
>JACRCU010000082.1 GCA_016218865.1 Deltaproteobacteria bacterium | reverse complement strand
GGCGCGCAGCCGTGCACTTCCAAGTCATTGCCACGACTCGACAACAGCCCCAACCTGTTTGCCTTGCGGGCCAAGACCGTGCCTTGTGAGCAAACGCAACCGGTGCTATACGTTGGCCTGCTCGCTCAGGCAGCGCCCGCCCCCGCCCTGCCGGGCCAACTCACGACCTGCGCTGGCGCTTGGAACGGCGACCGGGATCGCGGGCTTGCGAACGTGATCTGCAAGGGCCGCCGCTGGGACTGCGGGCTGTCGCCGACGAGCTGGGGCCGAATACCTACCCGAGGTCATCCGATGTTGCGAACTGGACGCCAACTCTCTGTCGCCGCGGCCGCGGCCGCCATGCTGCTCTTTGCTGCGACCCAGGCTGCCGCGACCCAGGCTGACGAAGCCACTCCTGCCCCCGCCCGTGCGAAGGCTGCGAACCCGCTGCAGTTCGACGTGGGTGTCATGGGCGGCTTCACGTCGTTCGCCAGCAACTCGGGACTGGGCAACGCCGCCAAGGCCGAGGATCGGCCGGGCAACGGTCCACTGGTCGGCTTGCACGCCGGTGTAGTGCTGCTGGACCGGCACCTGGCGGTCGAGGCGTCGTTCCGCGACACCTTCACGCAGTTGGTGAGCAAGGCGTCGTCGGCGCAGGTGATGGGCTGGCGCGTGCGCGGCTTGTGGTACTTCTTGAACGACGGTCCGATCTTGCCCTATGTGCAGGCCGGCGCCGGCCAGGACGTGCTGATCAACGGCAAGGCCCAGTGCAAGTCCGCCACCAGCAGCAACTGCGTGTGGGTCAAGACGCCGGACGTCGACAAGGCCCTGGAAGTGGGCGTGGGTGTGAAGATTCCCATCACCTACCGCCTTGGTCTGCGCCTGGCCGGCTTGTACTTGCTGGGCGATGCGCGGCCGGGATCGTCGGGCCTGGCCTCGGAGTTCGAAGCGCAGGCCGGTGTGAGCTGGTCGTTCGGCGGCAAGCCAGAGGATTCCGACAAGGACGGCATGGCCAACGACGTGGACAAGTGCCCCAATCAGGCCGAGGACGTAGACGGTTTCCAGGATCAAGACGGCTGCCCCGAGCTGGACAACGACGGCGATGGCATCGCGGACACCCACGACAAGTGCCCGAACGAGGCCGAAGACCTGGACAAGTTCCACGACGACGACGGCTGCCCGGACCCGGACAACGACAGCGACGGCGTGCCCGACGCCAAGGACAAGTGCCCGGACAAGCCCGAGACCAAGAACGGCTGGCAAGACGACGACGGCTGCCCCGACGTGGCCGACTCGGACGGCGACGGCATCGCCAACAACTTGGACAAGTGCCCCAACCAGGCCGAGGACAAGGACGGCTTCCAGGACGACGACGGCTGCCCCGACGCCGACAACGATGGCGACGGCCTGCTGGACGGCGCGGACAAGTGCCCGAACAAGCCCGAGACCAAGAACGGCTTCCAGGACGAGGATGGCTGCCCAGACCAACTGGCCGAAAATGTGCAGAAGCTGTTTGCAGCGCCGCTGGCCCACGTGCAATTCAAGGGCGACAAGCTGAACAGGGGTGCCGACGCGGCGCTGACGCCGCTGCTCGAATTCATGCTGGAACAGGAGTCGGCCAAGGTCGAAATCGCCGTCCAGCCCGAAGGCGAAGGCGAGCCGGCCGTGGCGCTTGCCCTGGCCCGCGCCGAGTCGATCAAGACGTGGGTGGTCGCCCAAGGCATCGACGCCGGCCGCCTGAAGACCGCGACGACGCCGCCGGCCAGCAGCCCCGCCAAGCCCGGCAAGGGCGGCGTGGTCACCGCGCATGTGGTCCTGAAGCTCCTGTAGCCGCGGCCGCCGTCCCCAGGCGCGGGCAGCGCCACCCAGGACGAACAATTCGATCGCATTGAATTTTCCGAGGGCGACCGGGACCCCATCCTGGGGTGCAAGCGAGCGTCGCCAGCGACTCGCCTCGCCGCGCCGCAGATTCTCTCCGGTATCCGGCGTCCTGGTTGCCCGTGTGACCTTGACCCTGGTGCTGGCGAATTCGCCGCAACGGCCGGCCTGTCGCTGGTAGCGACTTGGAGTGCGGCCGCCGACTGAAGTCCGTGTCGGGGCACCCTTGCCGGCCCCGGCGCACCGCGCTATGCTAAACCCCCCATTGCTACTCAGGAGAAATCCCGATGTTCGCTAGCCACTCGACCGGACGCCAGACGGCCTGTTCCCCCAAATCCGCACGGCTACAGAAGATTCTTGCCGGAATTGCCGTCGGTTGCTGCGCTGTGGCGACGCTTCTGGCGCCCGCCGCGCACGCCGACGAGACTCCGGCAGCTTCGGCCGCGGCGACGGATGCCGGCCAGAAGTGGCCGATGAAAATCGACCTGGCCCTGGGGTTGGGCTTCACCTACCTCTCCGAGTACAACTTCATCGGCAATGGCGGCGACTTGGAGGACCGCCCGGCTTCGGCCGGCGTGTTCGGTCTGCGCGGTACGGCCTGGGTGCTCGACAAGCTCGGTATCGAGCTGGAGTCGAACCTGGTGCCGACCAGCTTCCGCAACGGCCGCGGCGGCAGCGCCCTCATCTTCGGCGAGCGCCTGGGCATTATCTACAGCTTCATGCCCGAAGAGAATTTCCGCCCGTTCGTCACCGCGGGCGGCGGCATGGAAATCTTCAAGGCCGGCAAGAGCCAGACGGCGCTGGCCCAGACCTACACCTACGCCAAGTCGAGCGACCAGGACTGGGTGGGCTCGCTGGGCGTGGGCTTCCAGTGGCAGTTCATGCACCGCCTGGGCCTGCGCGTGGATGCGCGCTGGTTGCCCATGCGCGGCAAGGACCAAGCGGACAGCAAGGGCGTTGCGGCCAACACGCTGGCCAACAACGTAGAAGGTCTGCTGAGCCTGGCCTACACCCTGGGCGGCAAGCCGGGTGATGCGGACGGCGACGGCATTCTGGACGGCCGCGACAAGTGCGAAGACGAGGCCGAGGACAAGGACGGCTTCCAGGACGACGACGGCTGCCCGGACGCCGACAACGACAGCGACGGCATCGCCGACGGCGAAGACAAGTGCCCGAACGAAGCCGAAGACAAAGACGGCTACATGGACTACGACGGCTGCCCCGAGGTGGACAACGACGGCGACGGCGTGGCCGATGCCGACGACAAGTGCCCGACCCAGCAAGAGGACAAGGACGGCTTCCAGGATCAGGACGGCTGCCCGGATCCGGACAACGACGGC
>JACRCU010000081.1 GCA_016218865.1 Deltaproteobacteria bacterium | reverse complement strand
TGCTAGCATCCGGTGGGGTTTTTTCCCGGGAGGTCGCCGTGTCCATCAACGCTGCGTCCCAGAATCATACGACTACGATCGCTGGTCGCCCGTCGCTGCTGGTGTGGCTGCTGCGGTCGGTGCTGTTGCTGGCCATGGCTGCGCTGCCCACGGCCCCCTTCTCGGCGCTGCTGCTGCCGAGCACGGCCCACGCCGACGACGAAGGGCATCGCCCGGCCAGCCGCCAGAAAGTGCTGATTCTGCGTGCGGATGGCACCGGAGTCACCGAGCCGCAGCGCCAGGCCATCAGCAAGGAGCTGCAGACCCAGGCGCTGCGCTACCGGCAGCTGGACGTGGTCCTGGCGGCCGGCGACCTGACCGAAGAGATGTTCGAATTCGAGTGCACCGAGCCGGGCGTCGAGTGCCTGTCCAAGATTGGCAACAAATACGCGGCCCAACTGGTGGTCTACAGCGAACTCGCCAAGAACCCTTCCGGTCAGCTGCAACTCAACATGCGGGTGATCGACGTAGCCCAGGGCCGCGTGGCGCAGACGACCGTGCAGCCGCTGGACCAAATCGACAAGCCGACCATGGCCGTGCAGCGCGGCCTGGTAGTGCTGCTCGGCCCGGTGGACATGCCGGCCGAGGCGGGCGAGGCGACCGGCACCCTGCAGGTGGTCCTGTTCGGCGGCGGCGTGGCCCTGGTGTACGTCGACGACAAGCTGGTCGGGCGCACCTCGGTGGGCGGCCTCAAGGTCCAGGTCGCCGCCGGTCCGCACATGCTGCGGGTGGTGCGCGCCGGCTTCAAGGAGTGGACCGCCAAGATCACCGTGGCGGCCGGCGCGGTGGTCGAGCAGGCCGTACAACTCGAACAGCAGTCGGTGGTTGCGGATCCGGG
Source organism: Deltaproteobacteria bacterium (assembly GCA_016218865.1). Classification (GTDB taxonomy): domain Bacteria; phylum Myxococcota_A; class UBA9042; order UBA9042; family UBA9042; genus SXRM01. Next base: position 9,068 of record JACRCU010000081.1, on the reverse strand, counting down.
GCCCGGCACGCCGGGTACGCCCAAGCCCAGCGACAACAGTGTCACCAAGCAGTGGTGGTTCTGGACCGCGGTGGGTGTGGGTGTGGTGGCCATCGGTACGGCGGCGTACTACCTGCTCAAACCGGCCGACGCGCCCAGGACGGGCTCGCTGGCGGTCTCGCTCGATCACGTCGAGGCCTACCTGGACCCGGTATTTGCCGGTTCGGCGAAGTAGAGGCGACCATGGCAAAGCTGCGCACGATGGTTTCGACAGTGCTAGGCACAAGGGTTTGGACTGTGCTGGCGCTGGTTTGCGTGACCGCGTTGACCGCGTCCTGCGCGACTGAACCGGCCGAGACACCGCCCCAACCCGGTTACGGTCGACTCGAACTGGCGCTGACCGGGTCGCTGCCGGGCGCCAAGCGCATGTCGATTCGGCTGTTTCGCGGCGCCCTGACCGCGCCGGGCAAGGTGCCGGCCCACGCTTGGGCGTGCCAGCCCTACGGCGGCAGCCAGAGCAACAAGTCGGTGGTGCAGGACCTGGAGGCGGCCAGCGACTACTCGGTCCTGGTGGAACTCTACGAAGACGACACCTGCAGCAAGCTGCGCTACCGCGCTTACCGCGGCGGCATCGTGGTCAAAGCGGGCACGGGCAAAGAGGTCTCCAGCACGCCGTACTGGCTGCCCACCGTCGAAGCCGGCCACTTCTCCAGCATGGCCCAGGTCAACGCCGACCTGGTCAAGGCCGCCGCCAACAAGACCTGCGGCAGCGACGACGAGTGCCACGGCATCCACGTCAACGCGGTATGCGGCGAAAACCACAAGTGCACCGTAGAGAACCTGTTCCCGCTCAACGGCGCCCAGCGGCGAGCGTTTGCCACCATGGTGACGCTGAGCGACGGCCGCGTTGGCATTCTGGGAGGTTTTGGCGTACTTTCAGACGGTTACTGGTCAGCCACCGCCGAGACGGTGGAAGTGTACGAGCCGAGTCTGGGCGTGTTTTCGCGCACCAAGGTGAGCGGCGGCTTGGCGCTGGGTCTGGCCGACGCGGTCACCTTGACCGGCAACTCCTTTGCCTACCTGGGCGGTTCGACCGGAGCCAAGGTGGCGCTGGCCGGCAAGAAGCTCACCACCCAGCTCGACACGCGCGGCTGCACCGGAGCGCCCGAGGGCTGCGCCGTGGACCACTCGCTGTTCCGCTGGACCCTGGACGCCAACCCCAAGGCCGACTCGATCGCCCTGGGCGTGCCGGTGGCGTTTCCGCAGGTGGCGGCAGTCACCACGGCGGCGGGCAACCGATTGCTGATGGCCGGCGGCGCCGACGTGCCGATCCTGGGCGACAAGCGCCGCGGCAAGGCGCAGTTGTGCGTGGTCGAGGCGAGCGGCCTGTCCTGCCCCGAGCAGCCCGGCACGTCGATGAAGGCAGCGCGCGCACAGGCGGCAGTGGCCTGCTTGGGCCGCGACGCGACCGGCAACTGCCTGAAGGTGGGCCTGTTCGGCGGCCGGGTCAGCGGCCCGCTCAGCGAGCTGTTCGACGGAACCTCCAGCACCTTTGCAGCGTTGCAGGACCTGGGCCAGCCACCTCCGGCGATCCACGGCGGCAAGGTCTATCCCTTTGGCGCCAACACCTACCTGCTGGTGGGCGGCACTTCGCACCGGATGTTCTTGGAAGACACGGAAGTGACCAGCGGCGGCGATCTGCCGGTGTACAAGCTGGTGGTCGACACCAATGCGCTGACCGTGACCTGGTCGGCCCTGGACCTCTCGGCTTCGGGCGCGGCCGACGGTGGCAAGCGCCTGTGGCCGGCCTCGGTGCAGCTGCTCGACGGCAGCGTGCTGCTGATCGGCGGCCTGGACGCCAACTTGAACCCCCTGGGCGACGCCATCTGGATCGCCCAGTCCGGCAGCGCCCGCGTGCTGACCAATTTCGCGCGCTTTGGCGCCTCGGCGGCGGTCATCGGCGGCAAGGGCCCGATGGGCGGTTGCGTGGTCCTGGGCGGCGGCTTCAGCCTGGCTAGCGACGGCGCGCTGGTGCCGCAGAACCAGGTCGAGTTGTTCTGCCTATAGCAGTGGACGCGCCGGCCCCGCCCACCGCTACTGCGGCAGTACCCGAGAATTCGCGACCAATTTGGCCATGGCTGGGGCCTGCGGGCGCCGTGGCGACGTGGGTCTGGCTGCTGGCCCCCTCAGTCGCCTGGTTCGACAGCGGCGAATTGGCGGCCGCGGCGACCTCGCTCGGCGTGCCACACCCCACAGGATTCCCGGCGTTCGTGCTCGCGGGCCACGACTTCAGCCTGTTGCCGCTGGCGGCGGCGGCGCTGCGCGTGCACCTGCTGGGCGCGGTCTGCGCGGTGGCGGCCGTGGTGCTGTGGCGGCGGGCTCTGGGCGTGGCATGGCCCGGCAACGCCCGGCAAGCGTTGGACGAGGCCGCGGTCTGCCTGGCCCCGCTGGCCATGGGCGCGCTGGCGATGCACATCCGCGCCAGCGAAGTCTATGCGCCGACTTGGCTGGTGGCCGCGGCGGCCTTGTACGCGCTGGCCCAGGCGCCCCGCACCGCGCCGCTGCTGGCGTTGCTGACGGGTCTGGGCGCAGCGATCCATGTCGAGGCGGCGCTTTTGGCCGGCATGGCCTGGCTGTGGGCCGAGGCGAGCCTGCGCAGTCGCTGGAAGGACCGGATGGGACGCGCAGCCCTGGCCGCCCTGGCGCTGGCGACCCTGCTCTACCTGCCGCTGGCCGCGCGGCGCCAGCCGCTGCTGTCGTGGGGGGCGATCGACTCCGCCCAGGCCCTGTTCCGCCACCTGAGCGCCGCTTCGATCCGCGAGGCGTACGCCGACCGGATGGGCACAGCGGGCGGATTCTCGTCGCTGTGGACTCTGGTGCGCGATCAAGCCTGGCTGTGGCTGGCGCCCGCCGCCCTGGGGCTGGCGGTGACCTGGCGGCGCCAGCGGTCGCGGGCTGCGATCACCGCGGCGGTGCTGGCGATCGACGCGCTGTACTCGGCGCTAGTCAATCCGATGGGGTTGCGCGACCAGCAGGCGGGGCTGCTCGTCTTGCTGGGCACTTGCGTATTGGCTGCCGAGGGCCTGTCCTGGCTGCTGGCGCAGGTTCGGTGGACCTGGACGGCGCCGGTGTTGCACGCTGGCGTGGTCTGGCAAGCGCTGGTCCAGTCGGCCGAGTTCGGCCAGGGCGACTAGGCGGCCGGCGCGCGGGATGCGGATCAGGTGATCGACCGCGCCGGGCCGGGCCAGTGGCAGGTCACCACCAGTGACCACGCCGCCAGCGCCTGCCTGTGGCGACAAGTCGGCGAGGGCGCGCGCCCCGATGCCCCCTGTGTGCCCGCGGTGTTCCTGCGCGACGACCCGATGGCGGCGCACCTGGCGCGCGTGTGGCAGCGCCCGGCGCTGGCCAACGTGGTCCGGCTGCCGCACGGCCCAGAGCGCCTGAACGCGTGGTTGGACGGCGAGGTCGTGGTACAGCCGGTGCGGTGGGAAGTCGGGTTGGCGCAAGAGGATCAGTGGCTGGGCGCGCGCCTGCAGCTGGGCCTGCCGTGGGGAGCAGTGGCCGCCGTCGCGCCGCCACCCGGCGACCCGATCGAACAAGCCAAGGCGGTGTGCGCACTTGCGACCCCCAAGGATGCGACCTGTCCTACGGCGCTGCGCGCACTGTTGAGTGGTCAGCTGGCCGTGCTGGCCGGTCGCATCGCCGCGAGCGACCGCGGCCTCGCCGAAAAGTGGACCCGCGCCGCGCTAGCCCTGCAGCCAACCGCCAAGGCACTGGGCAATCTGGCCGGCCTAGTGGCAGAGCGCGCGCCGCGCGAGGCCCTGCAGCTGGCCGAGCAGGCCCTGCAACTGCAGCCCGACTACCTGCGCGCCCATCGGCAGGCGGCGCGGGCGGCGGCGCGGTTGGGCGACCAGACGGCGCTGGTCGAGCACCTGCGCGCCCTGACGGACCAGCCGACCGCCGATCTGCCCGAATTCCTGGACCAGCTGCGGCGCGAGGCCACGCCGGAGCTGCAGGCGGCCTGGCCCAAGTAGCGCGGTCCGCGGGCTGACCCCGGCGGCAATTCGGAGTATCTTGGCGGCGGCGATGTCGCCAAGGTGCGCCCATGGCCCAGATGATTCCCGCCCTGCCCCCGGCCCAGGCCAGCGCCAATGTGCGCATGGTGTACGAGCGGCTGCGCACAGGGCTTTCCGACGCGTGGCTGGTGGTGTGCGACGCCGCGTGGGTCGGGCGGGTCACGAAGAGCGGGCCACTGCACGACGGTCGCATCGAATTCGTGGTGGCCCACCCGGAACTGGGCCTGCTGACGCTGGCAGTGGTCGACGGCGGGCTGCTGTACGAGCCGTCGGCGAATCGCTGGCTGGAGCTGGGCCTGGACGGCGCCACCGCCGCGATCGAGGACCCCTACGCCCGCGGCCAGCTGGCTTGCTCGGCGCTGTTGCGGCAATTGGCCGACCATCCCGCCGCCAGTCCTTCGCAGCCCGCCCACGGCCACGGTGTGCTGCTGCTGGGCGCCCAGTGTCCGCGGCGCGGGTTTGCCCCGCACGCGCCCGCCGAGATCACCATCGATCGCGACCGAATCACCAGTCTGGCCAAGCAGGTCCAGGCCCTGGCCGAGCTGTGGGCCGAGCGGCAACCGGCCACCGGCAACGCCTCGTCGCGCGGCTGGTGGCAAGCGCTGCAAGACACCTTCGTCGCGCCGCGGCAGGCCCGGCCGCTGTTGTGGCAGCGCTTGGCCGACGACCAGGCGGGCATGATCGCGCTGGGCCCGCAGCAGATGGCGGTGCTCGACATGCTGGCGCGGGTGCGGCAGCAGGCGATTTTCGGGCCGGCGGGGACCGGCAAGACGCTGCTCGCCATGCACAAAGCGCGCCTGCTGGCCCGCCAGGGTCTGCGCGTGCTGCTGACCTGCTACAACAAGGCGCTGGGCTGGCACATGCGGCGGGCCCTGGCCGATTGCCCCGGAGTGGTGACCGGTCACTTCCACGAGCTCTGCTACGATCTCGCTGGGTTGGATCGCGAGCGCTTCAAAGCGCCGGACGACGACCGCGCCTCGCGGCAGTTCTTCGACGTGGAGCTGGCCCAAGCCCTGCAGCAGGCGGCAGAAACGCGCGGGCCCCTGTTCGACGCGCTGGTGGTCGACGAGGCCCAGGACTTCCTGACCCCGTGGTGGCAGGCGCTGGATGCCTGGCTGGTCGAGCCGGATCAGGCGATTCGCTATGTGTTTTTCGACGACGCCCAGCGGTTGCGACCCGACGCGGCGCCGGTGCGCGGCGGCAACGAGGCGCTGACCCTGACCGTCAACTGGCGCAATACCCAGGCGATCCACGCCCACCTGTCCGACATCGAGCCGGTGATGGCGCAGGCGCGCTGTGCCGCTCCCGAAGGCGTGGCCGTGCAGCACGAGAACCTGCGGCCCAACCCCGGACGCGCCTTGCGGCGGGTGCTGCAGCGGCTGTGCGGCGAAGGGGGCGTGCGCCCGGACGACATCGTCGTGCTGACCGGTCGCTCGCCGGGGCAGAGCATCTACCGGGATTTTGCCGATATTCTAAGGCCTTGGAAGCTGACTGCCGGTGACGAGCCCGGGGCAGTGCGGCTGCGCGGCGCGCGGTCGTTCAAGGGCATGGAAGCGCCGGTGGTGGTGTTGACCGAGCTGGACCACTACCCGGCCGAGCAGGCGCGGCGGCTGCACTACGTCGGGGCGTCGCGCGCGACCACGCTATTGGTGGTGATGGCCGACGCCGAGGTGACGCCGTGAAAAAGCTTGCGCTGGTCCTGGCTTTGCTGGCCCTGGCGGCGGCGTGCGCCAAGAAGCCGGACTCGCCCCAGCTGCCCAGCTCGCCCTTGCAGCCGGAGTCTGGCCAGCAGCAGGCGAACACCCAAGCGCCGGGCAGTCAGCGGCCGTCGGGGCACTGGCAACTGGTCGAGCTGCATGTGGATCTCCAGCTCGAGGAAGGTCAGCGTCTTTCAGCAGTTACCTCGGCGAGCCTGGACGCGGCGCTCCAAGCCGCCGCCCAGAAAACGGAGCAGGTGCGCGGCTTTGGGCCAAGTCCGGTGGTGACGCGCCTGGATCAGGCCGGCGTGAGCGTGCAGATCGCCTGGCAGCGGCTGGATGGCGACTTGCGGCCAGTGCCGCTGGACCACAAGCAAAACGGGCAGTTGTTGATTCAGGTGGTCGCCCATGCCGAGACTCCGGGTGAGCGGCCGAGCGAAAACCGCGTCGCCGAGCGCTCGCAGCGGGTGATGCTGCCGATGCCCGGTGCGTTGGACGACCCGGCCGCGTGGATCCAGGAGCGGGCAACCCGGGCCATGGTGCTGGCACTTAGCGACGCCCTGGGCGAGCTGTGGGCGGGCAGCGCCAGCGAGGCCGAGCTGGAGGCGTATTTGGACGGCGAGACCTGGCAGGTCCAGGCCGCCTGCCGCGAGATCGGCGAACGAAAGCTGGGCAAGCACCGGTCGCGCCTCGAAAAGCTCGCCAAAGACACGCGCAAGGACCTGGCGGCGGTCTGCGCGGCGGCGCTGGGACGGCTGGGCGACACGGCTAGCTTGCCGGTGCTGCAGTCGCTTTTGGCCAGCGGCCAGCCCGAAGTGGTCGACGCGGCGCTGGTGGCCCTGGCCGGCATGGCGGGGCCCGAGGCGCGCGCGATCGTCAGCGACACCGCGGAACATCACGCCAATTCGCTGGTTCGCCGGCGGGCGGCCCAGCTGCTGAGCAACGCGGTGGCCCCGGCCGGCGAGGTCAGCGCCGTCACCGCCACCGGGCCGTGATTCCGCGCGCGAATTAGGGTACTGTCCCCGGTTTTTTGCTAGCAATGCGGCCGCGGTCGACGCCGCCCAAGACGAGGAAAAGTGAGCGATCCCATCGAAAGTCGCGGTCTTTGGCCGCCGGTTGGCACGTGGCATCTGGTCGGAATCGGCGGCATCGGCGTGTCGGCAGTGGCGCGGCTGCTCAAGGCGCGCGGCGTGGACGTCCAGGGCAGCGACGTGCGCGAGTCGCAGATCACCCGGGCGCTGCGCGACGAGGGCATCCGCGTGCACATCGGCCACGCCGCCAGCAACGTCGACGGCGCCGCCGTGGTGGTGGCCTCGACCGCCATCCCCAAGACCAACCCCGAGCTGGCGGCCGCAGAGGCCCGCAACATCCCGATCCTGCACCGGTCCGAGGCGCTGGGCGCGCTGGTGGGCGAGCGCCACTCGGTCGGCGTGATCGGCACCCACGGCAAGGGCACGGTGTCGGGCGCGATCACTTGGCTGCTGGAAAGCGCTGGCCTGACGCCCGGTTTCGTCATCGGCGGTCTGTTGCACAACTGGGGCACCAACGCCCGGCCGGGCTCGCCCGATCCGCAGGGCCGCCACTGGCTGGTCGCCGAGGTCGACGAGAGCGACGGCAGCCTGGTCAACAGCCACCCGGTCGTGGCGGTGCTGAACAACTTGGAGCTGGACCACCTGCACTACTACCCCGAGTGGCCCAAGCTCGAGGCGGCGGTTCTGCAGTACTTCCATGGCAATCCGCGCCTGAAGACCGCGGTCATCAACGCCGACGACCCGGGCTGCCAGAAGATCCTGGCCAAGCTGCAGCTGAAGGACCCAATCCACCTGGTCACCTTCGGCTTTGGCGACGACTGCAAGATTCGCGGGCGCAACCTGCAGTGCGGGCGCATGCACGGCTCGTTCGACGTGGAAATGCGCAGCGAAGACGGCAGCTATCAGCCCCTGGGCCGGGTGGAGATCCGCCTGCCGGGCGCCTACAACGCCAGCAACCTGCTGGGTGCCATCGCCACCGCCTGGTCGCAACGCTTGGATTTCGCGGCGCTGCAGCGCGCGGCCCCGCTGTACCTGGGGTTGGAGAACCGCTTCACCCTGGTCGATGCCGCGGGCGTCGAGGTCGTCAAGGACTACATCTCGCACCCCACCGGCATCCAGCGCGTGCTCGAAGCGGCGCGGGCGCAGGCGCTGGGCCCGATCACGGCGGTGTTCAAGCCGTATCGCTTCACGATGATCCACTACCTGATGGACGACTACCGCAAGGCCTTCCGCGACGCCGATCAGGTGGTGGTGACCGAGCTGTACACCGCGGGCGAAGTGCCGATTCCGGGTACCGACGTGCACGTCCTGTGCGACAAGATCCGCGAAGTGACGCCGAATGTGACCTACGTCCACGACCTGAACGCCATCCCCGATTGGCTGCACGCCAACGTGCAAGCGCCGGCCAGCGTTCTGTTTTTTGGTGGCGACGACCTGTTCCAGATCGCCGACCGCTACGCCGGCCAGCGCATCGCGGGGGAGGGCAAGCCATGAGCGAGACCCTGGCCCGCAACGCCGACCTGTGGGATCAGGCAGCGTGGCGCGATCTGGAAGGTACGAGCTTTTCCGTGCTTGGCTTGGGCAAGTCGGGCGTGGCGGCCGCCAATGCGCTGGCCGCCCGTGGCGCGCGGGTGCTGGCGGTCGACGACGCGCCAGAGCACAAGCTGACCGAGCAGCTGCAGCAGCTGGCCCCGGGTATCGAGGTGGCGGTCGGCGGCGGTCCGGCCGGGCGGCGCGGCGACCTGTTCGTGCTGTCGCCCGGAATTGGTCCGCATTCCGCGCGCTTTCGCGACGTGCAGGCGTTGGCGAGCGGCGTACTGGGCGAACTGGAGCTGTTCTACCGGCTGGACCGCGGCGACTCGGGCCTGGGCGTGCCGATCGCGGCGATCTCGGGCACCGACGGCAAGACCACCACTACCTTGTGGACCGGGCACTTGCTGCAGCAGGCCGGGTACCAGGTGACGGTAGGCGGCAACATCGGCGACCCGCTGTGCGGCTTCTTGGGCCAGTTCGGGCCCAGTTCCGTGGTGGTGGCCGAGGTGAGTGCCTTCCAGCTGTGGACCTGCCAGCAGTTCCGGCCGCGGGCAGCGGTGGTGACCAACATCGCCCTCGACCACATGGACTACTTCCACAACGACCTGGACCGCTACGTCCGCACCAAGTGCAGCGTGCGCCACCAGATGGGGCCGGGCGACTGGTACGCGGTCAACGGCGACGACGTGGAGCTGGAAGACGAGCGGGCGCTGCTGCGCAAGGGCGTGGCCCACGCCTGGCACGTCTTCTCG
>JACRCU010000097.1 GCA_016218865.1 Deltaproteobacteria bacterium | reverse complement strand
AGCGGCGAACTCGGTGCACCGTCTGCCTGCAACTGCCACGAACCGCTGGCTTGCCGCTGGTAGATGCGCAGGGCCGGCGCCGCACTATACGCGTTGAGGCCGCTGTAGTGCTCGTGGCCGACTGCCAAGATATCGCCATGCAAGCTGAGCACTTGCGTGCGGTTGCCCTCGGCGCCGGCCGGCGGCCACAGCGTGGTCTCGTAGGCAAAGGTATTGCCCGAGCGCGAGAAGATGGCGATCGAGTCGAGCGCAAACGTCGACACGGCCAGGCGCGTAGCGTCTTCGTTCAGCGCCACGTTCATGCCGAAGCGGGCCAGGCTGAGCTGGGCCGAGGTCGCGGGGCCGGCCGGTCCGGCGGTGCCACTGGGGTGGCCCAAGTCCTGGACCAGCTGCCACTGGCCGCCCTGCTTCTTCAGCACGCGCACCAGGCCCTTGACCGGCGCGCCGGGCAAGTCGTTCATCAGCCAGCCCGTGACCAGGTAGTCGCCGGCCATGGCCACCGTCTGCAGCTGGGTGTGGTTGTGGGCATGGGGGGCGCCGCTGACCGGTGTCGAGGCGTCGGGCACGCCGATGCCGGTGATATCGACCGCGCTGAACTGCCCGGCGAGCGAACCAGCGACGGCGCAGGTGCAGTCGGCGCAGGTGCCGCTCGGCTGCAGGACCTGGGGCGCGGGGCACACGCAGCCGGCCAAGGTGCAGGTGCCGCCCGCGCCGCACGCAGCGCCCAGGTTGAACTGCGAGCTGCAGCCGCTCTGGGGGTCGCAAGTGTCGAACGTGCAAGGGTCGCCGTCGTCGCACACGGTGTCGGTGCCGCCCACGCAGGCGCCGGCTTTGCAGACGGTGTCGGCGCTGCAGGCGTCGCCGTCGTCGCAGGGCACCGTAGAGCCGGGGATATTGGTGTGGATGCACGAGGGCGTGGTCGCGCCGCCGCTGGGTTCCTTGCACGCATCCACGGTGCACGGGTTCTGGTCGTCGCAATTGAACGGCGTGCCCTGGCAGCCGACCTTGGGCTGGCAGCTGTCGTTTTCGGTACAGGCCTTGCCGTCGTCGCATGGCCCAACGGCCAAGACGTGCTGGCAGCCATCGCTGGGCGAGCACGAGTCGACGGTGCAAGCATTCTGGTCGTCGCAGCCCACGGCCGTGCCGGGTTGGCAGCTGCCGCCGCTGCAGGTCTCGCCGGTGGTGCACGCGCTGCCGTCGTCGCACGGGCCGCTGTTGGCGGTGTGTACGCAGGCATTGCTGCCGTTCTGGGTCACGCAACCGTCTGTAGTGCAAGGGTTCTGGTCGTTGCAGTCGCCGGCATTCTGGCAGACTGCCAGGCTGCAATCGGCGCCCGAGTAGCCGGGGAGGCAAGCGCAGGCGCCAGCGGGGCCACACAGGCCGGCGCTCGGCTCGAACACTTCGACGACCGACTTGGCCGCAGGGAAGACCACGAAGGCCAGCCGACCGTGGTCCGCAGCCAACTGCTGGCGACTCAGGAAAGCGTACATGGACACTGGCGCTACCGGCGGAGCCCACACCAGCGGTCCCTGGGCGCTCGGCGGCAGCGGCGCCAGCTCGCGCCAGGCTGGGTGCCAACCTCCGCTCAGGGTGGGCACCAGCCCGCGCAGCAGTGGCGAATAGGGTACCGCAAAGGACGCGACCACGACGTTGGCGCCATCGACGGCGAAGGTGCGGCCGTAGGCCACCTCGTCGTCGCAGTTGGCCGTTGGCGCCGCCACGTTGCCCACCAGCGCAAAGGTGCCGTTGCTGCGCTTGTAGTGGACAATCGAGCCCGAGGCACCCTGCGGCGAGCAGCCCCCGGCCTCGCGGCTGACATACAGGTCGTCGCCGTGAAGCTCCAAGGCAAAGCCCAGGGCGTCGCTGGGCAGCGGAGCACGGGTGGCCGGCGCGGTCAGGGTCTGCACCGGCGTCCACGTGCCATTCTGCAGGGTTGCGATGGTAACGGTTCCCGCGATGCCCGCGACGTTGGCCGTCACCGACGGGGCGCCGATGGCCATGGTGGTGCCCTGCAGCGCCACTCCGCTGCCGAACTGAGCGATCGGGTCGGCACCCCACAAGGTCTGCCCCATCGTCCAGGTGCCGTTGGCCGCCCGCTGGACCATGATGACACGCCCGCGGCTCTGGTCTGTGGACGCCTGCGGCCGCGTGGCGTCGCCGATGGCCAGCCAGTCGCCGTCCAAGGCCAAGCCGCTGCCCCAGTTGAAGTTCTGCGCCAGCGGCAAGATCGGCGTGGGCGAAAGGAACGGCCCAGCCACCTGGTTCCACGACCCGTTGGCGGCGCGCTCGTACACCCACACCGGCGACTCTGGGATCGCGTTGCCCAAGTCGCCCGACGTCGCGGCCAAGCGGTCGCCCTGCGGGTTCACCGCCAGCTCGCGGCCGAAACCGCGGTAGTTGCCGGGGTTGGCCAGGTCGATGCGCGCCTGCGGCAGCCAGCCAACCGCGGTGCGCTGGTACACGAACACCGCGCCGCGCCCAGCGTTGGGGTTGGTGGTGGCGCTCGTCTCGGGCAGGCCCATGGCGCCGGGCGAGCTGACGAACAGCTGCGAACCGCGGAAGAACACTTGATGGCCAAAGTTCTGGTCGCCGCCCAAGCTGGGCGAGTGCAGCGCGGTCACGGGCTGCGGCAAGGTCACCGCACTGCCGGCTACAGAGCAGGTGCAGGTCCCGCAAGTCCCGTCGGCAGCTACGACTTCGCCGCTGGGGCACACGCAGCCGCTGGCGCCGCACAGGCCGGTACCGCCGCAGACCGCGCCGACGCCGCCGGGGTGGGTGCAGCCGCTGCCGGCAGCGCACGCGTCGACCGTGCACGGGTCCTGGTCGTCGCAGTTCAGGGGTGGGCTGGTGCAGGTGCCGCCCTGGCACAGATCGGGGCCGGTGCAGGCATCGCCGTCGCTGCACGCGCTGCCGTTGGCGGGCAAGTTTACGCAACCCTGCGTACCGCCGCATGAATCCGCGGTGCACGGGTTGTCGTCGTCGCACAGGCCAAGGGTGCCGGTGGCCGTCTCGTCGGTCAGGCCGTCGCAGTCGTCGTCCACGCCGTTGCAGATCTCGGTGCAGATCTGGCCCAGGTGGCAGTTGCCGCCTGCCGCTGTCTTGGCGTCGCCGCCGGTCGCATCGCTGGCGTCGTGTTGTGGGGCATTGGACGCCGCTGGCGCCGACTCGCAGCCCGCCACGCTGGCCATGCCAACCACACTGGCCACTGCCGCCGCCCACCGCCGAGCCATCGAGCCCACCTGTGCCTTTGAACGCATTGGAATTCCCTTGGCTTCGCTGCCCGTGCTGCGGCTGCGCCAGCCCGATGCCAAACGCAACCGGCCGTCATCGGCGCCCGCCGATCCGACGTACTGCGTTGGATTTGCTTGCAATCCGGCCACCCACTGACCGAGTGGGCATCTTGCCGTTTCTTGGCACGAAAAGGAAGATCCACCGCTTGGCAACAGTGCTATGTGTCTCTATGGTTATACAGTGGTGGTGCGCCAACCGGCCGGGCTCACCGCACCCTGGCTGGCAGGCTATTCGTGGAACACGTTGCCCAAGGCATTGTCGGCAAAGGTGTTCGCTGTATCGATGTCGGTATTGGTCTTGGCCGATCCGCCCAGCCACAGACCGTAGCCGGCACCGTGGCGCAGGGTGCAGTTCTTGACCGAGACCGTGACGCCGTGACTGTCGGCGTGCGCGGTCACCAAGCCCTTGTCCATGTTCGACTTGACGCCGCTGCCGCCGTATTCGATGGTGGCATACTCCAGCACGTTCGCGGCGTTGTTGGTGGTGTCGAACCGCAGCGCGCTCCAGAATCCGGCCTGCTTGGTGGCCCCGGTGAAGGTGATCGGCTTGGCGGCGGTGCCCACGGCGTGCAAGCCCGAGTCGTCGCCCGCGATGCCGAACCACACGCCGGCATCCAGGATCAGCGTCACCCCGGGATCGATGGTCCACACCACCGGCTTGCCGGCCTTGCCGTTGACTTGCAGGTTGTTGTCCAAGTGGTACGGCACGCCCAGGTCGTGCCAACTGCTGGTCTTGTCGATCCAGTCGGCGTCTACGCTCACCTCGTCTTTGTCGTTGCCGCTGTAGGTCGAGGTGGTGTCCAGCTGCCACACCGCGGTAGAGCCGATGCGCATGGGGCCCAAGCCGTTGCCCGTAAACGAGTTGTTGGCAAAGCTGGGCAAGGCGGCGCTGCCGGTCAAGGTTGCGCCAAAGCCCTGGCACTTCTGCACGGCGACGTGGACCATCGGTACGGTCACGCCGTGGCTGTCGCCGGTGGCGCGCAGGCAGGCACCAAACTTGTCGTGGGCAGTGGAGCCGCCGTACTCGATGGTCACCCATTCCAGCCGGTTGTTGGCGTGGTTGCTGCCGTTGAAGACCAGGTAGTCCCACGCGCCGCGCTCGGCCGTCGCACCGGTGAAGCGAATCGGCTTGGCTTCCGTGCCCACCGCGTTCAGGGCTGCATCGTCGCCGTTCACCGAGATCCACGCGTCCTTGCTCAGGATGAGCGTTGCGCCCGCCGCCACGGTCCACGGGGTGTCCACGTTGGTGGGGCCGTCCATCAGGTACGGCACGTCCAGGCCGGCCCAGCTGGCGTGTTGGTTCAGGTGGCCGGTGTGGACCATGACCCGGTCCAGGTCGTTGCCCTTGTAGGTCGAGGTGCTGTCCAAGTAGCCCACGGCGTTGACGTCGGCCATGACCGGACCCAAGGCATTGGCTGTAAAGGTATTGTGGTCGAACTGGGCGATCTTGGCGCTGCCGACCAGGTACAGCCCGTAGCCCTGGCTCTGGCGCACCGTGACGTGCTGCAGGTTCAGACCCACCCCGCTGCTGTCGGCGGTGGCCTTGATGCCGGCGGCGTTGGTGTCGGCTTTGGTGGCGCCGGCGTACTCCACGGTGACATAGCTCAAGCTGCTGCTTTTGCTGCCTGTTCCGTCGAAGCGTACGCCGTTCCACGCGCCGCGGGTCTTGGCCGTGCCGGTGAGCAGAATCGGCGCGGCGGCGGTGCCTTGGGCGATCAAGGCGCGGTTGCCGCTGACGAAGAGCCCGGCGCCACTCTCGAAGCGGATCGTGACGCCGGCCGCCAAGGTCAGGGTCGCGCCGTCGCCGATGGATGGGGTTTTGGCAGCGATGTAGCAGCCTTTGGGCACGGTGGTGTCGACTTTGAACTCCTGGGCCAGGGCGACGCAGGTCTGGGGCTCGTCGCTGGTGGTGGTCGAAGACTCGCACGCGGCCAGGGCGGTCGCGGCCAGAACCAAGCCCAACCCTCTAGAAGGCTTCATGTTCTCTCCTTGCGCAGACTCCGCCGGGCCGTCGAGGCAACGGTGGCCCGGGTAGGCGCACGCCCCGCAAGCTCCATAAGGCGCGAGGCAATCTGCAAGGAGTTAGGACGCCCGCAGGGCAGCGTCAAGGCGCGACGGCATGGTGCCCGCGGCCGCTCCGCCGACCTCGGCGGCCGCGACTACTGGAAGTACGCGGCGTGTAGCGACGGCATGGCGAACGGCAGGATGAAGATGGTCAGCACCGACACGCCAAAGCACCCCAACGTCCACCACACCAGGCGCTCGCCGCGGACGCCAAAAAAGCGGCTGACGTGCAGCAGGGTTGCGTAGCTCAGCAGGGTAATCAGCGACCAGGTCTCGATGACGTCCCAGCCCCAGTAGCGGCCCCACGACTGGTTGGCCCAGATGGCACCGGCCACGATAGTGGTCGCCCAGAACACCAAGCCGAAGCCGACGAAGCGCACGCAATAGGCCTCCAGCGCCTCGGCACTCGGCAGGCGGTCCAGCCAGGGGCCGCGCTGACCGCGCAGCTTGCGGTGCAGCGTCACGGCCGAGGCCACGCTCAAGACAAAGGCCGCAACCGCCAGCTTGTTGAAGAACACGTGGAAAACTAGCCAGATCGACCGCAGGGTCGGCGGCAGATCGCGCACCTCTGGGT
>JACRCU010000090.1 GCA_016218865.1 Deltaproteobacteria bacterium | reverse complement strand
TGCTCGGACGCCACCGCTGGCGCCGACACCAGCGAACTGAGCAGAGCCGCAACCGACCATTTGGCGAATTTCAACATGGTTTTTTCCGGCCGCCTTCGTTCTTAAATATCCCTATCGGGATAGTAGAGATAAGCTGCCATGTGCCGCCGCCGGTGTCAAGCGGGCCGGTCGGCCACCCGGACGGCGCCTCGCTGTGGAACGTGTCACGGCAGTGTCACCAAGCGGCTGCGGCGGGGGCTCGCGTCCTACTTTGCCCTCAGCTCTGACGCGCCGCCGCCCAGTCTGTTTGTGCAGGAATGCCAATCGTTTCAGCGTATTTTGCAGGGTCCTTTGCACCGGGACAGGCTGGCCGGCGCGCGCCGCAGCCGAGCAACCAAGGAGTAGCCATGGCAAGTCCCACTCGTCTGTCGTTGGGTGTCGTCGTTGCGGATGGTGCGCGCGCACGGTTTTTCACACTGGATTCCAACGGGATGCCGCGGCGCGGTTCGGCGCGCATGCTTCGCGAGCACCTCGACCTGCTCAACCCGGCGCACACCCACACCTTGGGCCACGAGCCGGCCCGTGGCGCGGCGGGCCGGCGGGCGGCGGCGGGCGGACCGGGGCGTAACGACGATGCCTCGGACGCCAGCTGGCGGCGCGAGCAGGATCGCCGCTTCGCGGCGCAGATTGCCCACCAACTCGAACAGCACTGCCGCGAATTCGCGTGCCACGATGTGGTCTTGGTGGCCGACGCCCGCATGCTGGGCCTGCTGCGGCCGCGGGTCGACCAGATCGGCGGGCTGCACATCGCCGAGCACACTCGCGATCTCACCCACTTGAGCGGCGCGGACTTGCACGTGCACCTGGCCGACGCCGGACTTCTGCCCGCCCCCGCGAACCCGGCGCCCGCCGCGCGCTACGCCCACTGAGCCGGAGGACCTGCCTGCCCAATCCGTCCAATCCGGATCGGAGACCTTGGCCATTCCCTGGGCCCGGATTCGCGGCAGTTGCCGATCGGGCCCGGGAAGCCGCTCCCGCGCGAAACGGATGGGGTGCCCATCAGCCGGGTTCGTCGGCCTCGGGGCGCTTGGGCAGCCAGCGCTGCAGCGTCGCGTACAGCACCGGCGGCTCGACCGGCTTGGACAAGAAGTCGTTCATGCCGGCGGCCAAGCATTGCTCGCGGTCCTCGACGAAGGCGCTCGCCGTCATCGCCACCACCGGCACGTCCCGCCCCTTGGCGGTCTGGCGCAGGCGGTAGGTCGCTTCGATGCCGCCCACTTGCGGCATGTGCATGTCCATCAACACCAAGTCGTAGTCGCCGGCCTCGAACATCGCTAGGGCCTCGCCGCCGTGCTTGGCCGTCGCAACCACCATTCCGGCTTGCTCCAGCAGCCGCGCCACCACGGTCTGGTTGATCGGCTCGTCGTCGACCAGCAGCACCCGCGCCCCGCGATGGGCTTCGGCCAGGGCGGTGGCGCCGCCGGAGTCGGGCACCGCGGGCTCGACCTCTTGGTCGCCGCGGCCCAGCCAGCAAGTGAACCAGAAGGTGCTGCCGTGGCCGAGTTCGCTGCGCACCCCCACCTCGCCACCCATCAACTCAGCGAGCTTCTTGGTGATTGCCAAACCGAGTCCGGTGCCGCCGTGCTGCCGCGCTACCTCTTGGCTGGCCTGCTCGAACTCGCGGAACAAGCGCTGCCGCTGCTCCTCGCTGAGCCCCACGCCGGTGTCCTCGACCTCGAAGCGCGCCAGCACCTCGTGTTCGCGCTCGCCGGCGCAGCAGCCGCGCAAGCACACCCGGCCGCGCTCGGTGAACTTGACCGCGTTGGCCGCCAGGTTCAGCAGCGCCTGGCGCAGGCGGGTGGGGTCGCCGCGCAGCCGCGCCGGCAGGCCGCTGCAGTCGACTTCGAAGCTCAAGCCCTTGGCGGTCGCCGAATCCGCTACCAGGGCGCAAACTTGCTGGACCACCTGGCTCACCGAGAAGGTCACGCTGTCCAACTGCAGCTTGCCCGACTCGATCTTGGACAGATCCAAGATATCGTGAATCAGGCCGAGCAAGTGCCGCGCGGCATGGTCGATGTTGTCGATCATGACTCCCTGTTCGGCGCTCTTGGCGCCCTGCCGCAGCACGTAGCTGGTCCCGATGATGGCTTGGACGGGGGTGCGAATCTCGTGGCTCATGCTGGCCAGAAACTGACTTTTGGCCTGGTTGGCGCGCTCGGCGAGTTCCTTGGCGCTGGCAAGTTCGGCTGTCCGCTCGCGCACTTGCTGCTCCAACTGGTCGCGATGCAGGCTCAGTTGTTCTTCGCGCGTCGCCAGGTCGGCCGCCACCCGCCGCAGCTCCTCCCACTGCAGCAAATAGCCGCGCCGCGCCAGCATGGTGGCCGTGGCGGTGGCCAAGGTGATTGCGGTCAGAAACACGAAGTAGGCCGCTGTATTCGAGTAGTCCGGCGGTGGCAGCAGCCCGCGACTGTCGGCGACCAAGAAGGCCACGAACACCGCCTCCGTGAGCAGCGCCAGCGCCAAGGTCGGCCTGGAGCCCAGCAGCCAGCCCGACAACACCAGCGCCAGCGGGTAGTTGAGCAGGTTCGGGCCGCGCAGCCCGCCGTTGATCGTCGCCACATACGTGACGCCCAGCCAATACCCGCCCACCAGCAACAGCCCGGCCAACCGCCCGTAGCCGCGGCCCACCAGCAGCAGCCCCACCACGCCCAGGCCACTCAGCGCCACGTGCAGGAGCACCCGCACCGACCACCACGGGTGGTCCCGGGTCAGTGCCAGCGCCAGGGCGGCCGCCGCCACGGCCAACATCGCCGCGCCGACCCGCAGAATTCGGCTCGCAACCGGGTCGAGCTGCGGCGGGTGCGGCTGGGGCGTGCCATGCACCCCACTGGATTCGCGCGGGATTGCCTGCGCAGATTCGACTGGCAACTGGCGAGAATCCGGCGGGGAGTCCGGCCCGGGCCCGGGGGATTGCCCAGGAATCCGCTCCGTATGCGACGGCTTTGGCGTGAGTCGAGCCATGGGAGAGTCACAAAGAGGGCCGCGCCGCTCGGCCATACGCAGGGTTTCGCGGGCCGCTACTTGCGCTAAACGGCAGACTGTCCTGGCTTGGGGCCCCGCCAACCGCACTGTGCGCTGTCCGCGGGGCACCGTCAAGTCGACTTGACGCGCTGCCTGACGCGGGGCAAAGTCACTGCTCAACCTGCTCCCCGGGCAGGGTGCGAGGCGAGGTCGCCCGGTTGGACACCCCCCTGGATCGCAGCCAGCGACCCAGTCCGCCGTCGCCTGCGCTCTGACCGCCAGCCTTTCGGCATGGCGGGGATGTTGGCATGGACGCGCACATTCCGACGATGCTGCTCGTTACCGTGGTGGTCAACGCCGCGCTCGCGACAACGGTTGCCGTCAATGCCCATCGCCAGCGCCGCGACGGCATGTGGCTGTGGGCGTGCGCCCTTGCAGCCCACACGGTGGCGTACGTCCTGATCGGCCTGCGCGGCCGCGCCAGCGACGTTCTGTCCGTGGTCGTGGCCAACATTGCGCTCGCCTCGGCCTTGGCACTTTTCTACGAGGGCATCCTGCAGTTCCAGGGCCGGCCGCGCCAACCCGTGCGGACCTGGGCGCCGGTGCTGACCGTTGCCGCGTTGTTTTCGCTGTTCCTGGACAATTTCCAAGTGCGCGTGGCGGCTTGCGGCTTGATCGACGGCGGCCTGGCCCTGTTGACTCTGCTGGCCCTGGCGGAGCGGCGCCGCCAAACCACCGGCCGCGGCCAGTACCTGGTCGGCGCGGGCATGGGGCTGATGGTGGCTTTTGGCTTTGCCCGCGCGGCGGCCGTGCTGCTGGGCCAGTTCTCGGCGAATTCGATCTTGGCGCCGAGCCCGCTGCAGGCGGCAACCTTCATCGCCACCACCCTGGGCTTGGTGATGACCGGCCTTGGCGTGTTGCTGATGGTCAAAGAGCGCAGCGAGGCCGCTCTGGCCGACGCGCTGGCCGAGCTGCAGCGCCTGCGGGATGCCCTGGATCAGGTGCCGCTGCCGGTCTTCATCAAGGATCGGCAACTGCGCTACGTGTACGGCAATGATGCCACGTTGTCGTTGCTGCAGCGCAGCGCGGCGGCCATCAAGGGCGCCAGCGACGCGGACCTGTATGCCCCCGAGACGGCCGCGCAGCACGCCGAGATCGACGCCGGCGTGCTGGCAGGTCAAGCCAGCGTGACCGAAGTGGAATCCGCCGACGACACCGGGCAGCGCCGCGTCTTCATCCAGTCCAAGGCGCCGATCTACGCCGACGCAGATCGCCGCGAGGTCTGGGGCCTGTGCGGCATCTTCACCGACATCACCGCCCGTACAGCCGCGGAAGCAGAGCTGGAGAGCCATCGCAACCATCTGAACGAGCTGGTGATCGAGCGCACGCGCGAACTGGCGGCGGCCCGCGACGATGCCGAGAGCGCCAACCGCGCCAAGACCGCATTCCTGGCCAACATGAGCCACGAGGTCCGCACGCCGCTGAACCAGGTGCTGGGCTTCGCCAATCTGCTGCACCAAGACGTGACCAACCCGCGCGCCTTGGACCGCATCGACAAGATCGTCCGCGCCTCGCACCAACTGTTGGCCACTTTCAACGGAGTGCTCGACTTCGCCAAGCTGGAGGCTGGCCGCCTGGAGCTGCACAAGCTGGGCTTTGGCATCGGCCGGCTGCTCGACCAAGTGGCGCGGCGCATGGGCGAAATGACCCGGGCCCGCGGAATCGCACTGCACTGCGAGGTGGCTCCCGGCGTCCCGGCGCGGGCGGTGGGCGACTCGCTCCGCTTGGAGCAGGTGCTGGTCAGCCTGGTCGACAACGCGGTGAAGTTCTCGGACGGCGGTCAAGTGTCCGTGCGCGTCCAAGTCCAGGAGCAGGTCGGCGACACCGTCACCCTGCACTTTGAGGTGGCCGACCAAGGCCCTGGTCTGACGCCGGAGCAGATCACTAATCTTTTTCAACCGTTTCAACAGGGCGATCCCACCGCGACCCGACGCCACCGCGGCATTGGCCTGGGCCTGGCGCTGTGCAAGCGCCTGACCGCGCTGATGGCCGGCGAGCTCGGCTGCACGTCCACGCCGGGCCGCGGCGCCACGTTCTGGTTCAGAGTGCCGCTCGGTGTGTCGGTGTCCGGCGCCGTGGTCCGGCCCGATGACCCGCGCGAAATCCACGAGGCCTTCGTCTACCTTACGGAATTGCTGCGCGAGGGCGCGGTCGAGGCCCGCCAGCTCTGGCGACAAGAGGCGCCGACGCTGAGTGCGGCACTGCCCGCGCACGGCCACGATCTCGGGCGCGCCATCGAAGGTTTCGAGTTCGACCGCGCCCTGCACATCCTGGGCGAGGCGGTGCCGCAGCTTGGGCCGACCCTTGGGCAAGTGGATTAGCACCGCGAGCCGCCTGCTGATTTTCAGGGCAGTGGCGTCGAGGCGCACGCCGGGCGACCGCGGGCAACCCCGGCGCGCTCGCCACCAGTTGGCGGCGCGGCCCGCTCCAAGTACGCTTGGCGAGTTTCCGCCTCCGCGCGCTGCGGCCAAGCGGCGCCCCTTGGGAGTTGTACGTGGCCCAACCCTGGACCGTTCTTGCGAGTTTGCCCACCCCCGAGGGAGCCCTTGAGCTGCGCCAGCGCGGGCCCAAGGACTTCGTGATCGTGGTCGGTGGCCGCGTGCTGATGAGCTCTACGGCGTTCCGCTCGGAGCTGGCGGTGGCCGAGCTGGCGTGCAAGCCCTTGGCCGCAGCCAAGCAACCGCGCGTGTTGATTGGCGGTTTGGGGATGGGCTACACCCTGCGGGCCGCCCTGGACGCCCTGCCGCCTTCGGCAGAGGTCACCGTGGCCGAGCTGAACGCCCAGGTCGTGCAGTGGTGCCAGGGGCCACTGGCGCTGCTGACCGGCGATGCCCTGGCGGATCCGCGCACCCGGCTGCACGTGGGCGACGTGGCCGCGCTCATCGGCCGCGAGCGCGCGCGCTGGGATGCCATCGTGCTCGACCTGTACGAAGGTCCGCACGCCGCCTCGCAAAAGCCCGACGACCCGTTCTGGGGCCGCAGCGCCTTGCTCCGCACCCACGCTGCGCTCGCGCCCGGCGGCATCTTGACCGTGTGGGCCGAGGACTTTGACCCGCCCTTTGTCAAGCGGTTGGAATCTTGCGGTTTTGCCGCGATCGAGGTCCATCACCCCGGCAAGGGCGGCCGGCGGCATACGGTCTATGTAGCGCGGCGGCGCGGCGGCCCTGTCGCCCCCTGAACCAACTGCCGCGAGCGGCGGCGTGCGAGGTGTTCCATGCAGCGGCTCTACCACCTGCTCGACGAGTACGACCTGCACGCTGGGGATGCCTCCAAGGCCGCCGAGCAGGCCATTTGGGATACTTTTGGCGTCAACTGCGCCGCGCTGACCCTGGACATGTCTGGGTTTTCGCGCATGACCCGCCGCTTCGGCATCGTCCACTATCTGGCCCTGGTGCGGCGCATGCAAAAGACCACGGCGCCGCTGGTGGCCGCCTGGCGCGGCGAGGTGGTCAAGTACGAGGCCGACAACCTCTTCGCCATTTTCGCCAGCGCCGAGGACGCGGTGCGCTGTGCCCTGGCCATCCAAGCTTCGTTCGCCGCCAGCAACGCCATCACCAGCGAAGACCGCGATATCCACGTAAGCATCGGCATCGCCTGGGGGCGCATCCTGGTGGTGCCGGGCCGCGACTTCTTCGGCGACGCCGTCAACGTGGCCTGCAAGCTGGGCGAGGACCTGGCGCAAGCCGACCACACCCTGATCGACGACGGCCTGCGCCAGCACCTGCCGCCGCAGCTGGCCGGAGTGGCGCTGGAGCCGGCCGAATTCTCTGTGAGCGGCCTGGCCCTGCACGCCTGGTACGTGACAGCGACTTGAGTCTGCGATTCACTGCCCCAACCCAGACCTTTGGAGCCCCATGACCGAGCCCGCTGACCGCCCGCCCGCGCCCGCCGCCGACGCCCCTGTAGCCGAGCACGACCGCTACTGGCTCGATCACATCTACCAGGGCGACCGCCAACGCCAACTGACGGTGCGGGCAATCCTCACCGGCTGCGTAATCGGCGGCGTGATGTCGATCTCGAACCTGTACGTGGGCCTGAAGATCGGCTGGGGCCTGGGCGTGGCCATCACCGCGGCCGTGCTGGCCTTTTCGCTGTTCACGCTGCTCGAACGGGTCTTCAAGCTGGAGCACTTCACCCTGCTCGAGAACAACACCATGCAAACCGCAGCGTCGGCGGCGGGTTACATGTCGTCGGCCGGCCTGGTCTCGGCGATTCCGGCGCTCTATTTGGTGAGCAAGACTACCTTGGACCTGGGCCAGACCATCGTGTGGGTGGCGGCCATTTCGCTGCTGGGCATCGTTGCCGCCATCCCCGTCAAGCGAAAGCTCATCAACCAAGAGCGGTTGCGCTTTCCCTCGGGCGTGGCCGCCGCCGAGACGCTGACCAGCCTGCACGCCGAGGGCAGCGAAGGCACCGCCAAGGGGCGCGCCCTGGCCATCGGCGGCGGCATCGGCGGCCTCATCGCCTGGCTGCGCGAAGGCATGCATTGGCTGCCCGACAAGTTCGCGATTTTCGGCCCGGCGCTGTCGCTGCGTTCGGTGGCGCTCGAGCCGTCGCTGGTCATGATCGCCGCCGGCGCCATCATGGGCATCCGTGTGACGTTCTGGATGTTCTTGGCCGGGCTGAGTACGCGCTGGTTCCTGGCCGACTGGCTGCTGGATCAGGGCTACATCACCTGCGGCAAGCTGGCGCCGGGGGTGGTGTGCGGCCACGACACGCTGCCCTACGGCCCGATCAATGCCTGGACCCTGTGGCCCGGCGTGGCGCTGATGGTGGCGCACAACCTGGTCGGTCTGGTCCTGCAACTACCTAAGATGATTCGTGGTATCCGCCACACGCTGCAGGGTACGGCCGAGCCGATCGATCCGCGCCTGGCGGCCGTCGAGGTGCCGAGCAGCTGGTTCTTCAGCGGCCTGGTGGTGGTGGGCGCGGTGTGCATCGCCCTGCAGTACGTCTGGTTCGACATTCCGCCGCACTTCGGCGCGCTGGCAGTGGCGCTGTCCATGGCGCTGGCGTTCGTGGCGGCGCGCTCGGTGGGCGAGACCGACACCAACCCGGTGGGCGCGATGGGCAAGGTGACGCAGCTGGTGTTCGGCGGCGTGATGCGCGGTCAGGTCAACGCCAACCTGTTGGCCGCCAACGTCACGGCCGGCGCTGCTTCGCACGCGGGCGACCTGCTCACCGACTTGAAGGCCGGCTACCTGGTGGGCGCCCGGCCGCGTTACCAAGTGATTGCCCAGACTTTTGGCGTGGCGGTGGGCGCGGTGTTCGCCTCGGTGGGCTACACCTTCCTGGTGCAACCCGACCAGCTCGGCGGCGAAAAGTGGCCGGCGCCGGCAGCGATGGTGTGGGCCAAGGTCGCAGAGCTGCTCAGCAACGGCGTCAGCAGCCTGGAGCCCCACAAGCTGGCCGCCATCGAGATCGCCGCGGCGATCGGTGGGGCGCTGGCGGTGCTGGAGGTGCTCGTGCCGGCGCGCTGGCGCAAGTTCTTCCCCTCTGTGGCCGGCGTCGGCATCGCCATGACCGTGGGTTTCTCCAGCAGTTTCTCCATGTTCCTGGGTGCCTGTCTGGCGTGGCTGGCCCAGCGCGCCTGGCCCAAGCTGGCCGAGCGCTTCACCGTGGTGCTCGCCTCGGGCTTCATCGCCGGCGAAACGCTGATGGCGGTGGCGCTCATCGCCTGGAAAGTCGTCACGGGCAGCATGTAGGGGCCGGTGAAGATCGAAACGATTTTCCACGGCCCTATACACCTGCTGGGTGGGTCGCAAGTGCGCGCCCGCTATCGCGCTCGTCGCACAGCTCCGTGTACACCCTGGGCGTCCTATCTTTACACGGGACCTGGGGCCGGTGAAACCTTTGGTGCCCGCGAGGCTCCAACTACCAACACGCTGCTTTTGGCGCAAGGGAGACAGCACGATGCGATGGACGATGCTGGCCGCACAAACGGCCCTGTTTGGCGCGATGGTGGGGCTGGCAGCTTGCGGCAAAGGCGCCGAACCGCCCGCTGCGGCAGCGCCCGTGGCCACCGAAGCTGCGGTCGGCGTGCGCGAGGCCAGCGAACTGCCGGCCGACGTGTCGGCGGCCATGGACCAGTTGCAGGGCCAGCTCAAGCAGCGCCTGCAGGCCGAATTGGCGGCGGGCGGACCGGCGGCGGCCGTGGAAGTCTGTAGCTCCCAAGCCACTGTGATTACGCAGCAATTGCAGCGCCCCGGCCTGCGCTTCGGCCGCACGTCTGCACAGTTGCGCAACGCCGCCAACGCCGCGCCGGCCTGGGCGCAGAGCTGGGTCGAGGCGCAAGGTCGCCGCAAGGTCGCCGCCGGGCCCAAGCTGGCTCAGGTCGATCTGCCTAGCGGTGGCAAGGGTTACCTGCGCGCCATCGGCGCCGCGCCGCTGTGCCTGACTTGCCACGGCGATCCGGCGAACGTGCCCGAGCCGGTCAAGACCAAGCTGGCCCAGGCCTATCCCGGCGACAAAGCTACAGGTTTTGCCGATGGCGACCTGCGCGGCTGGTTCTGGGCCGAGGTTGGGGCGGCACGGTAGACCACCGGTGCGCGGCTACGGCGGCTTGGGTGACGCCACGTAAGTCCGCAAGAGGCGGATGGTCTGGCCCCATTTGTCGGTGCCTGGGATGCGCACCCGCCAGAGCACGTGGTACCAAAGGCCGCAGTATTCGCCGATTTTCGATGGGCTCACGGCGAATATCAGGACGACCTCGGCGGGCGGCACTAGGGTGTACGGGCCAGCTGAGCCGCTGCTCTTGCCGAGTTTGACGTGCGACTGGGCGATGGCCGCGACGTCGTTGCAGCCGTAGAAGACCACTCCCTGGGCTTGCAGGACCTTGACCGGCGTCGTTTCGCCCGGAAGTTGCACCGCTGGCACGGGCATCATGTGAAAGAAGCCTTGCGTGCCGATGTAGAGCGGCACCCAATCGCCGTCCTGGTACGGGTGCCAAGTGCCCGCCGCGTCGCGCCAGCCGATCTGGAGATCCAGTGTGGGCGCCGGTACTTTTGTCTCGTCGAACCAGGCTGGCGGCGCGATCCCGGGGCATGCCTCGCCTGGAGCTTGCGGGCCGCCGACCCAGCCGGGCGCTGGCGGAGCACCCCAAAAGCAAACCGGGGTCGCGGGTTCCGCCATGGGGGCGGCATCGACCGCCGCAGTTCGGTCGGTCGCCGCGTCGATCGCGGTCTGGCTGACGTCTTTGGCCAGGCCCGTCCGCGCGGAGGTCCAGCCGTCGGCCAAAATCCCGCTGGCATCATCCGGGGTTTCAGACCCTGCCTGCGCGCAGCCGGCCAGCAGCAGCCCCAGCACCGTCGCGGCCGCGAGCACTCCGCGCGTTGCCAGGCCGCGCCGGCGCCGCAGGACCAGTAACGCCAGCGCCAGCAACCCGAGTCCGGGGCCCCAGCTGGGGTGGCGGCCGGCCTGACAGCCTTCGTCCGCGGGCGTCTTGGCGGTCGGGCCGCCGGTCGTTGCCGTCGCCGGGGCCGCCAGCAGGGACTGTACGAAGGGCCAACCGGCCTGGCACACGTTGGCCGAGGCGTTGTTGCAGAGCAGCGGTGTCAGCGTGGCCGCCCGAAACAGAGGTGCGAGCGTGGTGCCGCCGTCGGTCGACCGGCCCAGGGTGAAGCCGGCGCTGGCCTCGTCGGCGCAGACGTAAAGGCCCGCTGCGGTCCAGGTCAGGCAGCGCACGCCGGTGCCGTTCACCTTGTCCAGCGGTCCGCCCGCCGCCGCGCCGCGCCACAGCCCGCCCGCAGTGCCGGGCAGCCCCGCGGCGATCTGCGACCCGTCGGGCGACACGGCAAAACCCAGCAGCTTGCCTTGGGTCTTCAGGCGCAAGGTCCAGGTCTGGGCGCCGTCGTCGCTCTGCCACAGCTGGTCGCCCTCCTCGACCTGGGCGCGCAACCACAGGCGCTGGCTGTTGCCGGGCGCCACCGCGCCAATCCAGATCGCCGTCGGCGGCGAGTCCGCGGGCGTGGGCCCAAACGGCAGGGCCTGCCAGGTCTTGGCGCCGTCGTCGCTCCGCAAGGTCCAGTGTTGGAGCCCAGTTGTGGTGGTCCGGCTCGACGCGTACAGGCGACCGCCCGGGGCGACGTCCAGGGTCAGCGCCTCGTGACCCGGCGGCAGCGGCTGACCAAGGGCCTGCCAAGTGCCGCCGCCGTCTTGGGTTTCCTGCACGCGGTCGGCCAGGCCCGGCGCGTGGACCAGCGCCACCGCCCGCAGCCCTTGGCCCGGGTCGCGGGCGATGTCGACGCCGGCATAGGTTGTGCTGCCACCCGGCTGGGTCCAGCCCGACCACGAGCAGGTGCCGGGCAGGGCGGTGCGCAGGCCAAGTGCACTCGTCACCAGAAGATTGCTGTTGCTGGCATATACCGCGAACGGGTCGAGCTGGCCGGCCAGTGGCACCGCCTCTTCGCACAGCCAGCGCCAGTGGCCGCCGCCGTCCTCGCTGAGCACCAAGCCGTAGGTGGCGCGAATTGCCAGGATTTTCGCGTCGGAGGGATGGGCAGCCACAAGGCCCGCGGCCGGGTAGCGACCGTTGGCTTGCGCCGCCGGCACCCCGGCCACCGCGCCCAGCGCGAGCCACAGTGCCCGCGACCGCGCCACAGCTGCCCAGCCGCCGCGTCTCGCCATCACAACCCCAGGTAGGCCAGCAGATCGGCCAGCTGCGCGTCGCTCAGCACTTGCCGGGCGAACGGCGGCATGCGCCCACCATAGCCCAAGAACGGCCCGTGGCGCACCTTCTCGATGCCGATCAGCCGCCGATCCTGGGGCGAGTACTCCTGGTGCTCCGCCAGAAATTCCTCGGGCAGGATCGGCGCTTGCTTAGAGATCCGCCCGGAGCCGCTGTGCAGCTTGCCGTGGCAGTTCGCGCACGCCGCCTGGTAGACCTGGGCGCCCGCCGCAGCCTGACCGGCCGGCACATCGCTGATACTGCCGACCGCCGACCAAGTCACCGCCTCGGGCAGGGCCGGAGCGGCCACCTCGAGCCACGCCCACACCGCCCGGGCCTCGGCCTGCTCGGGCAGCCACGGCTGCTTGGCGTCCATGAACCAGAACCGACACACGTTGATCGCCGGCAGCAGATCGCGCACTTGCCCGCCCCAGAACGACGGCCGGGCGATGGCCCCTGCCAGCGGCGCGCCGGGCAGGATGCGGGCGTTCGCGCTGGCCGCCGTCAAAGCATGGCACGTACTGCAAGTGTAGAAGTTGCTTTGCGAAGGCGATGCCTGCGGGTGCTCCCGCAGCCACAGCCCGTGGGCCATGGCCGAGCCGGGCGCAACGGGCTCGCAAGCGCAGGCCGATAGGACCAGCGCCCAGGCGGCCAGCAGCCACGCCCGCGCAGGATTGCGCAGGACGGCGAGCCCAGGCGTCACGGCGGCCCCGCCAGGGCGACGCGGTCGGGATAGGCCCCGGTCGGCACGCTCCACAGGGTCTGCAGCGACTGCGGATCCAAGGCCAGCACCTGTCCCGGCCCCTGGTGGTCGCCCTCGCACACGACCAGCAGCAGGCCCGACTGGCTGCGCTGCACCTCGTGGGGTTTCTGGCATTCGCCGGCCACGAAGGTCCTGGTCTTCTCAGTCTTTGCGGTGGCGGCGTCGACGCGGTGGATGGCGTCCGGCCCCTGGGTCGGCACCCACAGCTTGGCACCATCGGCCGACCACGCGGCGAAGTACACCGCGCCGGCGCCCGGCTCGGCCCAGCGCTGCTTGGCCACCTCGCCCGTCTGCAGATCGAAAAAGCGCAGGTCGCGGCTCTCGGTACAGCCCACCGCCGCCCGCTGGCCGCTGGGATCGGCGACCAGGCTGTAGGGGCCGTAGCTGGGGGCACCGTCGCTGCGCGCGGCCGGTCCCAGCGGGGTGCGCACCACGGCGGGCGGCGCCACGCTCAGGTCCACCGCGGCGACCACGTCTTCGCCATAACAGGCGACCCAGGCGCGACGGCCGTCGGCCGCGACCGTCAAACCGTGAGGCAGGATGCAGACTTGCGCAGTCTTGGGCGCCACCGCACCCACGTTCGCCGCCGGCAGCCAGGTCAGGCGTCCGCGCCGCTGCTCCACCGTGCCCACTTTGCTGGCCGTCGCCAGGTCGAAGTGGCTGATCACCAGGGTCGATCCGTCGGCCGACAGGGCAATGTCGCCGGGATTGGCCTCGATGGCGCGCTCGGCGACGCTGCGCAGATCGTTCAAGCGCAGCTTCTGCACGTAGCCCGGGCGAATGCTCGACCCGTGCGCAGCGTGGGGCCCCGGCGTCAGCGCCGCCGCCGGGTAGCTGAGCGCCACGTACACGTAACCCCGCGCGCGGTCGATGGCCAAGTGGTGCGGCCCGTCGATCGCCACCGGGTCGCGGCCCACCTGCACGACCGCCAGGCGCTGACCGGTGAGCGGATTCAGGGCCGTCAGCGTGTCGGCGCCGCTGTCCGAGGTCAGGGCCAGCTCGCCCGCCGGCCACGGGATGTCGGCCGGTGCCTCGCTGTAGGCGTCGCCGTGGTACAGCTGCCACGCGGGCTCCGCCGTCTCGGGCTCGCATGCGGCGAGCGCCAGCACGGCCAGCCAGTTCCGGCCTTTCACGGCACCACGGCGAAGTGCGCCGGCTTGCCAGCAAAGGGACCGCCGTCGCTGGTGATTTTACCGGTGTCGAAGCGCGCGGTGGTCACCAGGGCCGTGTAGGGTCCGCCGGCGGCGACCAGCTTGGCCCAGGCCGCGGGCGCCGGCTGGTAGCTGCTCTGGGTGGTGAACACCCGCAAAAGCTTGGGCTGCGCCGGCGTGGACACCACCAGCAAGTAGGCCTGACCGTTCACCGCATCGCCGTGAGCGTAGGCCGGGGCGACGCCGAACCAGCGGTCCACCAGCCGGGGCAGGCTCGGCCAGAGCCGCGCTTGCTCTTCGGTGTGCCAGGCGAAGGTAGGCGCTGTCTTGGCGGACAGTTGCGTGCCCTCCGCTGGCATGTCCACCACGGCGCCTGCGCCGACCACGGCTTTGGCCGCCAGCAGCTCGGTCAAGGCCTCGTCGTTGGCGTCGCCGACGTACAGCACATCGCTGATATCTTGCTGAGTTGTGGCATGGGAGTGCCCGTCGTCGCAGCCCGACACGCCGACCGCCAACAGGCCCGCGGCCAAGATCGCGGCCAGCACGGCCAATGGATGGTTCTGGGGCATGCGACTCCTGCGGGGGGCAACGTCTTGGGCCAACACGACCTTGCGCCGGGCCGACTGCGGCTCTCTGCGAGCCTACGGCCGCCCCCACACCTGTCAAGCGCGCCGCCGAGCCACGGCCGGCAGTGGCCGGGTCGGCCCAGGTCCGCCGGGGCGCTGAGTGGGCTACTATACTAATCTTCTTCATAATTTCCTCTTCGGGTTCACAGCTCTGCCTCGACATCTCGTGGCATCGGCCCCGGTGGCCGCGAAATAGCGTGGATTTCCTCTTCATTCATATTCCTGTTGGATTTCATGGTCATGACTTTATGTGGAAATTCTCAGAGCGACGCAGTCCGCGACCGCCCCCGGCCGCGTGGCACGGCCCTTGCAAGGTCTTGGCCCAGGCGTTTGGCCACGCGCGCTGAGCCGCACGGCAACTCTGGAGGATGGCAACACCATGGCCCCATTTCGTTTCAATTCCGCTCCGACACTGGCGCTCTGCCATGCACTGGTCGCTGCTGCATGCGCAGTTGGCTGTACCACCGAAGTGCAGAAGGTCGAGGCCACCTGCAAGTCCGGCACGATGTGCACCTACGCCGGAGTCGGCCGCAGTGGCTTCAATGGCGACGGCCTAGACCGCCGCGACAGCATGTTGTCGATGCCGGTCGACATGGCCTTTGACTGCGACGGCCGCATGGCCATCATCGACTTCAACAATTACCGGGTGCGGCGCGTGCTGGCCAACGACACCCTGGAGACGGTGGTCGGCGACGGCTTCCCCGGCGATGGCGATCCCGCCCAGGCCGACAAGACCGCCGCCGGCGCCCAGGGCACGCTGGTGCGCCTCAACCACCCCTCGGACTTGTTCTTTCCAACGGTCGACACGGCCCTGGCCAACAAGTGCGAAGGCGTCTTGACCGCGTGGCACAACCACCGCGTGCGCGTGTGGGACCCGGTGGCGCGCAAAGTCTACGCCCACTGCGGTGCCAACCCGGGCTACGGCGGCGACGGCAAGGTGGTCACGCCCGCGACGCAGTTCAACCAACCCTCGAAAACGGCGCAGGACAGCGACGGCAACACCTACATCATCGACTCGCGCAACTGGGTGATCCGCAAGATCGCCAAGGACGGCACCATCTCGACGGTCGCCGGTCAGAAGCCCAAGACGCCGGCCCAGCAGTGGTCTGGCTTCGACCCGGCCTCGGATGCGGCGGCGGTGCCGCTGGCGGGCTCGCCGTTCCTGTTCTTCGACCTCATCGAATTCTCGAATCCGGTGGTGCCGGGCGGCGGTCTGGCCCTGAGCCCGGACAATGCGACCCTGTACGTGGCCGACACCGGCAACCACCGCATCCGCGCCATCGATCTCAAGGCTGGCACGGTCAAGACCATCGCCGGTTCGGGCCCCGCGGGCTGCACCGACGACAAGGGCAACGCGCTGCAGTGCCAGCAAGACGCCACCTACGCCACCAAGGGCTCCTTCGCTGGCGACGGCGGCCCGGCGGTCAGCGCCCGCCTCAACCTGCCGCACGACCTGGCCTGGGGTCCCGACGGGCGCCTCTACTTTGCCGACACCGGCAACCACCGCATCCGCGCCATCGACCTGACCACGGGCCGCATCAGCACGGTAGCCGGCAGCGGGCAAGGCGATTTCGGCGACACCGACGTGGGCGACGGCAAGCCTGCCCTCCAAGCGCGGTTGGCCGGACCCACGGGTATCGCCTTCGACAAGGCGGGCAACCTGTACATCGCCGACATGTTCCACTCGCGCATTCGGGTGGTGCCCAAGTAGCGCCCGCTGACCCGCAATCTGCGCTGGCGGCTGGTGCTGCCCAAAGGAAAGTCTATGATGCGCCTGCAAAATGTCTCTCTTCCCCTGTTGGCTGCCTGCACTGCCATCGCGTGCACCAGCGTTGAGAACCAGCCCATTGCCCACGGGCTCAAAGCGAACTACGTGCAACCCAAGTCGTGCGCCGGGCAAAAGGGCTGCATCACCACCGTGGCGGGCACGGGCGTGCAGGCCTACGGCGACGACGACGTGGTCGGCTGGAAAAGCGACCTGAATTTCCCGCAAGACGCCGTGGTTGGGCCCGGCGGCGTCATCTACTACATCGACTGGAACGACCACCGCATCCGCAAGCTCGATGCGAGCTCCGGCATGACCTCGACCGTGGTGGGCAGCGGCAAGATCGGCGACGTGGGCAAGGGCGAGATCCCGACCGACGCGGCGCTGAATCACCCCACCGGCATCACCTTCGACAAGGCCGGCGTCTTGTGGATCGCCGCCTGGCACAACTCGAAGATCAAGAAGGTCGATCCGACCAAAAACCTGCTGGAGGAATTCGCCGGCACCGGCGGCCGCGCTTTCGGTGGCGACGGCGGCCCGGCGGCCAAGGCCGTGTTCGACCTGCCCAGCGCCTTGGATTTCGACGACGCCGGCGACATGTACATCGCCGACCAGTCCAACCAGCGCATCCGCAAGGTCGACATGAAGACCGGCACCATCACCACGGTGGTCGGCTCGCGCTGGGTGACCGATACGCTGGACAAGGCCGGCAAGCCGCTGCTGCTCCCCGCCGGCAGCCAGTGGCCGCAGAACGCCGACGGCACCCCCGCACCCGGCGCCAAGGCCCTGCCCGCGGCAACCTACGGCACCTTCCAGTGCAAGAACGGCGGCATCGGGCCCGGCCACGTCGAGCCGCTGGCGCCCTGGGGCGTGGATCTGCCTACGCCGTCTACGACCGCAGTCTGCCAATTCGACATCACCCAGCCCGACTTCTGCAAGAAGGCCCCCGACGGCACCCCGGCCAAGCTCAACCTGCCGGCTCCCGACCTGTGCGGCGGCTTTGGCGGCGACGGCGGCCCGGCGCTGGCGGCCTACCTGGCCGGGCCCAAGCTGCAGTTCTCGTACCCGGCGAGCCGGCTGGTGATTCGCAAGAACAAGATGTACATCGCCGACACCTACAACAACCGCATCCGCATGGTGGATCTGAGCGCTGCGCCGCCGACCATCGACACCATCGCCGGCAACGGCACCGCCGGCTTTGCGGGCGACGGCGCCGATGCCAAGGCGGCCCAACTCAACGGCCCCACCGACGTCGACCAACTGGCGGACGGCACGCTCCTCATCGCCGACAAGGACAACCACTGCATTCGCGCGGTGAAAGACGGCAAGATCTCGACTTTTGCCGGCCAGTGCGGCAAGCAGGGCTATGCCGGCGACGGCGGCGCGGCCGAGCAGGCCAAGTTCGACCAGCCGTTCGGCATCGGCGTGGGCCCCGACGGCACCGTCTACGTGGCCGACACCTGGAATCAGCGGTTGCGCGCCATCACCCCAAAGTAGGCGGCGCGGCAGTGAAGGGAGCGCGATGGCAGCTGCAGGCTGGGGGCGTTGGCTGGGTTGGAGCGCGGCTCTCGCCGTTCTGGCGGCGTGTGAATCGCAACCGGCGGAACCCTCGCACGAAATCTGCCAGACCGATGCGCCGCTCGCAGGCGCCAAGTGGCAGGTGCTGCTGGACCCGGAAGTGAGCAAGGGCGCGCTCTTCAGCGTGTGGGGCTCGACGCGGACCGATGTGTGGGCCGTGGGCGCCGCCGACCAGCGCTACGCCGACCTGGGCCCGCAAGTGCTGCACTTTGATGGCAAAGCCTGGACACGGCTGAAGTCGGGCGCTGCCGGCGAGCTCTGGTGGGTCAGCCCGGGTGCGGCCAAGGGCGTGCTGTGGATGGCGGGCAGCGGCGGCCAGGTGGTGCGCAAGAACGCCGACCACAGCTTCACGGTGATGCACGCGCCCAGCAGCACGCAACTCTATGGCATCTTTGCCCTAAGCGACAGCGATGTCTACGCGGTGGGCGGCGTCGCGGGCTGCGCGGGCGGCGTCGGCTGCGGCGTCATCTGGCACTACGACGGCAAGGGCTGGGGCATGCCGCCGGGCCTGGACAGCAAACTCAGCGAAAAGGCTACCTGGTTCAAGGCCTGGGGCAGCGGCAGCGAGCTGTGGGTGGTGGGCAGCGACGGCCAGATCCTGCACCGCGGGCCGGCAGGCTGGAGCGCCCAGGCCAGCGGCGCCACCGACACCATCCTCACCGTGGCCGGCAACGCGAAACTCCGCATCGCCGTGGGCGGTTTCGGCTCGGGGCTGCTGCTGGAAGACGCGGGAGCGGGCTGGCAGGTGGGCAAGTTCCAGGGCCAGCCGCCCGGCCTCAACGGCGTGTCGGTGCCGGCCGACGGGCGCGCGGCGGCGGTGGGCTTTGGCGGCGCGGTGTGGCGGCGCTGCGACGGGAAGTGGCTGGCCGACCCGGGTCTGCAAAACCTGGGCGCCGGCGCCGACTTGCATGGGGTGTGGAAGGCGCCGACGGGCGAGGTCTTTGCCGTGGGCGGCAACATCATGACGCCGCCATTTGCCGAGGGGGCTCTGGTCTACTACGGCGCGCCGATCGCCGTGGTACCGTAGCGGAACAGGCGGCCAAGCGTGCGGGCTATGGCGCGCCTTCCCCTGGGAACTGGCACTCGTAGCCGCTGTACTCCATGCCGGCCAGCGCGCAGTCGAAGCTGGCGTAGCTGCCGCCTTCGCAGAACTGAACGGTCGTAGCTTCGGATGGGACAGGGCTGTATGTCGTTGGGCAACTGCCCGGCAGCTTGCATCCGGCGCTGACGGTCTTGCCGGAGCTGTCGGTAGTGGCCTGGCACGTCATGCCGATCAGGCTGCAGTCGAGCTTGGCCACCTTGCCGTTCTTGCACGTGTTCGCCACGTTGCCGACGCAGCTTTTGGCGAAGCTGGTGTCGTCGCAGGCCTCGTTGCCCGGCATGACGCAGGCGTCGGGGTCGTCGTCGAAGGGCGCGTTGGCATCGCAAGTCCCGCCGATCAGGCCACAATTCATCTCGATGGCGAAGTTCTGCCCGTTGCCGCCGGCCATGCAAGCCTTGGCGATGGCGCCGGAACAGCTGAGGGTCTTGGGGCTGCTGCATGGCGAGGTCTTGGCGCACACGGCGATGCTCCCGCCTTTTTCGCTGGTCACGGTCGCGCAGGGCAGGCCGACCGCGGCGCAATCGACGGCGGTGGGGGTCTTGCCCTCGCAGTAGACCAGCTTGGAGCCGTTGCAGGTGGCCTGGCTGGCGCTACAGTCGAGGGTGCCGCTCTTGACGCAGGCTTCGACCGCGGCGCAGTCCTTGGCGGCCTTGATGCAGCTGGCGTAGCTGTCGATGCCGTAGTACAGCAGCTGCTTGGCTTCGGCAAGTCCGGTCACTGCCGAGATCTTTTGCGCGACGGCGATCGGCATCGGATTCATGCAGGTCGAGAACGACCCGCTGAGGCAGTGGCTGGCCTTGGCGCAGGTGATGGCGCGGTCGACGCGGGCGGTGGGCGGCACGGTGCACTGGGTCGCCGTGACGCTGTCGCCGCTCTTGGTCTCGATGCAGGTCTCGCCGGTCTTGCAGGCGCCGTCGCTGACCCACACGGCATTCTTGCAGCGGACCTTGCCGGTGGCGCCGGGAGCGCAGCCAATCTGGTCTTCTTTGGGGCAGGTGCTGCCCACCGCGCCGCCCGAGGTAACGACGGCCGTGCCGCCGCCGCCGCCGCCCTGGTTGGCTGTGACGCAGGCGCTGGTGGTCAGGACCAAGGCGGGGAGCAGATGTGCGATGCGCATGAGAATCCTTCAGGGTTCGGTCCGAATTGGGCCGGCAATGTCGGCCATTCTACTGCACCCAATACGCCTCTTCCAGGCTGTCTTCGCGCTCGGGCAGGCCGTGCAGCAGGCGCGGGCAGTGGTTGCGGAGCACCTCGTAGCTGACCCGGTTGGCGTATTTGCAGACCTGGTGGATCGACGAGTAGGTCAAAAACTCCGCGACATGCTTAGGTGAATTGGGCGCGACCCGCCGATGGTGGGCGTTGGCGACCAGGTCGTGCAGCAGCGCCCCCAGGGCCGCGTCGCCCGCGCCGTTGGTGTTGTGGATGCGGCTGGGCCCGCCGTGGTACGGGTTGATGTGCGAGAACACCGGCTGCGGGTCCACACAGGCCTTGCGCGGCATGGCGCGGCTGTACTCGTAGCGGTTGTACTCGGCGATACTTTTGGACAAAATCGGGTCGCGCGTCTCGCGCAGGTAGGGCGGGTCCGTCCAGCCAGACAAGTACAGCCCGTGCTTGTCGCGGGTGAGCAGCACCAGATCGGCCCAGTCCAGAGCCGCGCGGCTGGCCAGGAGTGCGTCGTCCTGACCCGTAAGTGCGCACAGCTCGCCGTAATTGCCGGCGAGCACGCCAATTTCGATGCCCTGCAGCAGCTCGACCAGGGCCGCGCGTTGCTCGCGCACCAACCACTCGGTGCCCAGCGAAAGCACAACCGGCACGCGGTGTTGATTGGCGATGTCGATGGCGCGGCGGGTGGCGGCGTGGATCGGCGCCTGCGGATCGCGCAGCAGGTAAGCCGTGAGCACCAGGGCCGAGGCGCCGGCAATCACCTCGCTGGGAATCGCGTCGGGGTGCAGTTCGTCCATGATGCCGCGGCTGATGCCGAAGCTGCGCTCGCGGTCGGGAGTCACAAAGCAGAAGGCTCGCCCCATCGGCCCGTCGACCGGCTGCAGGTGCGCCAGGTTGACTCGCGAACTGGTGTTGCGGATGTAGTGGAACGCGTAGTCGCCGACCGCGATGGTGCGGTTGATCGAGCCGATGAGGTACGACAGGTCGTCGGCGAGCACCGAGTAGTTGTGCAGAGTATTGCCCACCGAGCCGCCGGCATACTCGCCCACGATGCGGCCGCGCACCTTGAGGTCGGCGTACAGCCGGTCGACCAGTTCGGTATCCAGCACTTGCGAGCCGCCTTGGGGGATGCCCAGCGCGGCCAGCTCGCCGTCGTCGATCTCGGCCTCGATGTCGACCAACAGTTGATCGATGCCCACGATGTATAGGTGCGCTTCTTCGCGCTCTTCGTGGAGGGACTCGGGGCCGCGGTCCGACACCGGGAAGTAGTGCTTGGTCTTGCGTTTGCCGGGGAAGCGCATGGCGGGCTCGGGGAGGGGCGCAGCGGCGCCGGGGCCTACCATCCCCCGATTCGCTGGGTTGTGCAAGTTTGCGCGGCGGCGGGCCCGCCCGGGATTCGGCCGCGGGGAGCCAGGGGCCGGAGAGTGCTTGCCTTGCCTCCTTGGGCCGCCTACCTTGGCCGCGGAGGATGCCATGAATCCAGCCCCGGCTGTGGCCGCCGATCCCGTAGTAGCGTGGTTGCTGGAGCCCGACAATCCCGGCGTGCGCTGGCAGTGCCTGCGGACCCTGCTGGGCCAGCCCGACACCGCCGCCGAGGTCGCCGAAGCGCGCGCCGCCATCGCCCAGCGCGGTGTGGTGCCCGCCATTCTGGCCGCGCAAAACCCCGATGGCTCCTGGGTCGAGCCCAAGGCGTTCTACACCGACAAGTACTGCGGCACCGTGTGGCAGCTGCTGATCCTGGCCGAGTTGGGCGCCAGCGGCGACGATCCGCGGGTGCGGCGGGCCGGCGAATTCCTGCTTGCACACAGCCAGGACCCCGACACCGGCGGCTTCTCGGTGCAGGCGCGGGCGCGCGGCGGCGGCGGGTTGCCCAGCATGGTCATTCCGTGCCTGACCGGTAACCTGGCGTGGGCCATGCAAGTGCTTGGGTTCTATGGGGATCCGCGAATCGACCGCGCCCTCGACTGGCTGGCCACCTACCTGCGCTTCGACGACGGCGACACCGCGCCGCCCGACGACTTCCGCTACGTCCAATTCGAGGTCTGCTACGGCCGCCACAGCTGTTTCATGGGCGTAGTCAAGGGCTTGAAGGCCCTGGCCCAGGTGCCACCCGCGCAGCGCACGCCGGCGATGCGCGCCACTATCGCCGCCGGGTGCGAGTACATGCTGCTGCACCATGTGCACAAGCGCAGCCATGCCCCCGAGCACGTGGCCAAGCCCGGCTGGACCCACCTGGGGTTTCCGCGCATGTACCAGAGCGACGTGTTGGAAGTGCTGATGATTTTGCAGGATCTTGGCTGCGATGACCCGCGAATGGACGATGCGCTCGACGTGGTTCGCCGCGCCCGCCAGCCCGACGGCCGCTGGCTTTTGGCCGACACCTTCAACGGCAAGTTCGTGGTGGACATCGAGAGGAAGGGTGCCCCGTCCAAGTGGGTCACCCTGCGGGCTTTGCAGGTGCTGCAGCGGGCCGACGCAGCGCGCCGCAGCAGATCGGACGGCCGGGCCGGAACCAAGCCGGCCGCCGCTCAGCCGGTGCCCGGTCCGCTTCCTTCCTGAGCCGTCGAGCCGGGTTGACGCGCTCGCTCAGTGCTGCTCGGGCGGCTGGTAGAGCGCCATGCCGGCCAGCAGGCACGCCGCGTCGTGGGCGGTGGTCGGTGCCAGGCCTTTCTCCAGCCAGAACCGGCCAGGGTGCTGGGCCTCGACGGCGCCGATCGGGCCCACGCCGCGCAGCTCCCAGCCCAGACCCTCTTGGAATTGGGCGCCGTTCTCGGCGCGATCGATCGGGTTCACCGCCAAGTTGTTCTCGCCGATCACGGCCGCGCCGCCCATGGGCCGGCCGTTCTCGCTGCTGATGACGAAGCGGGTGCCGTTCGTGTTGGCGCCGCACGCGCAGGCCAGCGAGGTCCGCTGCTTCCAGATGTGGCCGCCCAGCACTTCCAGATCCTTCTTCTCGGCTTCCACGCCGCAGCGGCCCGCGAGCTCGCCGGCCGGAGTGACCAGCACGAAGGCGTAGCCCGTCTTGACGGCCGAAGTGCTGTAGGCGCCCACGCCCCAGCCCGAGCTGCTGGTCCAGTCGCGGTCGATCTTGGTGACGCGGTAGGGGCCGAAGTTGAAGCTCTCGTCGACCAGCGCACCCTTCCAGCTCGAGCGGTTCTGCACTTCGTATACGTGGGAGCCGGCGGCCAGGTCGGGCGGCACGGCCATGTGCACCGGGGCGCAGGCGCAGGTCGCGGCGCCGATGAGTGCGATAAGGAAGCGAGACAGGGACATCGTCACCTCGTGGCCGCTGGGCCGGTTGGCCCGCCGGATGGGGAGGCTACGGCGTGCGTCGGGTGGCGTCAACGCGGCGCGGTTCGGCCTGCCGTGCCGGTGGGAAGAGGGCGGCCCGCTACTGGCAGTTGCCGCCGCTGCAGCTCTTGCCGCCGCCGCACTGGGTCCCGTCGGGCACCTGCTTGTAGACGCAGCCCTGCTGGGTGCTGTTGTCGCAAGTTTCGCTGGTGCAAGGGTTTTGATCGTCGCAGATGGTCGGCGCGGTCGCCTTGCAGGCTCCACTTTGGCAGGTGCTGGCGCTGGTGCAGGGATCGGCGTCGTCGCACGCCTCGGTGCTCGGGGTGTGATCGCAGCCTTGGCTGGGGTCGCACGACCACTCTAGGGTGCACGGGTTGCCTTCGTCGCAGCTGGCGGGCGTCCAGTCGGCGCACGTGCCGGCGTTGGCGCAGCTCGACTCGCCCCACGCATCCACGCGCGTCAGCCACAGGCCGCCCATGGGGGCGCTGCTGGTGGTGCGGGTGCCGACCAGCGTCGCGCCGCCGTCGGCCTGCAGGGCCAGGGTCTTCAGGTCCGAGCCCGAGGCGCCCGGGTCCAGCTTGCGCTGCCACATCACCTTGCCGTCGCTGCGGATTTGGGCGAGCAGGGGCGCGGTCACGCCGCTCGCCGTCGTCGTGCCCAGCACCAGCAGCGAGCCGTCGGCCAGGACCGCCACGTCGCGGCCTTGGTCGGCCTCGGGCCCGCCCAGGGTCAGCTGCCACTTCTGGGTGCCGTCGCTGCCGACCTTGAGCACCCAGATGTCGCTGTCGCCCGCCCCCGCCGACTTGGTGGTGCCGACGATGACGTGGCCGCCCGACACGGCGGCGATGGCGTTGCCGCTGTCGTCCTCGCTGCCGCCGAAGCGCCACTGCTGGTCGTAGGTGCCGTCGGCGGTGATGTGGACCAGCAGGACGTCGCTTTTGCCCAGCGGCTTGGGCGCCGGTTTGCCGGTCTGGCTGGGGGCGGGCACCGGCGCGTTGGCATAGCCGACCCACACCACCGAGCCATCGGGCTGCGGAGCGAGGTCCAGGCAGCGCAACTCAAGGTCCTCCAGAAGGTTTTGCGTCCACTTGACTGCGCCGGTGTCGCGGTCGTAGGCCTGCAGTGTGGCGTACAAGACGTTCCAGCCCGAGTAGAACAGCCCGCAGCCAAAAGCGGTGCCGCTGGCCGGGCCCAGCCCTTGGGCCATGACGAGGGGCCCGGGTTGGTTGCCAAAAAACGTGTGCTTGGTCCAGAGTTCCTTGCCGGCGCTGTCGAGCTTGGTCACCCAGACGCTGCCGCTCCAGGCGCGCAGGAACAGCGAGCTGCCGTCGGCGTCGGGCAAGAAGCCCAAGCCCTTGAAGTCGCCGCTCCAGACGAACTTGGTGGTCCATACCAGTTTGCCGCTGGCGTCCCAGCGCTGCACGAACAGGTCGGCGCAGCCAGAGCAGGCGTACTGCGACAGGCCGCCGACCAGGTGTCCGCCGTCGCTGGTGGGTGTGCTGGCCCAGGCGGTGTCGATCGAGGTGCTGCCGCTGCTCCAGGCCAGGTCGTAGAGCCGCGGGATGCCGGTCGAGACGCACTTGCCGCCGCTGCACGCATCGCCCCAGGTGCACGCCATGGCGTTGCAGGTTGCGGTGTTGGGCTTGGTCACGCAGCCCTTGGCGCTGTCGCAGCTGTCGTCGGTGCAGACGTTGCCGTCGTCGCAGACCTTGACCTCGGCCGGCAGGCATTGGCCGCTCTGGCAGGTGTCGCCCAGGGTGCACTTGTCGCCGTCGTCGCAGGTGCCGGACTGGCTCGCGTGATTGCACTTGCCGGTGGTGTAGTTGCAGCTGTCCAGTGTGCACGGTTGGCCGTCGCTACAGTTCAGGGTGCCCTTGCACAGGCCGCCGCTGCACGCGTCGTCGACGGTGCACTCGACGCCGTCGTTGCAGAGGGCGCTGTTCAGGGCGTTGACGCAGCCCTTCTGGCTGTCGCAGCTGTCGTCCGTGCAGGGCTTGCCGTCGTCGCAGTTCACGGCGGCGAACCCCTGGCATTTCCCAGAGCTGCACTGGTCCTGGGTGGTGCACGGGTCGCCGTCGCTGCACTTGGCGGTGGTGTTGGCGTGGCCGCAGCCCAGGACTGGATGGCAGACGTCGTCGGTGCAGGCGTTCTTGTCGTCGCAGTCCTGCCCGCTGGTGTCCAGGTTCTGGCACTGGCCGGTGCTGGTCAGGCAGCTGTCCTGGGTGCAGACGTTGTTGTCGTCGCAGGATTTTGCTTTGCCGGGACCGCACTTGCCGGCCTGGCAGGCGTCGCCGCTGGTGCACGGGTTGCCGTCGGTGCAGGTGGCGGCGTTGGCGGCGTTGACGCAGCCCTGCTTGGGGGCGCAACTGTCGTCGGTACAAGGATTGGTGTCGTCGCAGTCGACTTTGTTGCCCGCGCAGCTGCCCGCCACGCACGCGTCGCCCGCGGTGCAGGGGTTGCCGTCGTCGCATTGGGCGGCGTTGGCGACGTGCACGCAGCCGCTGCCGGCGTCGCAGCTGGCGTCGGTGCAGAGGTTCGTGTCGTCGCAGTCCAGCTTGCCCGGGCCGCCGCAGACGCCGGCCTTGCAGACGTCGCCGCTGGTGCACGCGTTGCTGTCGTTGCACGGCGCGGTGTTGGCGGTGTGAACGCAGGTCCCGCTGGGGCAGCTCTCGTCCGTGCAGGGGTTGTTGTCGTTGCAGGCGCCCAAGTTGCCTTTGCAGATGCCGGCGCTGCAAATGTCTTTGGTGGTGCAGGTGTTGCCGTCGTCGCACGGGGCGGTGTTGGCGGCGCCGGTGCAGCCGGTCTTGGGATCGCAGCCGTCG